>SLTG01000088.1 GCA_007130045.1 Opitutales bacterium
GCGAATTTGTCGAAGCCATGCCGGAATGGCGAAAACACGGGCTCCTTTGCGCGGTGGTGAATCTGCAGGGTGGCAGTCCGGAGGGATACTCGCGTGAGCAACCATGGCACAATTCGGCGATTCGAAGCGACGGGTCGCTGCGTCCCGAATACATGGGCAGGCTGGAAAAGATCATCGACCGCGCCGACGAGCTGGGCATGGTGATTATGCTGGGAATTTTTTACTTTGGCCAGGATCAGCGTCTCACGGATGAGGCGGCCGTTAAAAACGCTGTGACGAACACCGTCGATTGGATCGCGGACCGCGGCTATACCAATGTCCTTTTGGAGATTGCCAACGAGCATGAGCACGGTGCGTATTCATCCCACCCGATCATCAAGGACCGTCCGGAGGAATTGATAGTGCATGCCCAACAACGGGCGACGGAACTGAACTTGGATTTGCCGGTAAGCGTCAGTTTAAGAGGCAACAGGATTCCAAGCCAGGCGGTTGTGGATGTATCCGACTATATTCTGCTACACGGTAATTCGGTAAGAGAAGCGGAGCGCATGGTCGAGATGGTGGAGACCGTCCGTGAAATGGCTGGAGACAACCCGAGGCCGATCGTAAACAACGAGGATGACAGCCCATGGCGGAGACAGGGCTGGGAATCGGAAGGAACGACCAATAACTTCATCGCCTGTGTGCGGAATTATGCCTCCTGGGGATATTTCGATTTCCGACAGAGCGGGGATGACTTCGATGAGGGGTTTCAGAGCGTTCCTGCTAACTGGCGGATCAGCTCGGAACGCAAGCGCACATTCTTCAACCTTCTGGCGGAGATTACCGGAGCTGACGCTGGCGGGGAGGCATTGGACGCCGATCTTTAATGGAGAGAACCAAGATGGTGGGGGATCCTGAGGGGGCTGGATCTCCCGCTCTTGACAAGGACTGACCTGGCGACCAAAATCCTGATACGATTAATTAAATAGACATGATTATGAATACTCAAACCAATAATACAACGGGGCGCGTTTTTCGAACGAATCATATGAAATTTTCAATGGCGATAGCCCTGGTTTTTACAGTCTGCAACTCAGCGCCTGTTCTGGGGGCAACCGATTTTTCTTACCTGAGTCCCACCCGCCTGGAAGAGCTCAAAACGGCTCCCGCGAACTCCGCTCTTGGCGCGGCTCGCGAACAGGCGATCGCGGATGCGGATGCCGTGCTGGAGGAGGGCAAGACTCATTCAGTTACTTTTCAAACGCCTCAAGGGCGGCCTCACGAAGACTGGACGCCTAACGATTTTTACAGCATGGGGCCCTACTGGTGGCCGAATCCCGACACTGAAGACGGTCTGCCCTACGTTCACCGTGATGGCCGGGTAAACCCTGAGTTTCGTGAAGCGAACGACCGCCATGCGTTCCAGGACCTCGTTCGTGACGTGAGTGCCGTGGGGCTCGCTTACGCGTTGACGGACGACGAGAAGTACGCGGAGCATGCTGTCAAACTGCTCCGCGTCTGGTTCCTGGATGAGGAGACGAAAATGAACCCCCACATGCGCTATGCGCAAGCGATTCCAGGTAGAAGTACCGGGAGGGGCATTGGCATTATTGATACGAGCAGAAACGCGTTTCTGGTCGATAAAATTCGGCTCCTGCGGGGGTCGGAGAGTTATACCTCCGACGTGGAGGCGGACCTGATTTCCTGGTACGAGGAATACCTTGATTGGCTGATTGAGCATCCCCAGGGTCAAAGTGAAGCGGCTATGGGAAATAATCACGGCACCTCCTACGACGTGCAGATCCTGTCCATCGGCAGGTTTGTCGGGCGCGATGACTGGGCTCGGGAATGGATCGAGACGGTGACGAAAGAACGATTCGATGATCAAATCGAAGATGACGGCCGTATGCCTGCCGAATTACGACGGACGAGGAGCTGGAACTACACGACCGGAAATCTAAGGCATTTGACGAATCTTTGCATCATCGCCGAGCGGCTGGGAATCGACCTTTTTCACTATCCGAGCGCTGAATCGCCTGCATTCAAAGCGGCTCTGGATTTCGCCCTGCCTTATGTTGATCGACCGGACGATTGGCCCTATGAACAGATCGTCGGGTGGGACGCTCCTACCGCGCGCATGCCGCATATCGTCACCGCAGCCGCCTCCGTGTACGGAGATGACAAGTACAAAGAAGCGATCGAAAAGTTCGATTGGGAGGTGACGTCGGCGAGTGAATACATCATCGCTCGCGACGAGTAACAAACGTTGATTGTAATAAACGTTGATTTCGCAGGTTCCCGGCATCCAGCTTATTATTTCGCGACGGTGATCGTGCAGATTACCTCGCCGGTGCCATCGGCCGGAAGCATGGCTTGAATCGGCACCGCTTGGACGCCGGGAACCATGTTGAAGGATCTGTCGCGTTCGGTATCTCTAATTTCGAGCGGCACATTGGCTGCCACGACGACAGTTCCGCCCGGTTTGAAGATTTCGATACGATCCGATGAGGGTTGCGAAACCCTCTCTCCTGAAGGCGAGATGATCGGAACAGCCAAAGCGGTTGAATTGTTCCTGGCCCCGGTATTCACGGCTTTGGCGCGAATCTCCACTTGGCTGCTGTCGAACCGGTAGGTAAGCTCGTATTTGGAAGACAGCGGGTCGAAGGTGTTCCTGTCTTCGTCCTGAAGCCGGGTAGTAACATGAAAAAGAATGGCTTCGCTGTCATCCGTGTAATCGACCTCGGCGGTCAGGTCGTAAAGATTGGTGTACCATTTACCGTCGCGGATGGTCTCCAGACGCGGCGTCAGTGCGATATCCTCCGGATCGGGATTGGGCTGCTGATTATTCGATTCGACCACAATATAACGCGCCATGCTGGCGGTCATAATCGGGCCTGTGGTTTCGTGCCAGAGCATCGCGAGCGATCCTCCCGAAGCCTGCTGAGCGCCGGGACGGTAGATCCAGTCGTAGCTGGATACGGTTGCCCGCCATGGGCCGCGGGCTGCAAGCCAAACGGATATCTCGGGAAAATATTTGACGCCGTCGCTTATCGCGCGCGGCAAGGGGGCGTCGTCGTTGATGACCGGCACGTGGCTCCCGTGATCGAGAAGGTAAGCCAGCGGTTTCGCATGAGTGAATGTGTGGTGGACACACGGCTTAAGGTCATGGGTCCGGTAGTGCAGGCCGCCATAGAGGAGGCCATCGTGAGTGCATTGCCGCAGCAGGCGAGTGTTGCGATAGGCGGCTGCGCCGAAAGCGGGATTGACATCCGCCATCAGTCCGAACGCGGGTTGGCACCCATCACAGGTGCGGCTTCCCCAGTAGGTCCATTTATACTGTCTGGTTCCCCAACTGTTGTCCCATCCTCCGTCCGGGAGTATGAACTCAAGGTGATTTTCGAGGGACCGATTAAGGAGCGCGAGAAACTCCTCGTCTTTCTCACGTAGAGCATACATCACGAGGCCATTGAGCGACTCTTCGACATTATACCCGAGATCGACCCCGTAGTGTCCCCGTTCACTTTTCCGGTCGGTGGGCCTTCCCTCGCCGAAGAGGAGTTTGTGAGGGTCGGTGAAAAACGCCTGTACCTCATTCGCCAGCACACGGCTGCGAGCGAGGTATTCGGGCTTGTCCAACATTTCCCCGATTAAGTTCAACGCGTAGGCGCCAGTGGCCGCGTAGTTGATATTGGTGAAGGCTGTATCAAAGGTTTTATAAATGTAATTCGCCGCCTGCCCGAGGCGTTCGGTCCACTGGTCGCGCATTGCTGATTCAAGCAAATTTCCGTGGTAATACAGGGCTTCGGCCAAGGCGATCGCACCGAAGACGGTGATTCCTCTCCATGAGGTAGGGTCTGGTATCACCGTCCAGCTTCCGTCGGGCATGGATACGTTCTTTGACCACTCAAAGACGGAAATCCCCGCGTCGAGGTATTTTTCGTCACCGGTCTGTTGGGCCATTCGCAAAAATGGATACACCGCATCCATGCAGCGGCCATGAATCCAGTCGCAGGAGGGGCAACCGAGGGCTCCATGAAGCTCAGGATTGCCGGGCTCATTGATTTGCACGCGGAGCATGCCATCACACCAATCCTTCAACAGTTCTGAGATCATTTGCCGAAAGGCGTCGTCGGCGGGCGGCTCGGCGCCATTTTGACTGATCTCTTCTCCGTAGGAGAAAGGGCGTGCAAGGAACATGCCGGCACACCCCAGGGTCGAGGTTTTGATAAAGGTTCTTCGTTGCATATGTGTAATGTGTCGGTAGTTGAGCTTGGTTATCTGACTTTAAGGAGAACCAGTTTGCTTAACGGTCCTTCCGGAATCACCTCGGGTGCGTGCCGGCCATGGCTCCTTGGCCCGCCTTCCCATTTAAGCACGTAGCGTGTTTCGGTGTCTGATGGACGCCCCTGGTCCATGGCAATATTAACGTTGAGGCCGGGGCGATCAGTCATACGACTACGCATATCGGACGGATACTTTTCAGTGAAATTCACGCTTTCGTCCGCATGTTCGAACGTTTTCGAATCGACTGCGTAGCGACCGGAATCTCCTTTTTCCGTCCGCCAGTCGATAACGACAAAACCCTCTTCGCTGAGACCGGCAAAACTGAACGCGCCCCCGACCGTCATTTGATCACCGCCCCCGAAGAATTCCCAACGAAAATCCCAATCGCTGATTTGCGTGGAGACCCATTCTCCCTCCTCGAATCGCGCCAGATAGAATTGCGTCAGCCCTTCGTCGTCGTATTTGATGTACCCGATAATCGGCGAACCATCCTGGTCGAGGATAATCTCATATCGACCGTTATGCATACCTCCTTTGGCGGGAGTCGGATCGACAATCACTCGTTCGTCATCCGGGCGAAACGGCAGTTGGACAGGTTCGCCGGCCGCATTTGTCCAATTTATCAGGTCGGAAGTTTTGGCGTAACAGATCTGGTGAGTTGTGTCCACCCGAGGGTTCCAGCGCCATATCCAAACGAAATGATAATTTCCGTCCGAATCGCGGGTAAATCTGTGATACGCGGCGCGGACATCGTTCTCGTTGATGCCTTCGAAAAGCGGTTTTTTGAGATAGCGTTCCCACTTTCCCTCTTCGGGCAAAAAACGGTTCACCAGAACATTTCCGTTTCCACATGTCCCGGAACGGTAGCGGAAGAGAAGCGAGCCGTCATTGTGGGTGAAGAATCTCGGGTAAGTGACGCTGGCCTCATTGGTTCCGACCATTTTGTTTACTTCCACAAAGCTATGAATATCAAACGGCTTTTCACTGCGAAAGTAGGTCAATGGATTGACATGCATGTTGCCGCTCACATGAAGGTACCCGTGTTCATCGGCCGCGATTGCGACAGAATTATGTGAATCCCAGACCAGTTTATTCGGCAGCGTCGTCTTTTTCCATTGATCGCTTCCTATCTCCCGGGCCGCAACGGTCATCATGCGGTTCTCGTCGTAATAGGCGACGAACTGCTTCTCGCCTGCAGTGTACAAGTCAAACGAGACGGTGTTCGCCGCCCAGACGTAATCGACTTCGATCTCCTCCACAATTCGTGCTTCGCCTCCGGCGGAATTGAATGCGGTTAAAAAAACAGTGAGATGCATCGTGACCAGGTACAGGTTTTTCATGGCGTGCATAATCGTACAGGTTGGTTATTTACACTAGTATAAAGACGGATTGCTCTCTGGCAAAATCCTTCCTTCGCGAAAAGCTTACCTTAACATCAGTATTCATCAGGATTCGGCTCCTTCTTGAAAAACGCGACGGCGGCGTACCTTAATCCGTAAATTCCCGGGCCGGACGGGACGGGAACCCCTTCAATCCAATGTCGGAATATCAAATGTCGGGATTCCTTTCAGGTGTCCCCTCAATTTTTCCATGATGGCCGGGTGGTCTTCCGGGGAGGCTCGCTTGCCATACGGCAGTTCTCGAAAGTCGAAAAGCTCGAATGCCGTATCGTCACGGCTCAAATGCGCGATGAGCCGCCAATCGTCCACGCGAACCGTCACTTGTCCGCCGCGCCACCAGGCCAGGGCCGGCTTGCCGGAAGGAGCTTCCGGCTCGACGAGTTGAGGAACGAGGCTGCGTCCATCCAGCCCATCCGGCTCCGGAAGTCCGCTCAACTCGATGAGTGTTGGAAAGATATCCAGTGTTTCGACTATCGCGGAGCTTTTTCGGCCTTCATAATCCATCCCCGGATACCGGATAATCAGGGGACACAGGAGCGCCTCCTCGTAAAGCGAATGTTTCGCCCAGGTTTCATGGGAGCCGAGGCTGAATCCATGATCGCTCCAGATGACAATAATTGTGTTGTCGGCGAGGCCAAGGTTATCCACCTGGTCGAGAAGTTTGCCGACCTGTGCGTCCACATAGGAGACCGAAGCGGCATAGCCATGGCGGAGCGTCCGTGCGTAGTCGGGATCCGTTCGCGGATCCTTTCCATCGTGTCCCCCATAAGCGCTCATCAGTTCCCCGCTGGGGTGGTAGCTGGATGGACCGGGCGGCGCCCGTTCGGGATTGGGCGGTGCGGGAATATTTTCAGGATCATGAATGTCCCACCACCTTTTGGGCGCCGCAAACGGGAGATGCGGCTTAAAATAACCAACGGCGAAAAACCACGGGGTATCATCCCGGGACAAATCTTCCAGGACCTCGACTGCCTCTTTGGCCACCCAGCCGTCGGGATAGGCGGTGTCGGGTCCATCATATGCTTCTATCGGAGGGGAGACCCCCCGATCGCGCGGCTTGCCGTTCGCGTATCCATGCATCATTGCCTCAGGGGTTTCCCATGGACTGTCGGGAACCCAGATCCGGTCCCAGAATCCGGGCATTTCCTCCGGACCCTCCGCCCAATCGGCGCCGGCAAGGCCTCCCGGGTAATGGCCGATTTTCCCTAACGCCAGAGTTCGATATCCGTGTTGCCGAAACCAGCCGGGCAGGTTGCGCTCGCCCCATTCTTCATGAAGGTTGAGGATTGCCTGATTCCGGATGTGCATTCCGCTGGATGGTCTTAGCCCGGACAGCAGGGCTGCCCTGGAAGCCCCGCAGGTCGGAACTTGGACATAGTGTCGGGTGAACAACCGCGCCTTCCCGGCGAACTGGTCGAGAGCAGGCGTCTGCGCGTGAGCGACGCCGAGAATGCCCAGATCGTTATTCAAGTCATCGATGGAAATGAAAAGGATGTTCGGGAGTCGCTCCTCTTCAGGGACGGCCGGGAGGGATGTGCCAGCCACAGCGAATAAAAGGCCGGCAGCCGACACCGGCAGCAGGAAGTCGAATGGCTGCTTTGGAATGAACGTCGATTTCATGTACGGGATTCCGGACCTCCTGAGGCATCATGGTTTAATGGTTCTTGTTGTCAAGAACTCAGGCCCTTTTCGGTGAAAGGCGGCGAGGCGGCGTTTCTCCGCGGCTACCAGACGCGCGATCTCTGAATCTTCAGGGATTCGTACAGGTGGGTGGGCAGATCCTGCAGGAACCGGCTCGGTTTGAGTGAAATCGGCGGACCGTTGGAACCGCCCATCATCGGAAAGCACATGTACAGTTCGTCCTTTGCACGGGTGACACTGACGTAAAAGAGGCGCCGTTCTTCATCCAGGTTGTTTTCCTCCACCGCCCGGCGCAGGGGGAACAGGGTTTCGGCCAATCCGATCACAAACACAACGGGAAACTCGAGGCCCTTTGCCTGGTGTACGGTGGTGAGGCGCAAAGCGTCGGCATCGGGGTCGACCGAACGGTCGCTTGTTTCGGAATTGAGCAGCACGAGTTGCGCGAGCATATCCTGCATGTCTTCGAATCGGCCCGCGAAGCCGATCAGCCCCCGGAGATCTTCCTGGCGATTGTAGAAGTTTGAATACGCGCCGCGCAGGTAATCGTCGTACCAGCCTTCGACCGCCAGCGAGACCGTGCGGGACGGGTCGTCGTTCCGGCACGATTCGGCGACGTCCTTGAGCGATTGCATCAGGGACGGCCATTCGTCGGCGCACGCCTTGGGGACTTTCGCCAGGACCCGTTCACCCTGAAGGGCGTCGATGAGCGGAAGATTCTTCTCCGCGGCGATTTTCGTTCCGAGTGCGTGAAGCCGGACAGCCGTTTTCGGCCCGACCTTCGGGAGAAGGCCCACCGTGCGCTGGAATGCCGTGAGATCGCCGGGATTGTAGGCGAAGCGAAGCTGAGCGACCAGGTCGCGGATGTGCGCCTGTTCAAAAAAACGGACGCCGCTGGTGATCTGGAAAGGAATATTCCTTTTAGCAAGCTCCATTTGCAGGTCCATCGCCTGGAAGTGAGCGCGATAAAGAATGGCGATGTCGGCGAGGTTGTAGCCTTCGGACGCGAGCCCTTCGATTCGTTTGATGATAAACTGCGTTTGTTCGCGAGGATCGAGGGTCTGAACCATGTACGGACGCGCGCGACTTTCTCTAAACGCCCGCAGCTCTTTGTGGAAGCCGCCGGCCGGCGCCTGTTCGATGAGAATCCGGTTGGCGAGGTTAAGGATCTCCGGAGTGCTCCGGTAATTCGTCTCGATCTTGTAAATCACTGTCCCGGAATGCCGTTCGGGGAAGGTGACGATGTTCTCGTAGTTGGCGCCGCGCCAGGAATAGATGCATTGGGCGTCGTCGCCCACGGCCATGATCCGGTGGTGGATTCCGATCGTATCGACGATGCGGGCCTGGAGGGTGTTGGTGTCCTGGTATTCGTCAACGAGCACGTGACGGAACCGCTCCTGGTAATAACGCGCGACGTCAGCGTCTTCCCTGAGCAGCTTGTCGAGGTATTCGAGCAGGTCGTCGTAATCGACCACCTGCTGTTTTCGCTTGTTCTCCATGTAAGTTTCGAACAGGGGAATCATGCGTCCGATAAGCCGCTCGTGCTGGGGATGAAAGCGGCGGATGCTTTCGTCAACTGGAAGGCAGGTGTTCCGCGACATGCTGAAGATCTCGCCGAGCTGACGCGCGCGGGGATTGGTTTTGTCCTTGAAAAAGGACGGGTCCCTGTCCCTGACCACGTCGCCCATAAACGATTCCGCGTCGGATTGGTCCAGGATCGTGAAATCCCGTCCCAAGCCGACCGATTCCCCGTGGACGCGCAGGATGCGGTGTCCGACGTGGTGAAATGTTCCGCCCCAGAACCGGCGCGCGGCCACGCCCGTCAGCTCTTCCACACGGTGGAGCATCTCGCGGGCCGCCTTGTTGGTGAAGGTCAGGAGGAGGATCTCTCCGGGAGAGACTCCTTTCGAAAGAAGGAACGCCACGCGGTAGGTGAGTGTGCGGGTTTTTCCCGATCCCGCTCCTGCCAGAACGAGAGCGGGACCGGGTTCGGCGGTGACGGCGCCGTACTGCTCGTCGTTCAGCTCCCCCTGAAAATCAATCGGCGGAATCGTCTCCGCCGAGTGCCCGGTCAGATTTAAATCCATGCTGTTCGAACCCACGTTCACGACAATCTAAAGGACCCTCGCCGATGGCCAGTATAATCTTTGCCGCCGGCCCGCGCGGACCGGTGTCTTCATCGATCCGCTTCCAGACAACCCGCTTTCGCAAGCGCAGGGCGCACGTTTTTCCCTTCCATCCACCGACCTTGATCCAACGAAAAGAGGCGCCCCCCGAGCGTTCGTTTTCTTCAGCGGTGCCGACGCCTGGGGCCATCCTGCAGAATAACGCGAGGACCGGAATTGTCACTTGTTCGAACTCAGTGTTCCTCGTCAAGAATAGACATTCGAGGATGGTTTCTCTCGCTTCGGTTGCTTGGGGTTCATTCCAGATCCAGAAGAGCGCGGGACACAAAGAGGAAACCGCCGGGCAGCGCGAAGGCGTTGGCTTCCGGTCCTGTGACGCAGCGGACCTGGAACGTGCGCTCTCGGTTAACCAGCGCCCTGGCCAGATGGCTCGCATGGGCGTTCAGCCACCGGACGGTTTCCGGAGTGCGGTCGAGGTTCCCGTCGCGCGTGTGAAGATAGGTGAGGTAGCACCCGATTCCGTATTCGGTCCTGATTCTCTCCGACTCGCTTCCCGTCAGGGAGCGATAGATCCAGCGCGTTCGCAGGACCGCGGGCGCGGCTCGTTTCCCGAGGTTGTAAAAGAATCCACTCATTACACTGCGAACGGTAAGTCCCGTCCGGCGGCGATCACTTCCCAAAGCCGCGGGGGTGGGCTTTGTGCCAGCGCCAGGCGGTTTCGACGATGCCTTCGAGGTCCGGGTATTGCAGTTCCCACCCGAGTTCACTCCGGGCCTTCGAGGAATCGGCGTAAAGCGCGGGCGGGTCGCCCGCCCGGCGCCCGGTCTCCACCACGGGAACGTCCTTGCCGGTTACGCGGGCGACGGTGTCAATCACCTCGCGAACCGATGCCGGCGTTCCGGTTCCGAGATTGTAGAACAGCGTTTGGCCGGGTTTCTCCAGCTTGTCGAAGGCGGCGATGTGCGCCCGGCTCAGGTCGTTCACGTGGATGTAATCCCGCAGGCAGGTTCCGTCCGGGGTGTCGTAGTCGGTCCCGAAGATCCGGATGTTTTCACGCTGGCCCAGCACCGCCTGAAAAACGAGGGGGATGAGATGGGTTTCCGGGTCGTGGTCTTCTCCGAGACTACCGTAACCGGCCGCGCCGGCGGCGTTGAAATAGCGAAATGAAGCCGACGAGAGTCCGTGCGCGTGCGCGATAGCCTTCAGTGCGTTTTCGACGTCGAGCTTCGTCTGCCCGTACGGGTTGATCGGCTGTTGAGGCATGTCCTCGGTGATCGGGAGGGACGGCGGCACCCCGTAGGTCGCGCAGGTGGAGGAGAAAACGAACTTTTTAACGCCGTTTTCCACCATGATCTTCAGCAGGTTCAGGGTGGCGACGAGATTGTTGAAATAGTACTTCAACGGTTTCTCGACCGATTCCCCGACGTAGGCGAAGGCGGCGAAGTGCATGACGAGGTCGATTTCCTCCTTTCGGATGATCTCCTTCATGGCATTCATATCGCCCAGATCACAGGAATAAAACGGAAGCTCGGAGGGGACCGCTTCGCGGTGGCCGAACGAGAGGTTATCGACGATTACGGGCTTGTGACCGTGGAGAACAAGCTGCCTCACGCAATGACTGCCGATATAACCGGCTCCACCGACCACCAGTACGTTTTGGCTCATAACTCACATCCGTAACTTATTTCATGTTCCGGGGCCAACCTAAATCGAGACTGCGCCTCCTCTAGGAATTGTTCCTATTGTCGCGACGGAAATCATCCCGATTGAACCAGGATGTGCTTTTTGGTATTGATTAAGTCAATCAATCCGCGAACACAGAAAGTGAATAGTCCTGAATGCTTCGCTTCCGTTGGATGGTGAGAACGCATGAAATCAAGCAAATCATCTTCGAACGATCCGACGCACGATCAGATTGCCGAGGAGGCCTATCTTATCTGGAAGATGGAGGGGGGAGGCGATTCGATCGTTCATTGGCGTCAGGCGGAAGAACGCTTGCGTGCCGCGCCGCTTGCCGGAAATGGAACAAACCGGCGAGAGCGGGGGAAGAGGACGAAAACAGGCTCGCGAAAGCGAAAGTGACCTCGGGTGCCGGATCTCGGCGATGCGCTCTTTGCGGACGGGCGGTTAGACCGTTCCGGTCGCAGCGGAGGCGACCGTGCGCCGGAGGCAGCAAGGATTTTTTCAACGAAAGACTGAATAATTCGAATCGAGCAAACCGACGACCCACGCAATTACAACCGGAAAGGAGAACCAAGCCGACATGAACTTTAGAAATTGTTTATTCCCGAGTCCGCGGCGAGAATTGGAACGGATGCATGAGGAGGCTTCACCTGTAGTCGAGGGCGGGAGCGAGCGCCATTCGGGATGGAGTTACCCCGAGGCGGTGATTTCAGGTTGCGGTGACGTCTGCGAGGTTCGCTTTTTTATTCCCGGTCTGGAACCTGAATCGGTCGTCGTCGAAATTGGGGAAGACTTGCTGGTGTTGTCGGGCCTTCGGTGGGAGGGTCGCCCTGGCGAGAAGGATCGCCGGCTCCGGCCGTTTCGCCGGCTTATCGACCTGCCGTGCCGCGTGGCGGACGAAAGTTGGCAGGCGTCCTATCACGACGAGATTCTCGTCCTGGTTCTGCATAGTGGGGAACTGTCCAGCTCGCAGAACACTCCACGGGGCGGAGGGGAAGGAAACTGGCGTGGGGGAGCGGAATAAGCCTGCGCCCGGCGAGGCGCGGTATCGATGATTTTGCTTACCGTCCGTGACGGACACGACAGCGAGGTTCCGCGCGAAGAATCGCGGGCGGTCCGGCAGGATCGCGGGCGGTTGGAAATCCTTCGCGTCCACCGTTGCGGCTTCCTCCCGATACGGTTACGCGCGAGCCGGATGAATTTTTATAGCCGGACTCAAGCCTAATGGAAAAAGAGAATCGATATGATCTATCGCAACCTGTTTTTACCGGAATGGGATTCGGATATGGAGGCGTTTTTCGATTCTGCGGTCGCCGAACTCAAACGTTACAGCGAGGATTGCAAGTTTCCCGACTGGACGACTGCGACGCCTGAAATTTCCGAACTCGATGATTTCTACGAGATCCGGTTTGATCTTCCGGAAATCGAACCCGAATCTCATTGAATTTAGTGATATTACGCATTATAATACCTTATGAAACGGGAGTTGCGAGACTTCCGGTTCGATGGTCCCGAATCGGGTCGGGCGACCCGGGATACTGAAGGTTCTTCGGCTGGGAAAGGCGAGGGAAAGGAGGGGTCTGTTGCGAAATTTTCGAGCCGGGCTTCGCTCCGAAAGGAATTGGCCGTTCTGGAGGCGGAGAACCGGCGCCTCCGCAACCGGCAGCGTTGCGAAGTCGCCGATGGCCTTCTCCTCCTGGTTTGCGCTCTCACGCCCGATGGAGTCATTGAATTCGTTTCCGGCCCAACGGGCGGTACGATTGTTTGGTGTACGTTTCCAGGAGAGGAGGGGGATGGGAAATGAGAGCCTCAAAAAGGAAATCCACGACGAAAAAGACAACCGGTGCGAAGAGGAAACGCCGGATCCTGTTGTTGGATGACCATTCCGTTATGAGGCAGGGATTGAAGGCAATAATCAACCATGAACCGGATCTGGCCGTATGCGGGGAGGCGGCGGATGCGCGAACCGCTTTGACAATGGTGGAGAAGGCATGGCCGGATCTCATACTGGTCGATATCTCGCTGCCCGGGACCAACGGGATCGAGTTCATCAAGAACCTCAAGTCGAGGTACCCGGAGGTTTCAGCGGTTGTGCTTTCGATGCACGACGAGTCCTTATACGCCGAGCGCGCCTTGCGGGCCGGGGCTTTGGCATACATCCAGAAGAAAGAATGTGCAGTGGAGCTCCTGAAGGGTATTCGCAGTGCTTTGAAGGGAGATTATCATTTGAGTCCGCTCGTCAGCGGGGACATTTTTTGCAGATTTTTTGGAAGAAACCCGGAAAATACCTCTCTTCTCAGCGTTCTTAGTGACCGGGAGTTGGAGGTGTTTGAATTGCTTGGCCGCGGACTCGGTCGGGCCGATATCGCAGCGGAATTGAATGTCAGCCCCAAAACGATCGATGCGCACAAGGAACAGATGAAACGGAAGCTCGGGCTGGCCTCGTCACGGGATCTCGGCAGAGAGACCGCCCGGTGGGTCGAGAAGGGGGGGACGAATGCGGATGACACTTTCGAACCCCGGTCCGGCAACGCCGGGAAATAAGCGCGAATCGTGCAAAGGGGTTTCCGGTCTCTTCTTCTTGTAGTCCGGTTGCCTTTCAGGGACCGGGCCGGGAAGGGTGCGGAGCGCGGGAATAGGTGAAATCCGGCAATATGCAAGGATTGCGTACCGGCGTGGATTCCGACCCGAGGATGGGGTGCGGACCACGTTTTCGGTCGTGCCGGGGTAAGCCACCGGATCCGATGAACGCGGAATCGGGCGTGATTAAAAGACGATGTCGCGGTGACGCCGTTGGCGATTCCCCTGGCCGGGGTGTTTTCCGGTTCCGCGCGTGACTGTCCCGTAACCACCCCGATTCATTCGATCGCAATCCTGGAATGAGTCCCGGGCGAGTGCGGTTTTGTCGCGCTCTCGAGGGTGATTTTGGGGTCCTTGAACGATTTTTGCCGAAAATGCCGAAAATCACCCCGGATATTCGACGCACTTGCTTGACCCAAAGGGGTTCCGGGGCTTTCGATGGGGGGTGCGTCTTTTTATTTCCGTTCCATGATCGACAGCAGAATCGTCATAACAGGCATCGGCCTGACCGCGCCAAATGGCGACAATCTTCCGGAGTTCCGAAAGAACCTCCTCGAAGGGGTGGCGGGCATTGAAAACATCGAGACCCGCTACATGGGTACGGTGCACGCAGGGGTCTGCCATTTCGATCCGTTGCGGTACCAGAAAAAAAAGTCCCTTCGCATCGGAACGCGCGCCGGAAGCGTTGCGATCTACTGTTCGCAGGAGGCCGTCCGCGACAGCGGGGTGGATTGGCAGAGCCAGGACAAGGACCGGGTCGGGGTGTACCTGGGGGTGACCGAGCACGGAAACGTCGAAACCGAGAACGAGATCTACAACATCTCGCAATTCGACTACGACACCCGGTATTGGACGCACCACCACAACCCCCGTACCGTGGCCAACAACCCGGCCGGCGAGGTGACGATCAACATGAAGATCACCGGACCCCATTACACCATTGGGGCGGCCTGTGCGGCGGGGAACGCCGGTTTGATCCAGGCGGCGCAGATGCTGCGTCTGGGGGAGGTGGACTTCGTGCTCGCCGGGGGAGTCAGCGAAAGCATTCACACCTTCGGTATTTTCGCCGCATTCAAGAGCCAGGGGGCCCTCGCGCACCACGCGGATCCGCGGAAGGCAAGCCGGCCATTCGACCGCGACCGCAACGGAATCGTGGTCAGCGAGGGCGGCTGCGTGTTCACGGTGGAGCGGCTGGAGGACGCGAAGGCGCGAGGGGCGAAAATTTATGCGGAGATTGCCGGATACGCGCTCAACTCGGACGCCAAGGATTACGTCTTGCCGTACTCGGTCCAGCAGGCGGTCTGCATGCGGCAGGCGCTCAAGAAGGCGGGGATCAACCCCGCCGATGTCGATCTGGTCAACACCCACGCGACCGCGACTCCGCTGGGCGACGAGCAGGAATGCATGGCCATCCGCGAGGTGTTTGCGGATTGCCCGGAGACCTTTGTCAACAACACGAAAGGGTTCATCGGCCACGCCATGGGCGCCGCGGGTGCCCTGGAGCTTGCCGGAAACCTGCCGTCCTTCGACGACGGCAGGATTCACCCCTGCCTCAACGTCGATCGCCTGGACCCGAAATGCGAGGTGCCCAACCTCGTTCTTGGGAAGCCCCTTGACGGGCGGCGGGTTGACGTGATCCTGAACAATTCGTTTGGTATGCTCGGTATTAATTCAGTCTTGATTGCCGGACGGTACGTTGAATAGAATGATCCCTTTTCCGATTATATGACTCAAGAAGAATGCAAGAAGATCGTTGTTATGATTATCGAGGATATCGCGCCCGATGAGGACGTGAGCGATATCAAGGACGATGTCCGGCTGCGCGACCAGCTCGACCTCGATTCAATGGACTTTCTCGATATCGTCATGGAATTGCGCAAACAGCACGGTATCGAGGTGCCGGAGGAGGATTATCCCAGGTTGGCGTCGCTCGACAGTTGCGCCGAGTACCTGACGCCGAAATTCAAGGAAAAGCAGTCCGTTTAAGGAATCCGTTAGGGCGGGTTCTTTCAGGGACCCTGGAGGATGCCGGATATCGCGCCACAGAAACCCGGGGAGTCCCATTACGACGTCATAATCATCGGCGCCGGAATGGCCGGTATGGCCGCCGCCATCCGCCTGGCGCATTTTGGGAAAAAGGTCTGTCTTCTTGAGCGCCACACCGTGATCGGCGGTCTGAACAGCTTCTACAAACTCGGGGGCCGCAAGTACGACGTCGGTCTGCACGCCGTGACAAACTACGTGGGACCCGGCACCAGGGGAACTCCGCTCGTCAAACTTCTGAGACAACTCCGTATCCACCGCGAAGAACTCGACCTGTGCGAACAGGCGGGGTCGAAGGTCCGGTTTCCCGGGGAGGAACTGAGGTTCACGAACGATTTTTCCGTTCTCGAAGCGGAGGTGGCGCGCGCGTTTCCCGGCCAGGTGGACGGCTTTCGCTCGCTGGCCGGCGAGGTGGCCGCGTTCGAGGACATCTCCGCGACCGGCGAGGACCCTTCGGCGCGGGAAATGATTCGGAGGCACGTGACCGACCGTCTCCTGGAGGACATGATTCTGTGTCCGCTGATGTACTACGGCAGCGCGCGGGAGGGTGACATGGACTTCTCCCAGTTCGTGATCATGTTCCGGTCTATCTTCATGGAAGGGTTTGCGCGACCCCTGGAGGGGGTGAGGCGCCTCACAGGCGTTCTTCTCAGGAAACTTCGCGATGCCGGCGCGGAGCGGTGCATGGGATGCGGGGTCCGCGAACTCCGGATCGAAAGGGCGCATGTGGCGGAGGTGGTGCTGGATTCGGGCCGGGTGCTGACTGCCGGCGCCGTGCTTTCGTCGGCCGGGGCGACCGAGACTCTTCGGCTCTGCCAAGGTGAGGAGGTGGCCGCATTGCGCCCGGAGGAAGAAAACGCGGGGCGCCTCAGTTTCGTCGAATCGATCAACGTTCTGTCCGTTCAACCCACTGCGCTTGGGTGGAACGAAACGATCGTTTTCTTCAACGATTCGGACCGGTTCGACTACTCGGTCCCCGCCGACCTCGTCGATCCGCGCAGCGGGGTCATCTGCTTCCCGAACAATTTCGATTACGGCGACCGGCAGCTCAAGGAGGGTTTTCTCCGCATTACCTGTCTTGCGAATTACCGGCGATGGACCGGGCTTTCCGACGAGGAATATCGCGAACGGAAAGACGCGTGGTTCGACCGGATGGTGAGCCAGGCGCTGAACTTCATGAGCCCGTTGGACCGGGAGACCCTCGATCGGGTCACCGTCGCCCGGGACATGTTCACTCCCCGCACCATCACTAAGTACACCGGACACATCAACGGCGCGGTGTACGGGGCGCCGCGGAAGATAAAGGACGGCCGAACTCCCTACAAGAACCTTTTCCTCTGCGGCACCGACCAGGGATTCCTCGGCATAACCGGGGCGATGCTCAGCGGAATTTCGATGGCGAACCTGCACGTACTTTCGCGACGGTAAGCGGGAATTGTTCGCCGGACAATCCATGGCTGAACACGACGAAATCGTCTATTTTGACCGCTACAAGGGAACGACGGAAACCGAAAAGGTTTACGGCGAGCGGTGGCTTCGGTGGACCTATGAAAGCGTACCGGGACGTTTTTTGCTGGAGACCATCGTCAAGCGGGCGGTTTTTTCGCGCATATACGGCCGGCTGATGAGCCGCCGGACCAGCCGCGTGCGGATTCGACCGTTCATCCGTGATTACGGTATTGACGTGTCCGAGTTCGCGGAAGCGCCGGACGGGTTTCCCCATTTCAATGCGTTTTTCGCCCGCAGACTCAAGCCGGAAGCCCGGCAGCTGGCGGGGGGCGAGGGGATTGCGGTATTCCCGGCCGACGGACGGCACATTGTTTTTCCGGACGTCGGCGCCGCGAACGGAATCTACGCGAAAGGGCAGAGGTTTTCGCTGGAGGAGTTCCTGGGAGACCGCGAATTGGCGGAACGCTACGCCGGAGGGGCGATGTCGGTTTCCAGGCTTTGTCCGGTCGATTATCACCGCTTTCATTTTCCCTGTTCGGGAAAAGCCGGCCCGGCCGTCGAGATCACGGGCAACCTCTATTCCGTCAACCCGCTCGCCCTGCGGCGGCGCCTTTCCATTCTCTGGGAGAATCGACGATTCCTGACCCGGCTTGAGTCAACGCGTTTCGGCAGGGTCCTGTGCGCGGAGATCGGAGCCACTTGCGTGGGAAGCGTCGTTCAGACGTATTCACCGAACGGCGACGTTTCCAGGGGACAGGAGAAAGGCTGTTTCCTTTTCGGCGGCTCCTGCGTGATTCTATTGTTCGAAAAAGGCCGCATCCGATTTGATGAAGACCTGCTCCGCAACACCGCCCGCGAAATGGAAACCTACGCCCGCATGGGTGACCGCTTGGGCGAGGCCGGTGCCCGGGGTTAGTTATGCGCGCCAACAGCGCTTCGTGTCCGGTATGGCTCGGGCGGGCTGTATCGCCTTGCGGACGCGTTTTCCCTTGATGCCCTGGCATTTCGTTGCGGGGGAGCGGCCGCCAATCGATACGAATGTCTCGGCCGCGGGCGTCATGCCGGGTTGCTCGCTTCTCACCGCACGCGGAGTGTCCGCGCGGCTGTTCGGGGAATTCCCGCCCTGATATCGATTTCGATGTTGAGAACCGGGTCCACTCTCATGATAAGGAACGCGCGGATTTCATCGAGATCCCAGTCCGTGTGGTCGATCTCGGTTTCCGCAATGATGCGAATCGCTTCGTTGAACTGGCGGATCGTGACCGGAAACTCGATCTGCTGTTCGATGCCGTGAAAAGTCAATTTCCCTCGCGCAACGAGTTGTTCGCCTTGAGACTCCAATGATTCCAGGACGAATTCGGCAACCGGATGGGAGTCGTAATCCAGCCACTCCAGCATCTCCCGGTCCCGGCGGTCGCGGCCCGTCTTGACATCGGCGAAATCAAATTCCAGTCGCGCCGAGGTCACTTCCGCGCTTTCGGCGTCCCAGTGGATCTCAATCTCGTAATCGGTCACCACCGCCTCGAAGCGGTGGCCCGTTGCCTTGACGTTCGCGGCGATCCGCGAGTCGTCCTTGTAGATCCCAAGCGGGACCGCCTCATCACCGAAACCCGTATTCCCGGCAAGCAGGCAAAAGGAGAGTGCCCAAAATATCAAGTTTGTGCGCATTATTACTGCTACTTGTATATATTTAAAAAACTTATTTGACATGTCAAAGTAATTTCATATTTCTTTCTCCAATCGCCGACCCTGTTTTTCGCTCGGATCAAAGCCAAACTCTGGACTGGAAAGGAGACCAGCTATGACAATTTCGACTGCCTTGAGAGGATTTGCAACGGCGCTGCTTGTCGGCGGGACCGGATTGGTTGTCGCCGAACGTGCGTACGCGGCGCAGCATCTGTGGGAGATCAGCCAGATCTTTTCCAATGCCGACGGCTCGGTGCAGTTCATCGAGCTGCACAACCGGTTCAACAACGAACAGGTTGTTGGCGGGCACTCCGTTTTCACCTACCGCGACGGAGGCGAGGACGAGCAGAGATTCACTTTTCCATCCAACTTGCCCGGCTCACTCACGGCAAACCGCTTTATGCTGCTGGCGACCGGGCCGATCGAAGGGGTCGAGCCGGATTACGTCATTCCGCAAAACTTCATCCCGATCGAGTTCGAGGAAACAGGTACGTTCGACATGGAGGACATGGCGTCTGCATCGAACTTCAATATCCTGACCTACGAGTTCATCCCGACCGACGGATTTCGTTCGCTGGACCGGGACGGCAACATCCAGGATCCCGCAACGGTGACGAATTTCGGCGGCGACACCGCCGAGCTGAGTCCTCCGGTGGCGGATCCGGAGATTCCGGAAGTATTCCAGTCTGATTTCCAGGACGGAAGTTTCGAGATGGCGTTCACCACGGAATCCGGGCGCACCTACACGGTGGAGTTTACGGATTCGCTGGACGAAGGGGATTGGGAGGTGCTGGAAACGGTTGAAGGTGATGGAGAACCGGCGACGATTTCCGATGTCGATCCCGGCGTTCCGATGCGGTTTTACCGGGTAAAGGTGAAATGAATCCGTTCCTCGTCGTCTTATGCGAGTTCACTTTTCACGCACGTTTCGGGTCGATTCATCCATATCGATTATCCGGATGAGTCCGGATGACTTTCTTCTATGAAAAATGAAAAACGGGACATCGGACTATCCGGCTGCCATCGCCCCGTAACGATTTCCGCCGGGGCCATCGACTCAAGAAGGATTGGGCTCTATTGCCTCGCCGCCGGTTTTATTCTCAGTTGCGCTGCTCCGGCGGCGGCGCAGCAGGTGCCTTCCGAAGAACTGGATTTTCATCGCCGGCCGGAAGCGTGGGCGATGAAGTACTTCGCTTCGGCGATGCTTTTCACAGGCTACGGGGCGCCGGAGCGTATGGAACCCTGGGATACGATGTTGAGCCTCGAAGTCGTGCACCTCCCGAGTCTGGACAGGGAGGAACGGCGGGTCGGTTTCGGCGGGACAAAGCTGGAAGACCTCAACAAAGCTCCTGCGATTATCCGTCCGCGCGTTACGGTCGGCCTGCCGGCCGACTTTTCCGCAACCTTCAGCTACGCCCCGCCGCTGGATGTATTCGACGCGAAAGCGGCCCTGTTTGCCGCATCCCTGAACCGCCCGCTATGGGAAACGGAGTCCTTCAGAGTGGGAGCGCGTGTGTTCGCTCAGTACGCGAACGTGCGCGGCGCATTCACATGTCCCGAGGATCACCATGGCGATCCGGAATTCGATCCCTGGTGTTCCGGTCAATCGAACGATATTCTGCGCGCGTATATTCACGGCGTCGAGGTGATGGCGTCGTATCGTCTCGACGGCATTCCCGGCGTCGAAACGGACCTCGTCACCTACGCCGGGCTTTCCGTGCAGTACATGGACCTGGAGTTCGAAGTCGATTCGCCGCGGGCGGAGGGATTTCGCGACAACCGCCGTCTCTACACCGACGGCTACACCTGGGCCGCGACCGCCGGCACGAGTTACCCGGTAACCGACCGAATCGAGCTGGCCGGCGGAGTGTTTTACACCCCGCTTTCCGTCGAACGTCCGGGAAGAGACCGTCGCACCGAGGCGTTATTCAACAGCCGGGTACAGGTGAGCTACACATTTTAGCAGCGAGGCGCGGGGTCAATCCTCGATGATTTCAAGATTCTCCCGGTCGATTTCGGTCAGGACCCCCTGGCGGAGGATGTCCACGGCGACGACGATTCCTCTGGGACTGTCGGGGTCGTCGACAACCCCTTCCACACCCATTAAAGGACCCCTTGTGACGCGGACCCTGAGGCCTTTTCTCAGGGGTTGGCAAACCTCAAGTTCGACACCGGCCTCGATCATCTGGCGGATCGCGTGAATTTGTTTCAGGAATCGCACTTCATCTTCGACGGCGATGAGTCGAACGACGTAGTCGCGGTGATAGGCATCGGCTTTTCGCTCGAGGGGCAGGCGGCAGAATACATAGCTCGGAAAGAGCGGCTTGGTGAAATTCTTGGTCTCAATCCGTTTCAACCGCCGGTTGAAATACTTGCGGGCGCTTTGATAGAGCGGAAGGTAGTACTGGAGTTCGTTGCTCGCCATCAGATCGGCAAAACGCTTTTCACACCGGGGTTTGGTGTGACAAACGTACCACCTGATGTCACTGTTGTGTGCTCCGGTCATCGCGCCTGAATCCTATGCTTCCGGGAATCCGCCGGAGCGGACCGGCCGGTTTCTGATCGAAGAAATCGCTGCTGAAAGCCGTTGATTCGACTCCAGGAAGGGAATGAAATAATAGAAACAACTGATTATCAGTATCATAATCAAGAATAATCTTCGGAAGAGTTGCCGCGTGATGGTTGACAAACTCTCGGGGGGATCTGGAAATGTATCACCGAGTTCCGGAGCCCGGAGTCCGGTGCACAAGGTAATCGAGCGCGCCGATGTAACCGTGGAGACCGAGCCCGCTGATGACGCCGCTGCAGGCGGCGGCCGTGTAGGAGCGCTTCCGGAAATCCTCACGGGCGTAAATGTTCGAGATATGCACCTCGACGCACGGAAGGTTCGCGCCGGCCAGGGCGTCACGAATGGCAATGCTGGTATGTGTGTAGGCGCCCGCGTTGATTATGATTCCCGAAAAGCCCCCGTCGGCGCATTCGGCGATCCGTTCGACGATTTCCCCCTCGTGGCTCGACTGGATAAACCGGAGCTCGACTTCCATGGCGTCCACGTGTTTGCGCAGAATCTCTTCGAGGTCGGCCAGGGATTCCTTTCCGTAGATGCCAGGCTCGCGTTTCCCCAGGCGGTCGAGGTTTGGTCCGTTGATGATGGCGATCTTTTTCATGGTGCTGACAGTCGTTCATCAAGACCCAAGGAGGGTCCGGCGGGAATACGCGAGAGAAAAAAGCACGCTTGAAGCGATTTCTCAACCATTCTCAGAAAGGGCAATCCGTTGGGATAAACTCCCAATCGATTCCAAACCTGTCGGCGACCTCGGCGGCGAGCGCCCGGACTCCGTGGGTTTCCGTGGCGTAATGGCCGCAGCAGTACAGGTTGAGGCCCTCTTCCTGGGCATAATTGAAAAAGTTCTGTTTGAGTTCGCCGGTTATCAGGGTATCGACTCCGACGGATTTCAGGCGGTCCACGGCGGACGAGCCGCTGCCGGTCAGAATCGCCACTTTTTCAATCGTCGCGGAGCCGAACTCGACCGCCGTAAAGGTATCCCGGTAGTGCTCCTTGAGCCGGTCGGTGAGCTCGGAGCGGGAAAAGCCGGCGGGAGCGATCTTGGCGATGGAGTTGCCTTCGAAGTCAAGAAAGCTGTCCGTAACCTCGAGACCGATCTGCCGGGCAAGCAGCGCATTGTTTCCTATCTCCGGATGCAGGTCGAGCGGAAGGTGCGAGCCGTAAACCGCACAATCCGCTTCGAGAAGCGTGCGGACTTTTTCAAAGCAAAGTCCGGTTACGGGGGGGAAGGGGGTCCAGAACATCCCGTGATGAACGATCAGAAACTGGATTCCGCGGGAAGCCGCCTCGCGGAATGGGACGAGACCCGCGTCCACCGCGGCGCCGATCTTGGCGACCGAGCCGCGGTTCGCAAACTGAAGCCCGTTGAGGGCGCCCGGAAAATCCGCGACTTCCGCCAGGCGGGTTCGCTCGTCGCAAAACGCGGTGATTTCTTCGAGACTGGGCATGGAAGTTGACGCTAAACCGCGCGCCCGGCGAGCGAAAGAAAAATTTCGTTATTTCCCGAACATGGCGTCCATGCCCTCGACGAACCGGGCCGGGGGGCGGACGGGGCGGCCGTCGGGATTGAGAAACGCATGGAGGGTAAATCCGTCGGCCACGTCGGTCTCTCCCAGGTAAAGCCGGTATTCGATCCGGATTCGCAGGGCCGGCTTGTTCCGCAGGAGGGCTTCGACGGTCACACGATCGTCGAAGCTCACCGATCTTCTGAAACGAACGCCGATTTCCAGCACCGGCAGCCGGTAGCCGTCCCGTTCCATCTCCCGGTACGGATATCCGAATTCATCCATCATATGAACGCGCGCCATTTCGAACCAGGTGGCGTAGTTGCCATGGTAGGCGATACCCATCATGTCGGTTTCGGCGTAGCGGACGCGGAGTTCGATTTTTGTCTGGAGCATGGATTGCAGGACGGCGGGACGATTGGGAATTAGGATGGCGGATTAGATTCGGGTATTGCCCGGACGAAAAAAACGTATAGGAAATCGGGTTCCGATTTTTTTTGTCTTTTGGATTGCATTGCCTGAACGAGGGAAGTTTTCTTGATCCTTTCGTTTTGGTTTTCATTTTCATTGTTTTACAACACGCCGTGCAAGAAATGATTTCCCGCAAGTCGTTTTTCAAAAAGATGATCACTACCACTGTCGCCGCCGTTGCAGCCGGCGGCGTTCTGGGGGGGGGCCGACGCTCTTCCACGAAAGCGAAGAGAGTTTCTCTCAAGGTGGAACGGGAACCGCGTTCGGTTGCCCGCAATTCGTCGGAGCTTTAATTTCACGAACCGGTTTTGCGTTTTTTGATTTATCCGTTACACCGATTGTCGCTTCTCAACGCGTGAATCCTTTTTATTCCCTGATGCAGAGATAAATGTCCAAAATATTCCCAAAATGGTCCAACGCGGTTCCGCTGCAAGTACTGATCATCCTGACGGTTCTGGGGGTGACGGTCGTGGGTTTGGTGACTTACTATTTTACGCCCAAGTACACCCGCGTGGGTTACGCTCCGACGCAGCCTGTCGCCTTCGATCACGGCCTGCACGCGGGGCAGCTCGGCATTGACTGCCGGTTCTGCCACACACATGTGGAGCATTCGCGGCATTCGACCGTCCCGCCGACCTCCACTTGCATGAACTGCCATAACCAGATCAAGACGGAGAGCGACGCACTGGAACTGGTCCGATCCAGTTACGAGTCGGGCGAGGCGATTCCATGGGTGCGGATTCACGAACTGCCGGAGTTCACCTATTTCGATCACTCGGTTCACGTAAACCGGGGGATCAGTTGTTACGAGTGCCACGGAAACGTGAACGAAATGGAGGTCGTTCGCCACGAACATCCCATGAGCATGGGGTGGTGCCTGGAATGCCATCGCGAGCCCGAGAGATTCGTCCGTCCACCCGAAGAGATCTACAACATGGAATGGGAGCCCGCGAGCGAGCAGGCCCGTGTGGAGATGGGCGTGGAGTTCGTTCACGACTGGAATGTCAATCCCCCGCTGAGCTGTTCAGCCTGTCACCGATGAAACGAGTCGTTAAACATCCCGAACCCGGGGCCGGCGAGCCGGCCGGGCCGAAATACTGGCGGAGCCTGGACGAGGTCGCGGACACGCCCGGCTTTCGTGAATACCTGGAGAGGGAGTTTCCCGAGGGCGCGTCCAGTATCGAAGGCGTCGACCGGCGTCATTTCCTGAAGATCATGGCGGCCTCTTTTGCTCTGGGCGGAGTCGGGATGGCGGGCTGCAGGCGTCCGGAATCGCACATCCTTCCGTACGCGCAACAGCCGGAGCGGATCATTCCCGGACGACCCCTCTATTATGCCACTTCAATGCCTCTGCGCGGTGCGGCGGTTCCGCTGCTGGTCGAAACGCATCAGGCACGCCCGACGAAGATCGAGGGAAACCCGACCTACGGCCCGAACGGCGGAAAGTCGGATCTGCCAACCCAGGCCTCCGTCCTCAATCTCTACGATCCCGACCGAGGGCGGCGCCACGAACGCGGGGATTCGCCGCTCTCCGGCGATGAGCTCGCCGCTCTGCTTGCCGAGGTGGGGGAGAGGTACGCCGGCAACGGGGGTGCGGGACTTGCGTTTCTCGCCGAAACCTCGAGCTCCCCGACCCGCCGCGCCCTCGTCTCCGAGCTGAAGGAGCGCTTTCCGGAGGCAATCTGGTCCGAATACGAGCCGGTGGACGAGTCTCTCGCGGAAAAGGCGGCGACCCGTCTCCTGGGCGAGCCGGCCCGTCCCTACTATCATCCGGGAAGGGCGTCGCGTATCCTGGCGCTGGATTCGGATTTCCTCCAGGAGGGCGACGGACACATCTATTATTCGCTTTCATTCGCAAACGGACGCCGCGTCGAGAATCCCGGCGATCCGATGAACCGCCTTTACGCCGTCGAGAGCACTTACTCGGTGACCGGCGGCATGGCCGACCACCGCCTGCGACTGGCGACCTCGAAGGTTCCGGCGTTCACTTGCCGCCTGGCCGCCGGCATCCTGTCGGAGCTCGGCGAGGAGTCCGGCCTGGTTTCGGCACTTGAATCCGCATCGAACGGTCTGGACGTCGATGACGCCTGGATTGACGCCTGTGCGAAAGATCTTGTCGAGAACGGTTCGGAATCCCTCGTGGTCGCCGGGACTCATCTCCCCGAGGAAATTCAGGCCCTCGTTCTCTTCCTGAACCAGATCCTGGGCGCCGTCGGCACGACCGTCGAGTTTCTGGCAGTGGACGAGAAACAGGGGCGGCCGATCGGAGACCTGGCCGAAGCGATCCGCGCGGGCGACGTTCAGACGCTTTTCGTGCTGGGCGGAAATCCGGCCTTTAACGCTCCGGCGGATCTGGATTGGAGGGAACTCCAGGACAGTGTGGACGAAGTGATCCGGTACGGGTACTACCGCGACGAGACTTCGGAGGGCGCCGACGCGTTTATCAACGCTTCACATTATCTGGAATCGTGGGGCGACGCCCGTGCCCCTGACGGGTCGGTGCTGCCGGTGCAGCCGATGATCCTCCCGCTTTTTCAGAGCGTCACCGAACTCGAGCTCCTCGCGAGGATACTCGGCAAGGAGAACACGGAGCCGTACGACCTGGTTTATGAGACGGTGACCGGAATGAAACCGGACGACGGCGCGGAGAGGGTGTTCCGCCGTTTTCTTCACGACGGTGTGCTTGCGGACAGCGCGTATTCCGTGGCAAACGGGGAGATCTTCGCGGACGACGTCGGGGAGCTGATCGCCGGAGCGGGGATTTCCGTCTCGAGCCTTTCGGTTGATAATCTCGAGGTTCGTCTGGTTCGTGACGCGCGGACGGACGATGGCCGGTTCGCCAACAACGGCTGGCTGCAGGAATGTCCCGACCCGATCACGAAACTCGCCTGGGACAACGCGATCATGATCAGTCCGCGTCTGGGACGGGAGCTCGACATTATTCCCGGGGTTCCGGCAATGGGAATCGTGCGACGCAACCCGAATCGGATCCGTTTGGGACGCCAGGTCGCCCCGATTGCCGAGATCGAGCTCAACGGGCGCAGGATCAAAGGCCCCGTTCACGTTCAGCCGGGACTTGCCGACTATTCGGTGATCGTGCCGGTCGGGTACGGAAGAGAATTCGAAGGCAGAATCTGCAAGGGAGTCGGGTTTAACGCGTATCCGCTGAAATCGACCGGGCGGTCTTTCCACGCAACCGGTGTTTCGATCATGATTACCGGCGAGACCCCCATGCAGCTCGCCAACGTCCAGGAGCACTGGTCGATGGAGGGCCGGGCGATAATTCGCGAGGCGAACAAGGAATACTACGATGAGAACCCGGACTTCGCCGCGCGGATGGGAATGGAGTCCCACGCGCCGCCGAACCTCGGGCCCGATCCGCAGGTCCGCGCAATGCCCCTCCACGAGCGCAGCCGGGCGACGCCGCGCGGGTACTCGCTCTACGAGCATCCCGAGTTCACCGGAATCCACCAGTGGGGCATGACGATCGACATGAACACCTGCATCGGCTGCAACGCCTGTGTTGTGGCTTGTCAGAGCGAGAACAATATTCCGATCGTCGGGAAGGACCAGGTGTTGCGCGGGCGCGAGATGCACTGGATTCGGATCGACCGGTATTTTTCGAGCGGCGAAACCCGCGACAACGAGGTGCCGGACGATCCCCAGGTTTCGCTACAGCCGATGCTCTGCCAGCACTGCGAATTGGCGCCGTGCGAAACGGTTTGCCCTGTCAATGCGACCGTTCACGACGACGAGGGACTCAATGTGATGGCGTACAACCGGTGCATCGGCACCCGCTACTGCGCCAACAACTGTCCCTACAAGGTTCGCCGATTCAATTTCTTCGACTGGAACGAGCGGCGGATCGGCAAATTTTATCACGGCCCGTTGGGTCCGAAAGGGATGGACGAACTGCACAAGATGCAGAAGAACCCGGATGTTACCGTGCGGATGCGGGGAGTGATGGAGAAATGCACCTTCTGCACGCAGCGAATCGAGGCCGCCAAAATCGAACAAAAGGTGAAAGCCGGTGCCACATCCGACGTGGAGGTTCCCGACGGGACGATCCAGACAGCCTGCCAGCAGGCCTGCCCGACCGACGCGATCGTGTTCGGAAACATCGCCGACCCGGAAAGCGAAGTTTCGAAGATGAAGGAACGCGACCGGGATTATTCGGTTCTCGGCTATTTGAACACGCGTCCGCGTGTCACATACCTGGCGAAGCTGCGCAATCCGAATCCCGAGATGCCGGATTTCGGCGCGCGACCGTTGAGCGCCGCGGAGTATTATTCCCGGAACTATCCGAACGGGGGAGCTGAAGAATGATATCTCTCGACGATACGAAATCGGTCAACGAAAGCCTGATCAAAGAGGCGAAACCGGCGACGTTGCCACGGCGGAAGCTGGTGGAAAACGACCGGAGTTTCGATTGGATCACCGAAAAGGTTTGCGGGATCGTCGAGGAAAAGACGCCCACCTGGTGGTGGGTCTGTTTCTTCATTTCCGGTTTCGTTTCCCTGTTCACCGTTGCCGGAACAATCTATCTGATTTCGACCGGGGTCGGAGTCTGGGGCCTCAACAATCCGGTCAACTGGGGCTGGGCGATCGTCAATTTCGTTTTTTGGATCGGCATCGGTCACGCGGGAACCCTGATTTCGGCCATTCTCTGCCTGCTTAAACAGAACTGGCGAACCTCGATCAATCGCGCGGCGGAGGCTATGACGATCTTCGCGGTCGTCTGCGCGGGCATCTTTCCGCTCATTCACGTCGGTCGCGTCTGGTTTGCGTGGTGGCTTTTCCCGATCCCCAACGCCAACGTGATCTGGCCGCAGTTCCGGAGCCCATTGCTGTGGGACGTTTTTGCTGTTTCCACGTACGGAACCGTCTCGCTGCTCTTCTGGTACGTTGGGATGATTCCCGACCTCGCGACCCTGCGCGACCGGGCGAAGACCAGATTGAAACAACTGTTCTACGGCTTCTTCGCAATGGGGTGGCGCGGGTCGAATCGCCATTGGAGCAATTACGAGATGGCCTACCTGCTGCTGGCGGGGTTGGCGACGCCGCTCGTGCTTTCGGTGCACACCATCGTTTCATTCGACTTTGCCGTTTCGTTGATTCCCGGCTGGCACACGACGATCTTCCCGCCGTATTTCGTGGCGGGCGCCATTTTCTCCGGCTTCGGGATGGTGCTGACGCTGATGCTGCCGTTGCGGTCCATCTACGGGCTGCACGATCTGATCACGCAGTACCACATCGACTGTATGTGCAAGATCACTCTGGCCACAGGCAGCATGGTGGGATACGCCTATGCGATCGAGTTCTTTATCGCCTGGTACGGTGCGAACGATTTCGAGAGCTTCGCCTTTATCAATCGAGCTTTCGGGCCCTACGCATGGGCGTACTGGATCATGATCACGTGTAACGTCATTTCGCCCCAGCTCTTCTGGTTCCGGAAGGTCAGGGAGAATCCGGCGTTCGTGTGGATCGTCTGTATCTTTGTGAATATCGGCATGTGGTTCGAACGGTTCGTCATCGTGGTGACGTCGCTTTCACGCGACTTCCTGCCCACAAGCTGGGGTTACTATTCGCCGACCCTAACGGACATTATGACCTACGTGGGGACATTCGGTATCTTCACATTCCTGTTCCTGTTATTCCTGCGATTTCTGCCGCTCATGGCGATGGCGGAAATCAAGGCGGTTACGCCGCAAGCCAATCCGCACCATAACTCGGAAGGAGGGAGTCACTGACCATGAGCGACGAAGGAAAAACCTACGGGATGATGGCGAGCTTCAAAACGACCGGCGCGGTGATGCAGGCCGCCGAGAAAGTGCGCGACGAAGGATTCAAGCACTGGGACGTGATCAGTCCGTTCCCTATCCACGGAATGGACGGCGCGATGGGGATCACTCGATCCAAAGTCCCCATCTTCACTCTGATCGGCGGCGCGACCGGTTTCTTCGGAGGGAACCTGATGATCTGGTACATGAACGCCTACGACTACGCGATCCCCGTCGGAGGCAAGCCGATGTTCAGCCCGATGTACGCGTTTCCGGTTTCATACGAGCTGACCATCCTGCTTGCCGCGTTCGGAGCGATCATCGGCATGCTCCTGATGAACCGCCTTCCCATGCACTACCATCCCGCAATGAAGCACGATGCGGTGGACCGTGCGTCCAACGACCGGTTTTTTATCGTCATCGAATCCTCGGACCCGAGGTTTGACGAAAAGACGACGACTGCCCTGCTCGAAAGGATAGGCGGGAGCGACGTGACGAAAATCGAAGACTGAACATGCGTATTTTCTTCGCCATATTTGCCTTTTCCCTGCTGGCCCTGCTTTCGATTCTGGGGTTCCGGGGAGCGACCTCCGACCGGCCGCCGATCGAGATCTTTCCCGATATGGTTCGCCAGTCGAAGTACAAGGCGCAATCCCATAGCGAGTTTTTTGAAGACGGCCGGACCGACCGGCCCGTTCCGCCTGGAACGGTGCATCGCCAGTACGACAACCCGCAAGAGAGCGAACGGCTGGATGACGATCACTTCAATACCGGAAGGGTGAACGGCGACTACGCCGAGGGATTCCCGATGGTTGTGACCCGCGAGACGATGGAGCGCGGACGTGACCGGTACAGGATCTTCTGCGGAAGCTGTCACGGCGGGATCGGCGACGGGCAGGGAATCACGTTCGAATATGGAATGGTCACGGTACCGGATTTTCACGCGGAACGCTTTTACGATATGGCCGAAGGGGAGATTTTTGAAACGATCACCGAGGGCAGGGGATTGATGGGGTCTTACAAGGATAAACTCAGTGTCGAGGACCGCTGGGCCGTGATCGCTTACGTTCGCGCCCTTCAACGTGCCCGCGTGGGAACCGAAGCCGACGTGCCGGAGGCCGAAAGAGAGAGGCTTGGACTATGAGCAATGCAAAATCAGCGGGAGCGACCGGCCCGGCCGGCGGAGCGGCGGCGAATGCGTGGATGTTTCGTGCGATGATCGTCGGCATCGTGGCTCTGGTTCTCACACTTGTCGGCCTTTTCACCGGAGATCCTGTCCGGGTCGGGCTCGGCACGCTGATCTCCGTGGTGTTCTGGCTTTCCATCGGCCTAGGAATGTGGTTTCTGATCATGTTGTTTTACTTGTTCGACGCGGGATGGGGAACCGTGGTGCGGCGTCCGATGGAGCACGCGACCGCAACGTTTCCTTGGATCGGGGCGGTGTTTTTCGTCCTGCTTTTCCACTCCCTCATGGCGGACGCCGAGGAGGGTGTCTGGAAATGGATGAATCCGGAAAATCCCGTCGTGATCGCCGGGGAACTCGCGACGGTCCAAGACGATGTTCTCTATCACCATAAGAGCGCATTCCTGAACAATGCTTTTTTCTTCGTCCGTTCGCTCATTTATTTCGGCATCTTTATCGGTATCGCTTCGATCCTGCGCAATGCCTCGTTCAGGCAGGACAGTGACGGCGACGGTGCCTGGACCACGGTCTGCCGCAAATGGTCCGCGGGCGGGGTGATTCTCGGCGCGCTTGCCGTGACGTTCGCTTCACTGGACTGGATCATGACCCTGGAGTTTCACTGGTTTTCCACGATGTTCGGAGTCTGGTTCTTCTCGTCCGCGATGAGGGCCGCGTTGTCGGGAACGGTGATTGTCTGTTTGATCCTGGTTTACACCGGCGTGTTCAGGGGCGTGTTCAAGCAGGCGCATCTTTACGAGTTGGGACGGCTGATGTTCGCGTTTACCGTCTTTTGGGCCTACATTGCCTTTTCACAGTACTTCCTGATCTTGAACGCGAACATTCCGGAGGTCACATACTGGTACGTCAACCGCGAACACGAGTACTGGTGGTGGGTCGGACTGGCTCTCCTGTTCGGTCACTTCTTCGTTCCCTTTATCTACCTTCTTTTTTACAGGAACAAGGTTCTCCCGGGACGAATGCTCTTTATTTCAGTATGGATTCTCGCGTTCCATTTGTTGGATCTTTACTTCAACATCCTTCCCTCCAAGCACGCGGAAACCGGACTGCCGTATTACAACTTCTCCGTCACCTTCTGGGATGTCACCGCGTTCGCCGGTGTTGGCGGGATTTGCGTCTGGGCCTTCATGAAAAGCTACGTCGGTCAAAAGGCCATTCCGGTGCGTGATCCACGCATCCTGGAATCCCTCAGCCATCATGAATAACAAAGAACCCTCATTGCGAAACACTGTTTTATCGGCCGTCGCTGTCATCGCCGGACTGGTCATCATGGTGATCGTCGCCGCGATTGTGTATCTTCCGGATCGTGCGGACACTGTCGCGCGGCCGGGGATGACCCCTGCGGAACGCAGGGAGCTGCTTCAGAAGAAGACGAGCCGCGAGGAAGAGGAACTCGGTCATTACGGATGGATCGACGAGGAGGCGGGACGCCTGCGCCTGCCGATCGATTTGGCCATGGACCTTGCCGTTTCGGAAATCGACCGGGAGGAATCGATCATCGTTCGCGAATTTGAAGAACCTGAAGAGGAGGAAGAGGATGACGGGCAGGACGAGTCCGACGAAGACGCGGAAGAGGAACCGGATAACAACGAGTTAGAGGGCTGATTGATGAGCGATTCTTCTTCACACCCGGATTCAAGCACCAATCGCGGCGGCGCTACCGGCCTCCAACCGTTCGGCTTGCGGGCAATCGACACATCGATGCGCGTGCCGGCCGTCGTCTTTGGGGCAATGTCGGTTCTCTGGTTGTTTGTCGCCACGCTGTTTGCGCTGATTACTTCCTTCAAGCTGCACACACCTGGCTTTCTCGGTCAATGGGAATTGCTGACGTTCGGACGGGTTCAGCCCGCCTATATGACGATGTTTCTTTACGGCTGGGCGACCAATGCGGGTTTTGGGGTTGCATTCTGGATCATGGCCCGCCTTTCCAGGAACACCCTTCAGGCCGGCGTCACACTTTATACCGCCGCGGCGTTTTGGAACGTCGGGGTCCTGGTTGCGATCTTCGGCATTCTGATCGGCCACTTGAATCCGCACAAATGGCTGGAGATGCCGGGTTATGCCGCCCCGCTTCTGTTCGTGGCGTTTGCGCTTATCGCGGTGTGGGCGGTGCTCACGTTCAGATTCCGCCGGTCCGATTATTCGTATGTGTCTCAGTGGTACCTCCTGGCGGCCCTTTTTTGGTTTCCCGCCATCTTCGGAATCGCCTGCCTGATGCTCGTTTACGCTCCCGCCCGCGGCGTCGTCCAGTCGGTCGTCGGTATGTGGTATGCCCACAACCTCTACGCGCTCTGGCTGACGCCGATCGGACTTGCGGCGGCGTACTATTTCATTCCCAAAATCCTGGGCAAGCCGGTACACAGTTACTATTTCGCCGCTATCGCGTTCTGGACCTACCTTGTTTTCGCCAGTTGGGCGGGAACGCAGCACCTCGCCGGCGGGCCGGTCCCGGCATGGATCATTTCCTCCGGGATTGTCGGGAGCCTTCTCACGCTCTTTCCGGTCGTCATCATCGGTATCAATCACCACGTCTCAATGGCGGGAAACTTCGGAAAGCTTCGCACGAGTCCCACCCTGCGGTTCGTGTATTTCGGGGCGGTCGCGTTCACATCCGTCAGCATTCTGACCGCGTTCACCGCCTTCAGAAGCGTCCGGGAGGTCGTCCAGTTCACGTATTTCATGGACGGCCAGATGCAGTGGGGAATCTATGCCTGGTTCACGATGGCGATGTTCGGCGCCCTTTATTACATCATGCCGCGGGTGCTCAATCGCGAGTGGCCTTCGGCCATGCTGATCAGGCTGCATTTCTGGACGTGCGCGTCCGGAATCGTTTTGTACGTTTTGGCCATGTGTATCGGCGGATGGATACAGGGGATTCAGATCAACAACCCAGGCGCGTATCCGGATTTCGTCGATGTCGTCGGAAACACCATGCCATGGTTGGTCGCCGGAAGTCTGGCGGGGATTCTTCTTCTGCTTGGCCACGCCGCGTTCGCTATCCATTTCTTCTGGATTCTCCTTCGCCCGGAGATCCCGGATGAGAGCCGATCGAAGCTCTTTAAGGAGCCGAAACACATGAAGGTTGCAGTGAAATGAACAAACTGTCGGTCATCATTACAGGCATACTCGTTACCATTGCCTTTTCCTGGGCGGGACTCGTGCTTACGAGCCATGTTCAGTTGGGCGCGCTCGAGCACCACGTTGACGAACTGTCGGGTGATTCGTTTCCTCCGCCGCGGGCCGGGATCGCCCGGAGAGGCAAGAAGACCTACCAGGAACTCGGTTGCGTCGCCTGCCACACCCAGCAGGTCCGGCGGCCGCGTGACGAGGAGACCTGGCGCCTGCCTTACGGGTACGCGGGCGATATCGAGCGCGGATGGGGCGAACGCCAGTCGGTGGCCCGCGATTACATTCGCGACGAAGTTGTATTGCTGGGAACCCGGAGGGTGGGTCCGGACCTCATGACGGTTGGCGGCAGGGAGGACACCCGCGAGTGGCATCATCGCCATTTGTACGACCCGCGTATCAACACACCCGGCTCGACCATGCCGTCCTATTCTTTTCTGTATAAAACCCGGGCGGTGGACGACGATCCGTCTCCGCGAGCGCTCGACCTTCCCGAGGGATTTGGAGCGCCGGCAGGGTATGAAGTTCTTCCGACACCCCGCGCCGATGCGCTTGTCCAATATCTTTTGAGTTTGCGAATGGATTACGAATTGCCGGAGGTTCCCGCGGAAAATGAGTGATAAAAAGAATCAAGAACCGGACGACCGGGAGTTTTGCCTGGAGCAGGAAACGACTTCGGATGAGAGCATCCAGGAGGTCCATGATTCGTTGATGCACCAGAAGGAATCGACGCGTGCCGGGTTTCCCATCCTGCCCATCATGATGGTCTTATTCTTCAGTCTGCTGATGCTGGTGGGAGGAATCTACATGGCGGATTACGGAGTCCGGTTCAGTGCTTTGGCTTTCGATGAAACCCGCGACCCGGCAACTCGTGAGCCGGAGGAGCCTTCAAAGGTGGATATGGTAGCCATGGGCCAAGGGGTTTACCGGACCTGCGCCGCCTGCCATGGACCCGAAGGCCAGGGGACTCCTGGAGTGTTTCCGCCCCTCGTGGACACTGATTGGGTGCTCGGATCCAAGGATCGGCTCATTCGCATTGTCCTTAACGGTCTCACCGGGCCGATCGAAGTCAGGGGTGAGACGTACAACATGCCCATGGGTGGTCTAGGCGGCGCTTTGAACGATCGGGAGGTCGCAGCGGTTTTGACCTACATTCGACAGGCATGGGGTAACGAGGCTTCCGAGGTCACTCTCGAGGAGGTTTCGGATGTCCGGAGCGAAGTGGGAACCCGCGGACCCTGGACCGCCGAAGAACTCGAGCAATTCGTCGATTGACCCCCCACAACATGCGCCCGCTGTAACGTGCCCGCTTGCGGGCGCCACCCGCCGTACTGGAATGGCGCACACAGAGTCGGTGCGGCGGCGGGACGGCGCTATGGAGGACACGCGCGGACGCTTTCCGCTCCGTTGAATTCGGGACGAATGCGGCATTGCGTCATCGCGAATCCCCGTCTTAGGGTAACACCATGCCTAAAATCGCATTCTTCGGGGCCGGACGAATGGCCACGGCAATGGTGCAGGGAATTCTCGCCCGAAAGGTCTGCGATCCTTCGGACATCATCTGCACGAGCGCGATGGACAACACGGCGGAAACACTGGCGCGGAAGTCGGGCATCAGTTTCAGCCTGCACCTTCCGGATCTCATGAAGGAGACCTCCATCGTGGTACTCGCCATGAAACCGCAGCAACTCGGGGAACTCCCCCGGGAGGTCGGCGCGGAGAGCGAGGGAAAACTCGTGATCTCGATTCTGGCGGGAAAACCGTTGAGCGCCCTCCGGGAAAAATTTCCCAGGGCCCGCAACATCGTACGTGTAATGCCCAATACTCCGGGCCAGATCGGCGCGGGGATCTCTGCGTTTTCCTCTCTGACTTCCTTGTCCGGCGAGGACCGCGAATCGGTGCGGGCTATCCTTGATTCTCTGGGAGAACGCCTTGAACTGCCCGAGGAGCAGCTCGACGCGGTGACCGGTCTCAGCGGCAGCGGACCGGCTTATGTGTTTGAGTTTATCGCGGGACTGACCGAGGCCGGCGTCGCCGCGGGACTCGATCATGGAGTTGCCGCGCGTCTAGCATTGAATACGGTGTGCGGCGCCGCGCGGCTCGTTTGGGAGACCGGCGAAAATCCCGAGGATCTTCGCGACATGGTGACTTCGCCGGGCGGTACGACTCTCGCCGGACTGGAGATGATGAAGGCGGGCGGTTTTCGCGACATCCTTCGCGACACCGTCCTTGCCGCGACGAAACGCTCAAAAGAACTCGCCCAATGAACGCGCTTGAGAAAGGTGCCATCCTCGTGACAGGCGGGGCGGGGTTCATCGGGAGCGCGTTGGTCTGGCGGCTCAATGAAAAGGGCTTCGACGATATCGTCGTCAGCGACTTTCTCGGAACCGAAGAGAAGTGGAGGAACCTCGTTCCGCTGGCGTTCCGCGACTACATAGAAGCGGACGAGTTGATCGCGCGCCTGGAATCCGATCCCCCCTGCCTGGGAGAGATCGGGACGGTTTTGCACCTCGGGGCCTGCTCGGCCACGACCGAAACCGATGCCGGATACCTCGTTCGCAACAATTTCGAGTACACCAAGCGGCTGGCTTCGTGGGCGTTCGAACGCGGAGCACGGTTTATCTACGCGTCGTCGGCCGCCACTTACGGAGACGGCGCCAATGGAATGGACGACGACATTGATTCCCTCCAAGCGCTGCGTCCCCTGAACATGTACGGCTATTCGAAGCATCTGTTCGACCTTTATGCGCGGCGAAAAGGGTGGTTCAAGAAGATCGTCGGATTGAAGTACTTCAATGTTTACGGTCCGAACGAAAACCACAAGGGCGACATGCGGAGCCTCGTCAATAAGGCATTCGGCCAGATCCTCGAAACAGGAAAAGTCCGGCTTTTCCGCAGTGATAAACCCGAGTACCGCGACGGCGAACAGATGCGCGATTTCCTCTACGTCAAGGATGCCGTCGATATGACCCTCCATTTTGCAGAAAATACCTCGGAAGGGGGACTCTTCAATATCGGCTCCGGAGAAGCGAATACGTGGCTGACTCTCACCGAAGCGATCTTTGACGCGCTCGACCGCAAGCCGGACATCGAGTTCATCGACATGCCGGAGTCGATCCGCGAAAAGTACCAGTACCACACTTGCGCCGACATCACCCGGCTCCTGGAAACCGGCTACGACGGGAAATACCGGCCGCTTCCCGACGCCGTCGCCGATTACGTCCAAAACTACCTCGTCCCCGGCAGACACCTCGGCGAGTGACGCTGGGAAGCGTCTGCACATGTCCTCCATAGCGCCGCCCCTCGCCCCCCGCCCCCCCTGTCCTCACGGACAGGCCTACCGAAACACCGTCCCTCGCCCCCCGCCCCCCGCCCCACCTGCGCACCGTCCCACCGTCCCACCGTCCCGCCGCCGCGCCTCCGGAATCCCCGGTTGACAGCAGCGGACGAGGGTATTCTTTGGACTTTATCGGCGGGTTCAAACATGCTTATACTTTCCCGCTGCCTGCAATACGCGTGATTTCATTATGGATGTACTCCTGATCGCACTTCTGGCCGGTATCGGATTCATCATAGCCTACCACACCTACGGGCGTTGGTTGGGACGGAAGATTTTCCGCCTTTCGGCCGAGGCCGTTTGTCCTTCGGAGAGCCAGAAGGACGACGTCGATTACGTCCCGACGAAAAAGTCGATCGTCTTCGGTCATCATTTCACCTCGATCGCGGCGACCGGCCCGATCGTCGGACCGGCGATCGCCGTGATCTGGGGTTGGCTCCCGGCCTTGCTCTGGGTGTTGCTCGGCTCGATATTCATCGGGGCCGTTCATGACATGGGAAGCCTGGTGGTTTCCCTGCGCAACCGGGGACAGTCGGTGGGAGACGTCGCCGGACGGCTGCTCAATCAGCGCGTGCGCCTACTGTTCTTCGCCGTCCTCTTCCTCGCTCTGTCGATCATTATTGCGATCTTCGGACTCGTTATCGCCGCGGTTTTCCGGCAGTACCCGGCGGCGATCTTTCCCTGTCTCGTGCAGATTCCCATCGCGATTGGGGTGGGAATCCGGCTGCACCGGAAGGGCGTGGATCTGGTGATTCCTTCGATTCTGGCGGTGACGCTGATGTACTTTACCGTGATCGTTGGTGACACCAATTTCAACTTCCCCTTCCTCGGCTGGGCGGCGGGCGAATGGGGACTACACGCGCTCAACCAGTGGTTTGCCAGTTGGCCGACGATCGTCTGGGTGGCGGTGCTGCTCGGGTATTCCTACGTGGCGAGTGTGATTCCGGTGTGGGTGCTCCTGCAGCCGCGAGATTACATCAATGCGCTTCAACTGATTTCCGCGCTGACGCTGGTACTCGTCGGGCTCGTCGTCGCCTCGATGATCGGAGGAGCGCCGGCCGGCGAGGGAGCGGCGCGACAGTCGCTCGAACTCAGCGCTCCGATGATCCAATGGAATCCGGCGGGCGCGCCGTTGATCGTTCCCTTCCTGTTCATCACGATCGCGTGCGGAGCGATTTCGGGTTTTCATTGCCTGGTCAGTTCGGGGACGAGCAGCAAACAGCTTCGACGGGAAACCGATGCGCAATTTGTCGGTTACGGGGCGATGCTCACCGAAGGATTTCTGGCGACGCTGGTAATCCTGGCGTGTGTCGCGGGCCTGGGGCTGGGCGTTGTGGCGGCGGACGGGACAGTACTGACCGGCTCGGAAGCATGGGCCTCGCGTTACGCGTCGTGGGGAGAAGCGGGCGGTCTGGCGGCGACTGTGGGCGCGTTCGTCGACGGAGCGGGTAATTTCCTGGCGGCTCTCGGGATTCCGGTCGCCGTGGCGGCGGCGCTGATGGGAGTGTTTGTCGCGTCGTTCGCGGCGACCACGCTCGATACCGCAACAAGGCTGCAGCGGTACGTGGTTCAGGAACTCGCGGCCGCCCTGAGCGGCAGGCGGCTTGGAGAAGTGGCTTCCGGGGCCGGTTCGGACTCCGGGGCGTTCGCCTCTTTTTTCCGGCTGGGCAACCGCTACACCGCGACCCTGGTCGCGGTCCTGGTCGCCGGCGCCCTGGCGTCGCTTCCGGGGCCGGGCGCCGAAGCCTGGACCCTGCAGACGGCGGGAGGCGGCGGATTGATCCTCTGGCCGATGTTCGGAGCGGTCAACCAGCTCATGGCCGGACTGGCTTTTCTCGTGATCGCATTCTGGCTGTGGAGGAGGGGAAGGCCGGTGTATTTTATCGTCATCCCGCTGATATTCATGTTGATCGTGCCGGCCTGGGCGATGCTTTGGCAGGCGTTTGTCCAGGCGCCCGGCCAGGAGACGAGTTGGCTGCAGGACGGCAATTGGATTCTCCTGTCAATCGGCGTCGCCACGGTAGTCCTCGAAATCTGGATGATCGTCGAGGCAATCAAGCTCTTTCCGCGCGTCAAAGGAGTCGTCGAAGACAACGCGCCGGATGCGATGCCCACGCAGAGCGCGTCCGGGCGCGTTCCTCGTCGGGCAGGAATATAGGCAGGACGGCAGAGGGATGTGTTGGTTGAATCGTGTGGATCCGTGGCCGGTGTACCCAATCGTTTCAACCGCGTTCAAGCGATGAAACGTTGGACGGTAAATGTGGGGGATTTTCATCGGGGGCGGGGATTGTGGGCCACGGCATCGCCGCGGGCTTCGGGGCGGCGGCGCCACTCGGAAGGGGGCGTTCCGGTGATTCGGCGGAATTGCCGGGTGAAATAATTGCCGTCGCAGAAGCCGGTGCGGAGTCCGATTTCGCTTATGGAGAGATCGGTCCCGCGGAGGAGTCGCTGTGCCTGCCCGATGCGGTAGCGAATCAGGTAATCGAGCGGGGAGCTGCCGGTCACGGCACGGAATTTCCGCATTAGGGAGGAGCGGGACAGGCACCCGACCCGGCAGAGGGTGGCCACGTCCATCGGTTCGGAATGGTGCTGCTCGATGTAGCTCAATACCCGGCTCAGTTGTACCGCTCCATTGATGCGGGTTCTGGGTTTTTCACTGTAGCGGCGGGAGAGGAAACCGACCAGGCGCCGGAAATGGGAGATGGCGAGAAAGCGGTATCCTTCGCGGCGGGTTTCGAGTTCGCTCTCGATTTCGGTGACCATTTCATTTACCCCGGCAAATTCGTCGAGATCCAGTCGGAGGCGGTTGGGAAACGAACCGATCCGGCGCATGCGCGGCTCGATCTCGAACAGGGCGTAATATCCCGGAATCTCACCGAGATCCCAATCCACGAAGCCGAGTGCTTCCGCATCGAAGAGTACGTTGATGAGCGAGAGGTTCCGAACGTCCGGGTAGTGGTGGGTCATTGTCCCGGTAAGGACGAAGATCTCACCGGCGCGGATCTCGTAGTCGAATTCCCCGACCCGGTGGCGTCCCCACCCGTCCAGGATGATGACCAATTCCTGGAAATCGTGGCCGTGGGGATAAGGACTTGTCCTGTGGCTTTCGATCCGCCGGACGGAGAGGGGAATGCGGGGGTCCTCGAAGACCTGCTTGCGCCGAATTCTGTGGATGGAAGATGAGGAGGACATGAATGAACAATGAAACGATCATGCTGATATTTGCGCGCATCGTCAAGGAGACTTGCAGATCGATTGGTTACACTGTAAAGAGATCCAACGCTTCCCTTCCCAACACTATGGCATTGAAAATCGGCATCACGGGGGTCAAGGGCATCGGCAACACCCATGCCGATGCGTACGCCAAGGACGATCTGGCGGAACTGGTCGCGGTCTGCGACGTGGTCCGCGAGCGGGCGGACAAGACCGCCGAGACGTATGGCGTGAAGGCTTATTACCGCCTCTGCGACATGCTCGACGCGCACCCCGATCTCGACATCGTCGATGTATCGACCGGGGGAGATGAAAACGGGGGTTGGCATTACGAGCCGACGATGGAGGCGCTGGCGGCGGGCAAGCACGTCCTTGTGGAGAAACCGATTTCCAACCGGATTGAGGAAGCCCGTGAAATGGTGGAATCGGCCGATGAGAAGGACCGCTATCTCGGATGCAACCTCAACCACTATTTTACGGAACCGGCGGAACGTGCCGACCGGTTGTTCGCCGAGGGAAAGATCGGGGAGCCGGTCTTCTGTCTGCACCGTATGGGGTTTCCCGGCGGGGAGTTCGCGTACAAGCCGGTAGGCGGCCCGAACGCCGAGGGATTTCCGTATTTCCATGTGAAGGCCTTCCTGGCGCACCCCTTCGGGATCATGCGTCATTTCTGCGGGGACATCACCCATGTGCAGGCATTCATGGGACGTCCCGGCTTCCGGCGTCGCGAGACCGATCTTTTGGTCTCGGTGAACAGTATCCATTTGCGTTTCGCCAGCGGCTGCATCGGCTACCTGTTCAGCCAGCGGGGAGACGCCACCATGGGGCTCGGCGGCTGGTGGTCGCTGGAGGTCGGGGGAACGAAGGGCACGTTCTGCATTGAGAACTGTGTCGAGAAGATGACCTATTTTCCGGCGCCGGGCGCGGATGGATCGGCTTCTCCGGAGAACCTCGGGCTGGGACAGGCGCCGGAACCGGAAGTTTTCCATACGGGGGTGAGGGATTTCAAGACGACGTTTCCACGCCGCATCCACGCCTTCCTCGAGGATGTGGCCAACGCGGTGCCGAAGCACCGTCTGCGGGCCTCCGGACGCGATGCGCTAGCCACGCTTGAATACACCTTCGCCGCAATCGAGTCCTTCGAATCCGGCGGAGCGCTCGTGCGTCCCCATCCGTTGCCGCGGCGACAGCGTCGCGCGGACGAGGGATGAGTCCGCCCAACACACGAAGATTTTCAACGATTGTAATCAAATGATGAAACTGGGAGCCAATTCAGTCCTGTTCGGGGGACATTCGATGGAGACCGCCTTTCGCTGGACCCATGCCGCGGGGTACGACGGGATTGAGATCTCCGCCATCCCCGGAATGAGCGAGCATCTCGTCCTCGACCGCTGGCGGGAGTGTGCGCCGGAGATTACGGAACTCTCCGCGAAGTACGGCCTCGCCCTGCTCGCCATGGAGCAGCCGAAGCAAGACGAGGCGATTATGAAGACCGCGATGGAAGCCGCCTCGGTGATCGGAATCCCGGTCATCAACTGCGGGCCGGGGGGGAAGAGCGGCGACGAAGATTCCCTGAAGGAACGGATTGCGTCGTTGAAACGGCTTGCCGCCATGGCGGAGGATCACGGGGTCGTTCTTTGTGTCAAAGCCCATGTGGGTGCGGCGATCGACGATACCCCGACTTCTCTGCGCGCCTTGGAGGAAATTGATTCGCCCGCCTTTGGACTGGACATGGATCCGAGCCACATTCACCGCGCGGGCGAAAACCCGGTCGAGGCCCTCGGCGTCGTAATCGAGCGTATCAAGCATGTCCATATCCGCGACTGCCGCGGGAGGCAGAAGGGACCGGGCAACCCGGAGGACCAGGCCAACGGCCGCGGGGATATCGACCTCCTCGGGTACGTGCGCGTGTTGCACGAAGCGGGATACGACGGTCCGGTCGATCTCGAGATCATTGGAGCGAAGGAATACTCGGTCGAGCGGTGTTGTCTCATCGCGGCGGAAGCGCGGGGCCATATGCAGGCCTGCCTCCAGGCCTGCGGCGCCAGGTAAAGGAAAGAAACCGCGAATCAACCCGGATTTCAAGATGAATACAGACAAACCGAACATTCTGCTGATCGCGGTGGATTCTCTGCTCTCCACGCACATGAGCACCTACGGTTATCCCCGGCTGACGACCCCGCATATCGACCGGTTCGCCCGGGACGCGGCGGTTTTCGAACAGACATTTTCGCCCTTTGTTCCGACCACTTCCGCGTATGCCTCCATGCTCACGGGCCGGGATCTTTTCGGCACGCAGGTCGTCGCGCTTCGCCACAAGGGTCCCCTGCGCGCCGAAGTGCGCACTTTGCCCGAGATGCTCCGGGAGCACGATTACCGGAGCGTCTGCGTCGGCTTCGAGCGGAACCCGTCGAGCCGGGGCTTCGATGAATACCTTCAATATCCGGCGTGGGAAAAAATGGACGCCGACGGGCGCATGCCCAAAGCCGGAAATCTCAACGACGTTTTTTTGCCTTGGCTCCGGAACGCGGTTCGGACGGGGGACCGGTGGTTCGCCTTCCTCCGGCACATGGATCCGCATTCGCCCTACCTGCCACCCAAACCCTTCGACCGGATCTTCTATCAGGGCGACGAGCGCGACCCGTCGAATCGGTCCATGGACCCGGTGCGCGCCTTCGCTCCCTTCGCCGACTATTTCGCCTCCTGGATTCCGGAAGACGTCACCGACAAGGACTACGTGATCGCGCAGTATGACGGGGCCATCGCTTACATGGACGCCTGCATCCAGTGGATCTTCGCTTTGCTTGAAAGGGAGGGAGTCCTCGACGAGACCCTGGTCGTATTGAACGGCGACCACGGCGAGACCCTCTACGACCACGAGTGCTGGTTCGATCACCACGGGATCTACGATGTCTGTCTCAAGGTGCCGCTCATCATCCGCTACCCCCGTCGCGTTCGCCCGGGTGCCAGGGTGTGGGGATACAATCAGCACAAGGATCTCGTGCCCTCGATTCTGGACCTTGCCGGAATTACGGTGGAGGACGCCTTGGACGGGCGTTCGGTCGTGAGCCTGCACGATGGCGGGGAGGCGAGTTTCGAGTCTTCGTTCTACCTGACAGAATGCACCTGGATGCGCAAGCACGGCTGGCGCACGCCGCAGTGGAAACTTATTGTCGCGCTGGAACCGGACTTCCACTTCAAACCGGAAGTGGAGCTTTACAACCTCGTCGAAGACCCCGGGGAAACCGTGAATCTCGCCGAAGAACGCCCGGACGTGGTCGCGCAATTGAAGGAGGAAATGGAGGCCCACATCGCCCGCAGGGAGAGCGAAACCGGACTTTCCAATCCGGTGCGCAACCAGCCCGGCTGGCACGGGATCAAGGGAATTGATTACTTTACTTCGAGCCAGCAGGCCTACGATAACCTTCACATCGGCAGCCGGAAGCAGGCCCGCGGTTTGCAGGCGAAGGAGACGGGGGAAGACAAGGAAAAGGGCGGATGAGCGCGCACCGGCAGCCTCCCTGGGTAACGGTGATCGGCCGCGGTCATTCGGGAACCCGCGCCATTTCGAGGACCCTGGTCGAAAGCGGCGTGTTCATGGGGGAACCCTTGAACGCCTCCTCGGACTTGGTTCCGCCCGACGCGATGTACGACGCTTGCCGGTTGATGTCACCCTTCGTCGATTGGAAGGGCGGAACGGAGTGGTCGTGGAAGCGTTGTCACGAAGGGGCCATTCCGACCGAATTCACGAACCTGCTCGACAACTATCTCGATTCCGTCCACCGAAGCCGGAATCCCCGGAAGGGCTGGAAGATTCCCGAGACGACCCTGGTCTATCCCTGGATCCGGCGTCTGTTTCCGGAGATGAAGACGATTTTCTGGGTGCGGGATCCGCGCGACTGCATCCTCGGCGGGCACGTGACCGATGACCTCTCCCGCTTCGGGATTCCCTGCGGCGGGACGGAGGATCCTTATGAGCGGCGTGCGCTGTCGTGGTTCTATCAATACAAAATTGTTCGTGGGACTCCGCCTCCGGAGTCCTGGATCGAAGTGCGTTTCGAGGATTTCGTCCTCGATCAGGAAGAGACGCTCGCGCGGTTGGAGGCCTTCCTTGGCATTCCTTTGGCGAAGATTCCGGTCAAGCCCGAGGCCGTGGGTCGGTACCGCCGGGAGAAAACTCCTCCGTATTTCGGATTTCTCGATGAGGCGGTGCGGGACTTCGGCTATACGCCTCAGGTAGTGAGCCGCGGGGAGTGATGGAAAGGATTGCCATGCAGAAAGCCGGTGTCATCGGAATGGGCCCTGTCGGGAATCGCCACGCCTCCATTTACGCGGAATTGGAAACGGCGGAACTCGCCGCAGTGTGCGACATCGACCGCGAACGCGCGGATGCGGCTGGAAGAAAGTTCGGCGTCCCGGTTTTTTACTCGGTGCCCGCGATGATTGAAGGGGAGTCCCTCGATATGGTGAGTGTCACGACCGCAGGGGAGGAGTATGGAAGCGACCATTACGAGCCCACCATTCAGGCCCTCGATGCGGGGCTCCATGTCCTCGGTGAAAAACCGATCTGTAACGAAATCGGGAAGGCGGAAGCGATGGTGGCGAAGGCACGCGAGCGCGGCCTGTGTTACGGAATCAACCTGAACCACCGTTTCACCCCGGCGGCCCGGCTCGCCCGGAAATGGGTGGACGAGGGCAGGGTGGGCACTCCGCTCTTCCTCAATATGAGCATGTGGATCCAGAACCCGCGGGAGTCCTCGCCCTGGTTCCAGATCAAGGCCCTGCATCCCCACACCGTGGACATCCTCCGGCACTTCGGGGGCGATATCGAAGCCGTTCAGTGCTTTGCCATGAAGGCCCCGGGGCGGAAGATCTTTTCCACCGCCCAGTTCAACCTCCGCTTTGTCAGCGGGGCGGTCGGCCACCTTTGCGGAAGTTACGACATCGAACGCGGCCATCCCATGGAGCGGTTCGAAATGGCCGGCCTCAAGGGCCGGATCGTCCTTGAGGACATGTGGCGGGAACTTACCCTTTATCCGGCCGGAAGTCTCGAAAAGACCGTTTTCACCAACCCGGTTTTCGGCGGCGTGAGGGATTTCTTCGACACTTTCCGCAACCGGATCGCCCGATTCGTCGAACAAGTGAACGACCGGGATCCACCCGAAGCGATCGATGGGTCGGGCGCCGACGGCCTTGCCGCCCAGCGCGTTCTCGCCGCCGCCATCCGCTCCGTTGAAGAGGAACGGGTGGTCAAGGTGGAGGAAGGGTGAACGTCCACTTTGATGGAAGCGATGGAGCGGGGGGCGTTCGGGAGAACTTCCTCCAAGCGGGATTTGAGCAGGAAAAGACCAACAGGTTGTCCTGCCGGTGCAGGTTGTCTTAAAGTTGAAGCGGTGTCGAATGAACAAAAAAACCCGCAGTCGAAACCGCGGGTTTATCCAGCCTTTATAAAAAGCCGATTTAAGCCATTGCCTTGAGAGCGGCACCCGGCTTGAACTTCACGGTCTTGGATGCCTTGATTTTGATCTGCTCTTTGGTTCGCGGATTGATACCTTTTCGGGCGGCGCGTTTAGCTACGCTGAAGGTGCCGAAACCGACCAATTGAACCGACTTGTCTTTCTTCACGCCCTTCTTCACAGCTTCCAATACCGCGTCTACCGATCGTTCAGCAGCTGCCTTCGAGGTGTCTTTACCGAGTGCTTTCTGTACTTCTTCAATGAGTTCTGATTTATTCATTTTATTTTCTGGAGCAGTTTACAATTGGCGTAATCGACGCCGTTCTGGTCCACAAAAAAGGCAAGCTTGGCGGCATTCGTCAACCCTAATCATCGCTATTTCTGCTGGTGAAGCGGAATCCGGACGGATTCATTCATGAGACGAAAGACGGCGGCGGGTCGGTAATGAGTGTGGGCGGCGACATTTTTCCGGGTCAGAACCGTCGTCCCAAGGCGATGTTGGCCTGCAATCCGCGCGGGACGGACGTTCCGTCGATTGACGTCGTATCCAGGGTGGAGGCAACGTCGAGGTGGAGGGCGCGGAAAAACGTGAGTCCTCCCGCGACGTAGGTGAGCTTTTCGCCTGCGAGGTTTGTTTTCATGCCGACGCGCGGGCTGGGAACCCAACCGCGGCGCGGTTCATAGCTTCCGAGAATCGCCGCCCATTTGTAGTTGTCTCCCGTAGTATCCTTCGCGCTGTTGAGGTCGAGGGCGGCGGTGGCCATCCATCGACGGCTCGGCGTGTAAACGGCTCCTTCGAGCGTGAGTTGCCGCTCTATCGTCCAGCGGCTCCCGTTGCGTCGCGCCTGAGGGTTGGCGGTGAAGAACGCCGAGTCGCTTGTATCCGGATAGTCGAACGACGGCTCGTTGATATTTCGAAGCGTCGCCCCGAGCGAATACCACCGTTCTACCCACGTCGCGCCGATGTCGAGTCCGAGGCCGCTCGAGGTCTCCTGGTTTTCTTCGAATTCGTCCCGTGCCGTGTCTTCAAACTCGTCGTCGTTCAACAGGACGCCTCCGCGCACCAGGGTTGTTCGAAAGATATTGAATGACGTGCCCGCGTGAAGGCGTCCCTCGCCGCGGCTCCAGACCTGACGCGAGTACCCGGCCCCGATTCGTCCGACATAGCCGCCCTGGACGGCGACCCCTGCGTCGTCGGTTGGCTCGATCGGGCGCTCGGTACCATCCGTGAGCACGACGACGGGTGTGTCGTCGATGATCTCAAAGCGGTCCACTTCGTTCGCCGCTACCCCTTGAAGACCGATGTCGAAAGCATCGTTGACCGATTCAACGGCCGCACGGGCCTCGATGATTCCGTCCGCATAAAGGCCGACGACCCCGCGGAGCAGGTTGGAACGGAACGCGATCGGGACCAGGGGAGCGGAAGCGCTGCCGGTGAGCTTCACATAGGCGTCGTCGGTCAGGTCGCGGACGAGATCGTTCGCCTGGTTCTCGAAGAGGTTGAGGTCGTCGAGGAATGCCTGGATCTCCGGATCGGAGGGACGGGGACCCGAGAAGTCCTCGGCCTGCTCCTCCAGGCGATCGAATGCATCCAAGATGTCGTCGATCCTTTGGTCGAAGTCCTTGGCCTCGCCGATCTCCACTCCGGCGCCTATATCAAAGAGGGTGCCGAACCGAAACCCGCGGTCGCTGAGCGAGGGATGCGCGACGTTGACAATCGGCGGGAGTCCGCGTTGCGAGGCGCCGAATGGCGCGACGCTCGGCATGTTCATCGTTGACATCCGAAGGCCCGCGTGCGCCGGATCTTCAACGGGAACACCGTCAACCTCCTCGGCAGCGCCGTCCTCCAACGCGGGGGATTCAGGGGCGTCCGCGGTGGCCGGCTCCGATTCCGGTTCGAGATCCGTCGGGAGGCTTTCAACATCGCCGAATCCATTGGATACGCCGAACAGGAGAACGGCAAGTAAAGCGATGACAACCGGCGGGTTCGAACGTTCGTACATTGACGAAGAAGAAAGTTCGTCGGGATGCGATGCGCAAGCCGATTTTTCGTGAGCCCGGGGAAGCCTGCACCACGACCGGGAGGAATCGTACCGCAGAAGAAGAGGAATGTATTCCAGTTCCAACCACCCGGTGTCGCCGCACGACGCCACCTCGTCGTCTCCAGGCCGGGACGAGTCTCCGCGGTGCCCGTCCGGTAGCCTCCGGCACTACAGGAACCCGGCTTCCTTGAAGCTGTAGTAGCCCTGTTTGTTGGGATCGGATGTTTCGCTTCCGACAATGATGTGATCGAGAAGGTCGATGGAGACGGTTTTTCCGGCTTCTCGAAGCTGGCGGGTGACCTGGATGTCCGCGCTGCTCGGACTTGGATCGCCACTCGGATGATTGTGAACGCCAATTATGGAGAGCGCGCCGGTGCGGATCGCTTCGCGAAAAACTTCCCGCGGGTGTACCAGGCTGCTGCTGGCGGTGCCGGAAGTGACCTCGACTTTCTTCATGAGCATGTTTTTGCGGTTGAGGCAAAGGACCCAGAACTTTTCGACTTCGAGCCCGGCAACGATCGGGCGGAAATACCGATACGCAAGCTCCGGACTGTTGAACCGCGGCTGGAAGTCGTTCTTTTGAACAAGGATCCGTCGGGCGATCTCCATCACGGCGATCAATTGGAGCGCCTTCACTTTGCCGATCCCCTTAAGCCTCATGAAGTCCTCCTCGCTCCACCGGATCAACTCGGAGACCGATCCGGCCTCGTTGATAATACGGGACGACAGTGACATCACGTCGAGGTCGCGGCTGCCGCTTCTCAGCAACATAGCGAGCAGCTCGGTGTCGCTCAGCGGCGCCGGCCCGAGTTTCTCCAAACGTTCCTGGGGGCGCTCGTTTACGGCCATCTCACGCAGGCGAACCGCGCGGTAGGCTCCGTTATCATCGGGGAGGGGTTCGTTCACAACGGAGGGTATTCTTGCCGGAAAGCGGCGGCATGCGAGCAAAAAACAAGCGCCTTTGACTCGAATGCGACACGAGAGTACTTCCGTCGAGGAATGAGCAAACAACCCGAACCGTGATCCCTGTTTCGATGTTCCGATTGGCGATTATTTCAATCGTCAAACCACTCGTCATCCGGATCGAAAGCAGGGACGGGTATGTTTACAATTCGCATACGACCCACCGCGCGGTGGCGACAGCCGGGTTTGATGAGTATGCTCGTCATTGGCTTGACCGGCACCAATTCACCATCGAGCTCCATGTGCCCTTCGCCCTCGAGAACAAGATAGATTTCAGTCAGTTTTTTGTGGTAATGCGTTCTGCTGTCCTTCGAAATATCGACCATGTGAAGCGTCGCCACCGGGTTGTCCGGAGATGCGAACGCGCGCCTCGATTCACCGCACGAACACCGCGTGGATTCAATTTCGTCAAGTTGCGCGATAATGTATTTCTTCATTCGTCTTTCGATTGCCACTGTGGAAAGGAGTTGTCAGGCGAGTCGCCGAACGGCAATAAGGGTTATCCCTTTTGCCTTTCATAGAGATTCCGGTAGGGGGCGCAATCCTGATAGAGCTCACTGTGGGTACCGTCGGCCAGGATGCGGCCTTCTTCGAAGTAGAGGATGCGGCCGGCGAGACTGATCGTACTGAAACGGTGGGCGATGATGAGGACCGTCTTGTTTTCCACGAGACGGGCGAGAGCGTCCTTGATGGTGGCTTCGCTTTCTGAGTCCAGGGCGGAGGTGGCTTCGTCGAGAATCAGGATGGGGGCGTTCTTGAGAAACGCACGGGCAAGGGCGACGCGCTGTTTCTGTCCTCCGGACAGGCGGGTGGCGTTTTCGCCGACGATTGTCTCGAACCCATTCTCGAAAGTTTCGATGAATTCCCGTGCGTGGGCCTGTTGAGCTGCGCGCAGGACGTCATCGTGAGTCGCTTCGGGGCGACCGATGAGAATGTTGTTGAACAGGGTGTCGTTGAAGAGGATGGGATCCTGGGAAACGATCGCGATGTTGCGGCGTAGATCGGCCAGGCGCATCTCGCGAATGTCGATACCGTCAATCTTCACCGCCCCTTCGATTGGATCGAAGAACCGGGGGATCAGGTTGGCGAAGGTGCTCTTGCCGGCCCCGCTCGGCCCGACCAGGGCGCATACGGTGCGGGAGTTGAGCCTCGCGCCGATTCCGTGGAGGACCGGGACGTTTTCGTAGGCGAAGGTGACGTTCTCGAAGGCAACGTCGCCGGTAAGCCGGCCGATCACGCGGGGATTTTCGGGATCCCGGATGGTAACGGGTTCGCGGAGAATTTCCTCGAGCCGGTCAAGTGCTCCGCGGCCTTTCTGGAGGCTGTTCTGGATCATTCCGAGCTTCTTGATCGGCTCGTAGCTCAGGTAGAGGGCCATCAGAAGGGGAATGAAGGTATCGTAATCGAGCCCGGACCGGTAAGCGTAGAGGAACGCCACCGCCAGGCCGAAGGACGCGATGACCTCGATTACGGGGGGGAGGGCTTTCTTGTACTTGACGACCTTCAACTGCAGTCGCAGGAGGCGCCGGATCTGGGAACGGAAATTTTCGGACTGGCGTTCCTCGAGATTGAACGCCCGGATTTCGCGGGCGGAGCGAAGGTTGTCACTGAGAAAACCGGTCATTCCCCCGAGTTGCCGCTGGGTCTGGCGGGAGCGTTTGAGCAGCCGTTTGCCGAAGGCGCGAATCGGAAACACGCAGATCGGCACGATGGCGAGGCAGAGGAGCAGGAAGAACACTTCCCGGCTCTGGAAGGACGCGTAGGTAAGGTAGCCGATGGCGCCCAGGAGCGTCATCGGCTGCTTGATCGCGTCGTTGGCGACTTCGGTCAGGGTGTGCTGAACGGCTGTCGTATCGGCGAGGCAGCGGGAAACGAGGTCGCCGCTTGCGCGTTTATGAAAATAGGCCAGCGGAAGCTTCTGAAACTTGTTGAAAATGTCGGCGCGGATTGACTCCAGGACCCGTATTCCGCACAGGCTGATCAGGTAGGTATTCAGGTACCCGGACAGCCCGCGGACTGAAAATGCCAGCGGGATGATTGCCGCGACCCCCAGAAGCAACCAGAACGAGAGCTGTTCGGCCTCGTCGGCGAAGATCTTCGGAAAGACGATCTCCGTCATGAACGGCAGTCCGAATCCGCTCGAAATCCCGAAGAGCAGTCCGAACACGAGCGCCAGCGCGAAAACCGGGAGCACGGGACGCAGGTAATGAAGATATGGAATAAAGGCTTTCAATCGAAGTGGTTGAGCCAAACCTGTTGCGCCGATTTCGTCAATCGCGGGTTCGAACGCTCCGAGTGGTGATTCGGGTTTTTCGGGTTCGGACTTTTTTGCGGTTTTTCTCGAAATTTCTCAAAGAATTCCTATTTATCATCATTTGCAGTCGAAAACGCCTCATTGGTGCCATTTGGCCTTTTCCATCGACAGGCGTGGGATTCTCCGGCTTTATGTGATAATTCCCTTATGAGAATTAACGACGTATCCCCGGCAGCGACGGGACGGAGTAATTTAAATTATTTCATGATTTCCAATAACATACGGCAAACGAGGGAAAAACAGACCACCTGCTTAGTTTTTGATCAGTCTATCCGGAAAACTCCCGCGCCCGGCCCGGTTCGGTGCCCAGGCCGAGGCCGCGGTTTTACGCTGATTGAACTTTTGGTGGTGCTCGGGATCATTGCCGTAGTTGTCGGCACGGTCGGTCTCGCCCTCCGGGGCGGCGACGAAACCGTTGCGCTGAGTAACGCACAGCGCACGGTGGCCAGCCTTTTGACCGCTACCCGTGCTCAGGCGATCATGAACGGCACGAACGCGCGCTTGATCATCCACAATGATCCGAATGAACCGGACCGCTATTTGCGGTATGTGGGAATCGTCCGGGAGCAGTTGCAGCCGGACGGGCTGCCCTATTTGCCCAGGCGCTGGGTGCCGACCAACGAAGGGACGAGATTGCCGAGGGGCGTTTACTTTGTACCGCAGGTTACCTCACCGATGCCGCAGGGGTTGTTCACGGATGACTGGACAGCGCAGGACCGGGATCACCGGGTTTCGGTCTATAAGGCGAGAAATTCCGATCAGGGCGATGATACGGCGACGTTCGCATTGAATCCGGAATTCCCGAGGACGCTTTCCGGACAGAATTACTCGGAACAGCAGGCGGGAAGTCAGTGGATATTTTATCAGTTCGGTCCCCGCGGGCAACTGCGCGGAGACGACGGTTCGATCGCGGGCGGGCTCGCCCCGGAGAACAGCCGGATCGTGTTGACCACCGGTCGCCGGACGCCGACAACTCCCGAGCTGAACAATCCCACGAACCTTCGCGGGGTCATTCTCCGGCCCTTGGGAGTGTTTCATTTGGTCCACGAAGCGGAAAGTTTTCGAGTAACGCCATGATCGAGAAGAAAAGTCAGAAGAGTGCAGCGTTCTCGCTGGTGGAGGTCGTGATCGCGGTCGGGCTGTTCGCGTTGAGCATCGTGGCGATTGTCGGCCTGCTCGGCCCCATCTTGGATTCGGTCCGTGAAAGCGAGGAGACCGAGATCGTGTCCAATCTGAACGAGATGATCCGGGCGGAGCTCGAGCGGATGCCGTTCACGATGCCGGGAAGAGGCGATTCTATCGATAATCTGCGTCTGACATCGCCGGGAGACTCCTTCGTCCTCTACGGCAATCGCGACCTTACCGCGATCGGGCCGGAGGCATTTTTCGATAATCCGCCGCCCGACCTGGCCGGTGAGATCGGGGACGCCGACAAATTTTTCCGGGTTGAGCTGAGACAATCGCCTGCCTACCCGTTCCAGGAAGGCGCCGCCGCGGAGTATCCGTCGCGAACCTTTCACGTCCGCGTGTACTGGCCGGCCTACCGGCGCACCGGTCCGGGAATCGACGACGCGGTGCGGCGGGACGCCAATCCGGAGGACCGAGCCGAGCTCCGCCAGATGAATTTCTTCACGACGATTCGCCGAAAATGAGACACCACCGGCACAATAATTTCGAAGAGCGCCGCTCGAAAACGGCATTCACCATCATCGAACTCCTTGTGGCGGTTGCCATTACCGCGGCCATGGCGGCGGTGATGCTGGCGATGACCACGAACATCCTCAGTTCGTGGACGCGCGCTTCCGGGAACCTTTCGGCGATGAGCAACGCCCGAGTGGCGCTTGATTTTCTTCAGAAGGATCTCGAACGGGCGATGTTCCGCCACGACGGGAACGTCTGGTTGGCGGTGGATACGATCAACGACACGAATTTCGGCAACCAGAATATCCTTACCGGAGGCCAACAGATCAGCGGCGGCGCCTGGCTCGCGCCCGCCGCCGGAGCGGATCGGGGAAAGCCGAACGACGCCGGTTTAGGGCAACATAATGCCGCCTTCGACCCAAACCAAAACCGGTTCGGGTGGAACGGCGTGTGGCTGCGGTTTTTCGTCGCCGACCCCGAAATCAGGGCGGTCGGCTACCAGATCGTGCGCCGGGGAGTCCGGGGTCCCGACGGCGAACAGCGCTACATGCTCTACAGGGGACAGGCCAGCGCGCTCGAAACCTTTCAGGAAGGTTACGATATCGTAAGTCCCGGGTATTTTCTCGGGGCGGGAACCGCCTCGCAAGCGGGGCGGGGCGCGCCATCGGGAAGCGCGAAGGAGGTCAGGCGCCCGAACGCGGCGAGCATCGTCGGCAACAACGTGGTGGATTTCGGGGTGAAGCTGTTTTGGAAGGCCCGGGAAATTCCGGGCAATCCGAATTCGCCGATCGTTTACATGGAGATTTTTCCCGACAATGAAGTCCAACTGGCGCACCGTTCTCCGCCGTTGCCCGGAAACGCGGCCCAGCCCGAGGACTTTCCCAACAGTTTTCCTCCCTACTCCGAGTATTCGCATCCAAGAGTGACCGACGATCCGGCCAATGGAAACGCATCCACCCGCATCCCGAATGTCGCCGAGATTTACCTGCGGGTTCTGACCGACGAAGGGGCTCAACTGATATCGAACTACGAACGGGGCCTGATCGACGGCGACTGGTGGGATATCGTCGAAGCGAACTCCAAGCTCTTCACGCGGAGGGTGGTGCTCCAGAACGCGCCGGATTCATTTTAGTCGAAACCAATGCTCGCCTTTCTCCGCGGTTGCGGCGTAAGAAAGGAAGGAATGCAAAACGGGTTCCTTGATAAGATCATCGGGGTGACCATGGCGCGGACCGAGCGGCCGTCCTGGGACGAGTATTTCATGGCGACGGCGTTTCTGATCGCGTCGCGATCGCCCTGCGCGCGCTTGCACGTCGGGTGCGTGCTGGTCTCGACGGGAGCCCACAGAAACCGGATCATCGCGGCCGGCTACAACGGATTCCTGCCCGGCACGCCGCACAGTTCTCGAGTACGGGACGGGCACGAGCAGGCAACGGTTCACGCCGAACAGAACGCGATCGTCGACGCGGCTCGGCGCGGCAGCAGCGTGGAGGGGTGCGTGGCCTACGTGACCCACTTTCCGTGCGTGAACTGCGCGAAGATGCTCGCCGGCGCCGGAATTTCCACCATTAAATACCGGATGGATTACAACAACGATCCTCTGACCGAGGAAATCCTGGCCGAGGCGGGAGTTGCGATCGTGCAGTTGTGAGAAACGAAGCTCGCGCCGTCCCGCTCCTCACGGAGGCGGCCTGCGAGGGAGAGCGAGAATCGTTCCTGGGATACCCGCTCCTCACGGAGCGGCCTACGAGGGAGAGCGATGTAGGCCTGTCGGTAACGACAGGGACTCCCGGGGGGGACCTTTGCAATCATCCCGTCCGAACCGAAACGATACCCGCTCCTCACGGAGCGGCCTACAAGGGAGCGCCGGATTCGCGACAATCAATTGCGTCCTTGATTCGTGCTTCCATCGGGCGTATAGTCGGGGAAATCAATGAATGAATCCAGAATTGCAGAGTCCAATCTGGTCGGATCTCTTTTGCTGGCGCATCCGGGATTGGACGATCCCAACTTCAAGAAATCCGTCATCCTGCTTTCCGCTCATTCACCTGAAGACGGTGCGATGGGGGTGATCCTGAACCGTCCGATGGCGAAGACGCTGGGCGAATACGACGGTTCCCTCGTTTACAGCGGGCTGGCCGACGTGCCCGTTTACGAGGGAGGACCCGTCCAGGCGGACCAGATGATTTTGTCGGCCTGGTCATGGTCGGACGAGAAGAAGGTGTTCAAGCTGTTTTTCGGCATCGACGTGGAGCGGGCGAAAGACTTGCGCGAGAATCAGGGAATGGAGATCCGCGCCTTTCTAGGCTATACAGGTTGGGGGAAGCGCCAACTCGAAGGAGAGTTGGCCGCGAATACCTGGGTGTTGGCCAATATTAACGGTGATGTCTTGGGCGGGGAGGACGGCAGCAAGCTCTGGCGGTCGATTATGAGCGAACTCAGTCTCGATTTCAAGCTAATGGCCGACTTCCCCGACGATCCGAGCTTGAACTGACTTCGGTTGCCGCTGCGCCGGGGCCCGGAGGCGCAGGTGTTTCCAAACGTGCCGGGCCTTCCGTTCAAGGACTTCCCTGCAATGGCGAATTTCGCCTTCCCGGGCCGAGCGGTTCGCGTCGGCAATCTGGGAAAGGTCGTCGATGTTGTACAGGAAAATGTTGTCGACTTGTGCAATTTCCGGATCGAAGTCGCGCGGCACGGCCAGGTCGATAAGGAAGATGGGTTGTAAGGGGCGGTGATGCATGATCTCCTCGGCCTCTTTCCGCGTGATTACAGGGGCGCTCGCCGCCGTCGATCCGATTACGATGTCGAAATCGCCGAGCGCCCTCTTGAACTGTTCGAACCGAAGGACGGTTCCTTCCAGTTTGCCGGCCAGTTCGCCCGCGCGTTCGAAGGTCCGATTGCTGAGGGTGACGCTTCTCGCGCCCCGGTTCTTGAGGTTGACGATGGTCCGCTCGGCGATCTCGCCGGCTCCGAGCACGAGGATTCTGCAGCGTTCGAGGTCTCCGAAAATTTTCCCGGCAAGATCGACCGCCACCGAGCCGACACTGACCTGGCCGCGTCCGATTCCCGTGTGAGTCCGCGTCCACTTGGCGGCCTGAAAGCTCTTCTGGAAGAGCCGGTTGAGAACCGGGCCCATGCAGGCGTGCCGCCGGGCTTCTTCGTAGGACTCCTTGACCTGGCCCAGAATCTCGGCCTCCCCGACAACGAGGGAATCAACGCCGCTGGCAACCTCGAACAGATGTGAAACGGCATCTTCGTTTTCCTTCCACGCACTATACTTCAGGAGCGTTTCACGGTCGAAACGGTGAAAATCCGAAACAAAGTCCAACACCTTTTCCCGGACCTCCGGCTCGGGAGCGACGGCGTAGATCTCGACGCGGTTGCAGGTATTGAGCACCGCGAACTCGTTGAGTCCCCGAATATTCCGCAGCCCTTCATACAACGTGGCGGTTCGTTCGGGAGACACGGCGATTTTCTCGCGAATTTCAACCGGAGCGGTCCGGTGGCTGGCGCCGAGCATGTGGAGCGGACCCGTCATTTCATTCGTCGAGGACACCTTGGAACGCGCGGAATATGGTTGATGCGGAAGCGGTCTGTTCGACCATAGGCCGGCTTCCGGCGGAGACCGTTGGAATCGAAAGGAGCGCGACGAAGAAGAGCGCGATGCACACCCACGCCAGGGGACGGGAGATGAGGGTCTTGCGCACACGGAGGACAAGCACCGAAACGTATGCGAACCAGATCGCCGTTGTAATCAACAGCTTGGCGGGATTGACCGCGTCCGGGTCCCGCAGCCAGTACTGCGCGCCGATCAGGATGGAACCGCTCAGGATGACGATCCCGAGAACCAGCAGCCTGAAATTCATATGTTCCAGTTGATAGAGTGAGGGCAGGAAACCAAAAACGCCTTCGAGTTTCTTTCGCTTCAGACTGTGGTTCTGCAGCAGGTACATTAACGAAGTCAGTGCGAGAACGCCGAACGCGCCGTAACTGAAGATGGCCATCGACGCGTGCAGTTCGATCCAGACGTTGTCGCCCAGGAACGATTCACGGCGCACGGCGTCCCATTCGGGGACGATCAGGGAGAGGATACCCAGCACGGCCGCCAGGCCGGCCGAGAAGAATCCGAGGAGGCTCATGCGGAACGCGGGCCCGACCGCCATATAGATGACGATGAGCGACCAGACCACGAACTGGATAATCTCGAAAGGATTGCCGAGCGGGCAGCTCCGCGTTTCGAGACCGCGCATGTAGAGCCCGGTTGTCTGAAGAATAAACCCGGAGGCGACGATCGTGAAGAGCAGCAGCCGGGAATGCTGCCTGGATCGGAGAACGCCGAAGAGGGCGAAAACGAAGGCGACGGCGTAAACCGCGTTGCCCGCCGCGATCCAGGCCCGATCGTCCATTTGCAGAAAGAGTGTCATGAAACCGCGGAAACCCGAACGCTCCCTCGCCTCAGCACCTAGATTTTGCCTTCCTTGCGCTTCTTGATCAGATTGTGGAAATCGACGAAGAGCGGATCGGAATCGTTCGGGCCGGGCGCGGCTTCGGGATGGTACTGCACGGTGAAGACGGGTAGCTCGTTGTGTCTGAGTCCTTCCACCGTGTTGTCGTTGAGATTGATCTCGGTGACCGTTCCCCCGTGTTCTTCAACGCTCTTGGGGTCGGCGGCGAAGCCGTGGTTCTGGGAAGTGATCGCGACCCGTCCGGTTTCCAGATTCTTGACCGGCTGGTTGCCGCCGCGGTGCCCGAACTTGAGTTTAAAGGTTTTGGCGCCCATCGCGTGGGCGATGACCTGGTGCCCGAGGCAGATTCCGAACGTCGGGTATTCCTTCAGGAGGCTGGCGATGTTTCGATGGATATAGTCGATGGCCGACGGGTCGCCCGGCCCGTTCGAAAGGAAGAGCCCGTCGGGGTTGAGCTCCCGCACTTTCTCGGGAGCGGTGTCCGCCGGCAGGACGTGGACCTCGAAGCCGTGGTTGCGGAGTTTTCGGAAGATCGAATATTTCGCGCCGAAATCGAAGGCCGCCACCCGGTAATAGGTCGATTCCGGCTCGCCCCGGTTCAGGTGCGTGCCTTCGACGGTGAACGGAGAACTGTCCTTACCCTCCGGATCCCATTCGAACGGAACGCGGCAGGTGACCTCCTTGACGTAGTCGAGGCCGACGAGGCCGGACCAGTCGCGAGCGAGTTTCACGGCTTCTTCGTCACTGATGTCGTGGGTGCTGATGCACGACTTCATCGCGCCTTCAACCCGCAGTTTCTTGGTGATGGCTCGTGTGTCCACCTCCTGAACTCCGGGGATGTTGTTGATCTTGAGGTACTCTTCCAGGCTCTGGCGGCTCCGCCAATTGCTGGCGACCGGACTCAGTTCGCGCACGACAAAGCCGACGGCCTTTGGACCGTTGCTTTCGTCGTCTTCGGGATTGATCCCGTAATTTCCGATCTGCGGCGCGGTCATGGTGATGATCTGGCCGTAGTAGGAAGGGTCGGTGAGCACTTCCTGGTAACCGGTCATGCAGGTGTTGAAGACAGCTTCGCCGGTAACCGTTCCTTCACCGCCGAATGCCAGTCCGCGGAATACGGATCCGTCCTCCAGCGCCAATACGCCTCGTCTGATCATTGTCATACCTGACATGAAACAGGATTCTCCATCTCTGTAAATACCGAGTTTGCGGTTTGTCGTTTTCAATCGACGAACCTTACCCGCAGACGCTTCCGGACGACGCGATTGGCCCGGACTCGAACAAGGTTCGTTGGATTGGAGATCCCACCCATCATTTGACAGTCAGCAAAAAGCCGGTTAGTTACACGCCTATAATGAGTTCAGGAAATAGCCGACGAGACTGGTATGAGGGGCGGGGATTGTGGCAGCACGTGTCCGCCGAAGACTGGAAGAACTGGGGATGGCAGCTGAAAAACCGCATTACCACGCAGGAGGAGATCGAGCGCTACTTTACGCTCAGTACGGCGGAAAGGAAAGGGTGTTACTTCGCGAACAAGAAGCTCGCGCTCGCCATCACGCCCTATTTCTTCAACCTGATCGATTTCAAGGATGAGGATTGCCCGATTCGGCGGCAGGTCATTCCCCGGATCGAGGAGATGGAGACCTCACCGGAGGAATTGCTGGATCCCTGCGGGGAGGACGGCAATATGCCCGTGCCGGGGTTGGTCCATAGATATCCCGACCGGGTTCTCTTTCTGGTGACCGACCGTTGCGCCGCGTACTGCCGCTATTGCACGCGAAGCCGCCTGGTCAGCAACAGCCAGGGCTACGATTTTCACCCGGAGTACGAACAGGGGCTTCGCTACATCGAAAGTCACCCGGAGATCCGGGACGTGCTTTTGAGCGGGGGCGATCCGTTGTTGATGGCGGACAGGAAACTCGACTATTTGCTCGGGCGGCTCAGGGCGATCCGGCACGTCGAATTTATCCGGATCGGATCGCGGATTCCGATTTTTCTTCCCCAGCGTATTACCCCGGAGCTCTGCGAGATACTGCGCAAGCACGAGCCGATCTGGATGAGCATTCACGCCAACCATCCCAGAGAATGCACGCTGGAGGTGAAGGAAGCCTGTGATCGCCTGGCGCGCGCCGGCGTGCCTCTCGGCAACCAGTCCGTGCTGCTTAAGGACGTCAACGACGACGTCGAAACCATGAAGGAACTGGTTCACAGGCTCCTGGTGATGAGGGTGCGCCCGTACTACCTGTACCAGTGCGACCTGATCACCGGAAGCGCCCATTTGCGGTCCGATGTGTTGAAAGGGATTGAAATCATCGAGAATCTCCGCGGTCACACCACCGGATACGCGGTGCCCCAATTCGTCATCGACGCGCCCGGCGGAGGCGGCAAGGTGCCGATCAACCCTGAATACGTGAAACAGGTCGGCGAAGACGCGATTGTTATCCGCAATTACGAGGGCAAGGAGTTCCGCTATTCCCGGCATATCGGGGGAGCCAGGCCGGAGGATCCTGCGGAAACCGAGGTGGTTGAAGCCCCGGCCGGCCGGATTCTCGATTGACCGGGGTAGGACGGATTTTCCGCTCCCGGAACCCGCTCTCACGGAGCGGCCTAGTGCGCCACCAGGCCGGCGCGTGACCGCCGGGAGGGAAACAAGGGGTTTCCCGGGCGAGAACGGTGTACCCGGGGGAGCCCCGCTCCTCAATCAGCATTGTCGTACCGGTTCCCGGCTGCTCTATTCAAGGTGGGCGGAACCCAGCGAGGCGCCCTGTGTTAAGAGCGAGGTTTTGAGGCGGGTCGAGGGAGGGTGTGGCGAGTTAACGCAAAGAAATTGTGTTTAATTGGAGCGAAAAATTCCGATCATATGGTTGCAAATGTATGGATCCTGGAAAAAATTCGCTTCTTTTCCCGATTATCGGTAATTATTTACTTTTGGTTCTGACGTAACCGGTCTGTCGGGGATTGGAAACGTCCTGTCAAAGGGGTGGATCTCCGCCTTTTCAACTCAAGATTTTTTATGGTAAACGCAAACCTACATACCGGACATCAAGGTCTCTATGACCCCGCGCTGGAACACGACAACTGCGGGGTGGGCTTTTTGGTTGATATGAAAGGGCGCAAATCCCACAGGATCATCGAGGGCGCCCTGGAAATCTGCGTCAACCTGGACCACCGCGGTGGTTGCGGTTGCGATGCGAAAACCGGGGACGGCTCCGGCCTGTTCATCCAGCTCCCGCACAACTTTTTCAAGGAGGTCTGCCCCAAAGAGGCGGGCTTCGATGTTCCGGAGGAAGGAACCTACGGCGCCGGATTCGTTTACCTGTCGAGCGACGAGGAGGACCGGGAACAGGAAATTGCGATCATCGAGGAGATTGTCGAGGATGAGGGACTGACGCTGCTCGGCTGGCGTGACGTTCCGGTAAAGAGCGAGATGCTCGGGAAAGCGTCAGCGGCGTGCGAACCGGTCATGAAGCAGGTATTTATCGGCCGGGGCCCGGATTGCACGGACGCCTTGTCCTTTGAGCGCAAATTGTACATTTTACGCCGGGTGGCCACCCACCGGATTCGCTATCAGGGCGCCGATGAGGAGGCGTTGTTTTACTTTTCGTCCCTTTCGTGCCGCACGATGACCTACAAGGGGATGCTCACAACCGAGCAGCTCACCCAATATTTTCCCGACCTCCATCATCCGGCGATGGACAGCGCCCTCGCGCTTGTCCACAGTCGATTCAGTACCAATACATTTCCGAACTGGCCGCGGGCGCAGCCGTTCCGCTACATGTGCCACAACGGCGAAATCAACACCGTGCGGGGTAACGAGAACTGGCTCCACGCCCGCCAGATGGTGCTCGCCAGCGAGGTGTTCGGGAAGGACTTGAAGAAACTGCTTCCCATCATCCGTGAAGACGGCAGCGACTCCCAGAAATTCGACAACTGCCTGGAATTTCTGGTTCTCTCCGGACGCAGTCTCGCGCATTCGATGATGATGATGATTCCCGAGCCGTGGGAGCGCCACAGGAGCATGTCGCAGGCCAAGCGCGACTTCTATGAATACCACGCCTGCCTGATGGAACCCTGGGACGGTCCCGCCTCGATCGCGTTTTCGGACGGCGAGCAGATCGGGGCGGTCCTCGACCGCAACGGGCTTCGTCCCTCCCGCTATTACGTCACGAAGGACGATCTCGTGATTATGGCGTCGGAAGTCGGCGTACTTTCCGGCGTCGAACCGGAGAATGTGGTTGAGAAGGGCCGCCTCGAACCGGGACGCATGTTTCTGGTGGACATGAAAGAGGGCAGGATTGTCGGCGACGCGGAGCTCAAGGAGAAGATTGTTGCGGAAAAGCCGTACGGCGAATGGCTTTCGCGGAACCTGGTTTCCGCGGACGACCTTCCTGAGACGACCAACGTGAAGGCGGACGACTTTTCGAGCATCGGACTGCGCCAGAAGGCCTTCGGTTATACTTATGAGGATCTTCGCTTCATTATCGGACCGAGCGCCGAAAGCGGAAAGCAGCCTCTGGGGTCGATGGGGAACGACGCGCCGCTGGCGGTCCTCTCCGACCAGTCGCAGCTCCTCTACAATTATTTTAAACAACTCTTTGCGCAGGTGACCAATCCTCCGATCGACCCGATTCGCGAGGAGTTGGTTACTTCCAGCGTCACGTTCCTCGGTTCCGAGGGAGACCTTATCCAGCCCTCCGCTGAGAATTGCCGGATGATCAAGTACGAGAGTCCCCTGATTGACAACATGCAACTCGCGCGCCTCCGGCGCTCGAAGATGAAGGACTTTAGGACCGCGACCCTTTCCATGGTGTTTGAAAGCGGGATCGGCGGACTGCCTTCCGGTCACAGCGGGATTCCCGAGCCGAGGGTCTCCGACCGGGGCCTCGAAGCGGCCCTCGAACGCCTTTTCGAGGACGCGGATACCGCGATTAACGACGGCGTCAAGATTCTGATTCTATCCGACCGATCGATCGACGGCAGGCGGTCGCCGATTCCGGCGCTCCTGGCGTGTTCGGGATTGCACCACCACCTGATACGGAGCGGAACCCGCACGCAGGCATCCATTGTTATCGAATCGGGCGAACCCCGCGAGGTCCATCATTTCGCGCTGTTGTTGGGCTACGGCGCCGACGCGATCAATCCGTACCTCGCCTTGGAGACAGTTCGGCACATGGTGTCCGAAGGCGATGTTCCGGGCGATCCGGAGGAGGCCTGTCAGAAGTTTCTCCAGGCCAACCTTAATGGCGTGATCAAAACGATGTCGAAGATGGGCATCTCCACTGTCGCAAGTTACCGCGGCGCCCAGGTTTTCGAGAGCATCGGCCTCACCGATTACGTGATCGACAAATACTTCACGAAGACCGCATCCAGGATTCAGGGAATCGGTCTGACGACGATCGCCAGGGAAGCCGCCATGCGAAGCCGAAAGGCTTTTGCCGAGCGGACGGACGGCAACACGGAACTCGATTCCGGCGGAATCTACCAGTGGCGGTTCGACGGTGAGCGTCATCTTTTCAATCCGACCACGATCCACAAGCTTCAACAGGCGACCCGGCTCGGCGATTACGCGGTGTTCAGGGAGTATTCCCAGGCGATTGACGATCAGTCACGGGACTTGTATACGCTGCGCGGTCTGATGGAGTTTAAGTTCGACGAGTCCAACGCGGTACCGATCGAAGAGGTCGAACCGGTCGAGGATATTGTGAAACGCTTCAAGACCGGCGCCATGTCGTACGGCTCGATCAGCAAGGAGGCCCACGAATCCCTGGCGATCGCGATGAACCGGCTCGGCGGCAAATCGAACACGGGCGAGGGCGGTGAAGATTACGACCGCTTCACGCGGGATCCCAACGGCGACAGCCGCAGGTCCGCGATCAAGCAGGTCGCTTCGGGACGTTTCGGGGTGACGAGTTATTACCTGGTGAACTCGGATGAACTGCAGATCAAGATCGTGCAGGGCGCCAAGCCCGGAGAGGGCGGGGAATTGCCCGGGCACAAGGTGCTGCCGCCGATCGCGAAAACGCGGAAGACCACTCCCGGTGTGGGGTTGATTTCTCCTCCGCCACACCACGACATTTATTCGATCGAAGACCTGGCGGAGTTGATTCACGACCTCAAGAACGCCAACGCCAAAGCACGGGTCAACGTCAAGCTGGTCTCCGGTGTCGGTGTCGGAACGATCGCATCGGGTGTGGCGAAAGCAAAGGCTGACGTGATTCTCATTTCCGGCTACGACGGCGGCACGGGTGCCTCGCCGCGATCGAGCATTCAACATGCCGGTGCGCCGTGGGAACTCGGGCTTGCCGAGACCAACCAGACCCTCCTTTTCAACGATCTGCGCAGCCGCGTGGTTCTGGAGACCGACGGACAATTGAAAACCGGCCGGGACGTCGCCATAGCGTGCCTGCTCGGCGCGGAGGAGTTCGGCTTTGCCACCGCGCCCTTGGTGACTCTCGGCTGCCTGTTGATGCGCGTGTGTCACAAGAACACCTGTCCGGTCGGGATCGCCACGCAGAATCCCGAGCTGCGGAAGAAGTTTATGGGAGGGCCCGACGCGGTGGTCAACTTCATGCGCTTTATCGCCCAGGATCTTCGCGAGATCATGGCCCGGCTCGGGTTCCGGACCATTAATGAAATGGTGGGGCAGGTCGACAAGCTGGAAATGCGCAAGGCGATCGACCACTGGAAGGCCAAGGGGCTGGATTACTCGAAAATCCTTTTCAAACCCGAGGTCGGTTCTGAGGTCGGGTTCTATTGCAGCCAAAAGCAGGACCACCTCCTGGATCGGGCGCTCGATAACACCGAGCTGCTCAAACGCTGCAAAGCGGCGATCGAACTGGGAGAGCCTGTGGAGGTGAATCTTCCGATCGTCAATACGAACCGCGTGGTGGGAACGATTCTCGGATCGGAGATTTCGCGCCGGCACGGACCGGATGGACTCCCGGATGACACCGTCCGGTTGAACTTCACCGGCTCGGCCGGCCAGAGCCTCGGGGCGTTCGTTCCGAACGGCGTCACAATCCGCGTCGAAGGCGATACCAACGACTATTGCGGAAAGGGGCTTTCCGGCGGAAAGATCATCGTGTATCCGCCGAGGAATGCGACATTCGTCGCCTCGGAGAACATCATCACCGGCAATGTCGCCTTCTATGGCGCGACCGCCGGCGAGGCCTATATCGCCGGGATCGCCGGGGAACGGTTTTGCGTCCGGAATTCCGGCGTGCACGCCGTCATAGAAGGCGTCGGCGATCACGGTTGTGAATACATGACCGGCGGCTCGGTGGTATGCCTCGGACGTACCGGTCGAAACTTCGGCGCGGGAATGTCTGGTGGCGTCGCGTACATTTACGACGAGGACGGCGAATTCGAGAACAAGCTTCTCAATTCCGAAATGGTGAATCTGTATCGGGTAATCGAATGCAGCGACAACGAGATCGCTGAACTCAAGTCCCGCATCGAGCGCCACTTCGACACTACTGGGTCCGAGAAGGCGAAGGCCATTCTCGGCGATTGGGATGGCGTTCTCCCAAAGTTTGTCAAAGTCCTGCCACAGGACTACGAGCGGGTGCTCAACGCCCTGAGCCGGGCCGAGGAACGCGGTCTCGAAGGTGATGATGCCATTCAGGCGGCCTTCGAGGAAAACGTCAAAGCGGGCCACTAATCCAACGGAAGTTTACAAAGATATGGGCAAACCATCAGGATTCATCGAATACCAGCGGGAACCGGTTTCCGACCGCTCGCCGCTGGACCGCATCAAGGACTGGGACGAAATTCACGAGCACTTCGTCGAGAAGAAACTCCGTACCCAGGCGGCCCGCTGCATGGATTGCGGCACGCCGTACTGCCACACGGGCATCACGCTCAGTGGAATGGCCAGCGGTTGTCCGGTCAACAACCTGATCCCGGAATTCAACGACCTCGTTTACAAGGGCAAGTGGAAAGAGGCCTATCATCGGCTGATGAAGACCAATAATTTTCCCGAATTTACGGGTCGCGTTTGCCCGGCCCCGTGCGAGGGGTCCTGTGTGCTGGGGGTGATCGAGCCGCCGGTGACGATCAAGAACATTGAGTGCGCGATCATCGACCGCGCGTGGAAAGAGGGATGGGTCGTTGCGAATCCCCCCGCGACGCGAACCGGAAAAAGTGTCGCCGTCGTCGGTTCGGGCCCGGCGGGGCTTGCCGCCGCCGACCAACTGAACCGGGCCGGCCACCTGGTGACCGTCTTCGAGCGCGCCGACCGGATCGGCGGCCTCCTCATGTACGGAATTCCCAACATGAAGCTCGACAAGGAGGTAGTGAACCGCCGCGTGAAGCTGATGGAGGACGAAGGTGTCGTCTTTAAAACAGGACTCGAGATAGGAAAGAATCTTTCCGCGAAGCAGCTTCTCGACGAATTCGATTCCGTTGTGCTTTGCTGCGGGGCGACCCAGCCGCGCGACCTCCCAATCGAGGGTCGCGAGTTGAAGAATATTCATTTCGCGATGGATTTCCTCGGGCCGAATACCCGCGAACTGTGGGACGTCAAGGAGGGCAAATCGAAGGAGTTCACGCAATTGGCGAAAGACAGGCACGTCATCATTATCGGCGGAGGAGACACCGGCACCGATTGCGTGGGGACGTCTATCCGTCACGGGTGCAAGAGTGTGACCCAGCTCGAAATCATGCCGCAACCGCCGGCCGGCCGGAATCCGGGAAACCCCTGGCCCGAATGGCCGAAGGTTTACAATATGGATTACGGGCAGGAAGAGGCCGCCGCGCTTTATGGTAAAGACCCGCGTGAATACCTGGTTACCGCGAACAAGTTCGAGGGCGACGAAGAAGGCAGGGTGAAAGCCGTCCACATTCACAACATCGAATGGACCGAGGACAACGGGCGTTTTGTCCCGAAAAAAGTCGAGGGATCGGATCGTGTCATTCCCGCCGATCTCGTGCTTCTCGCGATGGGTTTTCTCGGTCCGGAAAACGCGATTGTTGAAGAACTCGATCTCGAACAGGATACCAGGTCCAACGTGAAGGCGGATTACGGGCGATTCACCACAAACGTGAAGAAAGTCTTCGCGGCCGGCGACATGCGCCGCGGGCAGTCCCTCATCGTCTGGGCCATGAACGAAGGGCGCGCCGCCGCGCGCGAATGCGACCGCTTCCTCATGGGAACCACGGATCTTCCTTGATCGGGTTCGGCGGCGTTTCGGCATCTTCCTTACCAGCATCGGTGGACGCTTTAAACGGAGCCCTCATCGGGTGGATCTCAGGAGGGAGCGTCGTCGTGTTTCTGGCGACAAGGGTTGTAAACCCGCTCCTGATCGTTCGGATGCCGGCTGATTGTTCCGTTCGTGAAAAGGTTCCTCTTTGGCCCGGGCTTCGGCTTAGTGTTTTTTGAAGCAGCATATGTGCGGTTAAGAATGGCCGAAATAAGTGTATGTATAATCTGATGCTACGTTCAATCATTCCTTATGCCTACACGTACAGCAGCCACTCCAGCGACTTTCTCTGAATTCGGGCTATTATTTGAATTTATTCTTTTCAAGGAACCCAATGCACCTCGGTGCCGCCTTGATCAGACATCGGCAATCTTCATCCCTAATGATGTGGAACTAAACTTTCTGCTGGACGGTTTGGCGGTATATCTGTTTTTTGGTCCTATCGTGTGAGTATTTGTTTTAACCGCTTATAATTTTCATGCAGGATTCTGACAGCGAAAGCAATTCAATCGACCAAAAGCTGGAGCGGGATCGAAAGAGCATCCTGGACGCCGCTGCCGCGGGGGTGGGGCCGAAGCTAAGGGTGTATGCTCGGCTAAGCGGACCCGGATGGCTGCAAAGCGCGATCACCTTGGGAGGAGGTTCATTGGCGGGAGGGTTGTTCCTCGGCCACATGGCTGGGTACGCGGCGATGTGGGTTCAACCTTTGGCGATGCTGATGGGGATCATCATGCTGGCCGCAATCGGTTATGTCACCCTTTCCACGGGTGAGCGTCCCTTTCAGGCGATCAATAGGAACATCAATCCGGTTCTGGGTTGGGCATGGATTGTTGCAACCATGCTGGCCAACATGGTTTGGAGCATGCCCCAGTTCGGCCTTGGGACGGCGGCGTTACAGGAAAATCTGGGTGTTCCGCATACCACTGAGTGGCTTTACGGGGTTACGGCTCTCATGGCGGTCCTCGCGGGGGTTGTGGTTTGGTTTTATAATACGGGAAGCAAGGGTATTCAGATTTTCGAGATAATAATCAAGGCCATGGTGGCTCTGATTGTTTTGAGTTTTTTGGGGGTGGTCGGCGCCTTGGCGATGGCGGGAGATTTGCCATGGGGGAAGATTTTTTCCGGATTGGTTCCAAATTTCAGCCTGCTGTTTTCTCCAGCTGGAACTCTGATGGAAACCATCGAGGCCGTTCCCGGAATAGGCCAGCAATTCTGGACCGAATATGTCGTCAACGGCCAGCGTGATCGGATGATTACCGTTGCCGCGACGGCCGTCGGCATCAACATGACCTTTCTCTTGCCATATTCGATGCTGGCGAGGAAGTGGGACAAGGACTTTCGGGGGATAGCGATATTCGATCTAGTTACGGCTTTGTTCATTCCCTTTATCCTGGTTACGGCTTGCATAGTTATGGCGGCAGCCCATCAGTTGCACAACCAACCGGCTCCCGGACTACTTGGTGAAACCGATGACGCCGGTGAAATTGTCGTGGCGGATTCGGGGGTCGTTAATCGCTTTGAGCGCCTTTTGGAGCAACGGGTTTTGTGGGAATTACGGGAAGGTGATCCGGATTTATATGACCGGATCGGAAGCGATCCCAACCGGCTTGAAGTCGAGATCGCCGAACGCCGTGAGGCCCTTTCAGATGAAGACATTAGGATCGCAGCCATCGTAATCGATCGAGACGCCTGGGATCTCGCCCGGGCGCTTGATCCCCTGACCGGGTCGATTATAGCGCAGTACGTTTTTGGCGCAGGTGTCTTCGGTGTGGCGATTTCGACCCTCGTAATCCTGATGGTGATCAATGGGTTCGTTTTCGCGGAAATGTTTGGTAAGCCGGGCAGCCTGTTCTACAACAGGTTGGGAGCGTTGGTTGTTCTGGTGGTTGGCGGAATTGGATCGCTGACTTTGTGGCAGGATGAAGCACGATATTTCCTGGTCATTCCCACGAGCGTTTTTGGTATGATGCTGGCTCCGATTGCTTATCTGGCGTTTTTTGCGATGATGAACAATTCGAAGCTGCTGGGTCGCCACATGCCGACCGGAATCCGCCGAATTGGTTGGAATATTCTGATGAGTTTCGCTGTGGTTTTCGCTTTGGTGGCGGCAAGCCTGGCACTGTGGAGCCAGAATCGGGTTTTCCCGGGAACGAATTTGGAAGCGAGGTATTTCGGGCTGGCCCTCATAGTGCTTTTAGTGGCTCTCGGAATTTTCCTTCATTTCAAAAGGCGGGATGCGGATGACGAACGCTCCGAATAAGCACTTCCGGGGATCGGGGGTTGTGGGATGAAGCATTTGCGGACCCGGGAATGGGACTCCGAATCACGCCCTCCGGTTTCTGCTTTTGCCTCCCCGGCTTGAGGACACCCCGCAGCGCCGAGGATCTTTGTCCGTATTTCGCTGCGGCTCGACAATGAAACGGACGCGAAGGAAGGTCGGATAATTGTCAGGTCGGGATTCTTGCTAAAGGAGAAAATTGATTTCGCCCCTTGATCTCCAACGAGGTAAGACGTAGATCGGAACCTTTTTTATGAAACTCGTCACATTACAGCCTATCGAGGAAGAAGGCATCCATGCCATTGACCCGGACATCGAGATTGTCCGGGCCGACCGAAACTCTCTGGAGACGGCGGTGCGGGACGCTGAGGTGTTGGTTGGCAATCCGGGCTCGCATTGGCCGCGAATCCTAAAGACGGCGCGGAAGCTCAAGTGGGTCCATGTCGCGAGTGCCGGGGTTGAACACTTGCTCTGCGCGGAATTCCGTGATTCGAAGGTGGTTCTCACTTGTGGCAAGGGAGACGTGGCTGGGCCGGTGCTGGCCGAGCACGCATTTGCGCTCATTTTGGCCCTCAGCCGAGGAATCGGGGAGTGCGTTCGCGTCGGCAAATGGATCGGCAGAGACAGCGCGGTCGCCGAGGGCGTATTTGAATTGGGCGGAAAAACGATCGGTTTGGTTGGATTCGGCGGTGTGGGACGACACCTGGCCCGGATGGCTCAAGGCTTTAATATGAATGTGGTGGCCGTTCGACGTTCTCCGGGCAACACGACCATCGATGCGGTAAACGTCTGGGGCTCCGACCGTTTCCTCGATATGCTGGCGATTGCGGACGTCGTGGTGGTTTCGGTGCCCGATCTCCCCGATACCCGTGCTATGTTTGACGCAGAGGCGTTTCGCCAAATGATGAACCACGCCCTTCTGGTTACCGTGGGGCGGGGCAAGACCGTCCACACGGAGGCGCTGGTGGCCGCGTTGAAAGCGGGAGAAATCGGCGGGGCGGGCCTGGATGTCGTCGATCCCGAGCCGTTGCCCGATGACCATCCATTATGGCAAATGCGGAACGTCATCATTACCTCGCACAACGCGGGAACGTCTCCCGAACGAGGCGGGCGCAACCGCGCGCTGATGCTGGAAAACCTGAAGCGGTTTGTCCGCGGCGAGGCGCTGCTGAATGTAGTGGATCGGGAAACCGGCTATTGAAAAGAGACATAACGGAGAACCTGGCCCTATTCAGCCAATTGGCAAAATACGGCTCGACCCCTGCTCCTCCCCCGATCGTGATGTGGATCCGAAGTATCTTGCGAACCGGGATTCGTTGACTGGAAAATCGATTGCCCGTGCCGGTTCAGGTGTATGGCGGAAGGTAGCGTTCCCGGAGGTAGCGCAGCAGCGGTTCCGGGGAAATCGCTTTACCGGTAGCCCGTTTTACCAGTTCTTCCGTGTCGTAGCGTCGTCCGTGCCGGTGTATGTTTTTTCGCAACCAATCCAGCAGCGGTGCGAAATCACCCTCTGCGAAGTTGCTTTCCAGGGCGGGTATGTCCTCGATAACACGGTACCAAAGTTGCGCGGCGATCATGTTGCCCAAGGCGTAGCTGGGGAAGTAGCCGAACGCGCCACCGGACCAGTGAATGTCTTGAAGCACGCCTTCAGTGTCGTTTTTCGGTTCAAGGCCGATAATCGAGAGACAGAGCCGGTTCCATTCCCCTGGAAGGTCGCGTACGGAAAGCTGTCCGTCGAACAGCGCCTTTTCAAGTTCGAACCGAAGCATGATGTGCAGGTTGTACGTCGCTTCGTCGGAATCCACGCGTATCGGGTTAATCGATACGTGATTGACCGCAAGATAGAAGTCATCGTCGGAGACCGAGCGCAGTTGCTCGTGGAAATACTTGTAATAAACCGGCGCAAAGTGCCGCCAGAAGGCCCGTCCCCGCGCCACCTGGTTTTCCCAGAGACGGCTCTGGGATTCGTGAACGGCCATTCCGACCGCTTCGCCGAGAGGAGTGGCGGCTTCGTCTCTTGGGAGGCCCTGGCTGTAGAGGCCGTGGCCGGTTTCATGCACGGCGCTGAACAGCGAATCGAGGGGATTGTCGGGGTCGAAGCGGGTCGTCATGCGGGTGTCGCTTCCGTCGCCGGCGCAGAAAGGATGAACCGAGCGGTCGAGCCGCCCCCGGCTGTAATCGAAGCCCATTTTTTCGGTGACCAGCAGGGCGAATCGCTCCTGATGGGAGACGGGAAAACCGCGGAAAAGCTCCGGTTTGCTTTCGGCTTGTGAATCGATCAGGAGCCCGACCAGTTCGGTAAGCGGCGCCTTGAGGGCGCTGAAAAGCGATTCGACCTTTTCCGCGTTCAAACCGGGATCGTGAATATCGATATGGTAGTCGTATGGATTGCGGTCGAAGCCCTGCAGGGCGGATTCTTCTTTTGCGAGCTCGAGCGTTTTCTCCAGGTACGGGGCGAAATAGGCGAAATCGTCATTTTCCCGAGCCATGGCCCAGGCGTGATACGAGCGGCTCTGGTGTTCGGTCTTCTCCGAAACGAATTTTCGCGGGAGGCGTTTCGCCCGGTCGAAATCGCGGCGAACCAGGCGGGTGACGACGGATTGATCATTCCCAGAGGGCGAATTGATCGATTCCATGGCATCGAGGGCTTTTTCGACGCGGCGCGAGGTGAATGCATCGTGATGAAGGGCCGCGAGGAGGGAGCTTTGCTCCGAGCGAAGATCGGCACTGTTTCGCGGCAGATTGACCTGTTGATCCCAGTCGAGCAGACCGAGAGTCGTCTTGAGCAGGTAAACCCGATAGAGTTCCTCCCGTAGGGATGAGTAAGGATCTTTGGCTGCGGACGGCATGGAATTGGTGAACGGCTTTTGGTGGTTCAGAATGATGAATCTTGCGTTTCGGGAGGGGAATTGGCGTCGGTTCAGACTCACAGAAATAGTCCGGTGTAAGCAAGACGCATTTTACCCCTTGATTCTGTCCGTGGTTAGCCCCGTAAGCGCGCATTCAAGACACCCGAAGGCTGGAGTGTTTCGATTGTAGCCCCACGGTATGAAATATTTTTTAAGGTATGGAAGTCATTGCTGCTGTATGCCCGCAATACCGGAGGAGCGCTGATCAAACCCTCCGATACCCGGAAGATCCCGAGCAACGCGATGTCGGCGATGGTCCATCAGACCAACGAGCAGACGGAGAAGATCCAAGAGCCCGCCGGAAAGCCTGCTTATTCGTCCATGAGTGGAAAAGCGGCGACCTCCCTGTGGATCGCGCCTTCGCTTGTGAGCCGGCTGACGAAGAAGGAAAAGCTGTCCACCCGGAAGGGCCGGCCGAGTAGTCGCGATGTGTCTTCAGGAATTCCTTGACCGTGCCCGGCGCCGCCCGCGCGCAGCGGGCGAGCGTAACGTGAGGATGAAAACGACGCACTGCCGGCTCGATCCCCGACGCGACCACCGCTTCTTCGACTTTCTGCTGAAGCTGAAAAAGTCGCGGGTGACCGGAGCCGACTCCGGCCCACAATACGCGTGCGTGTCCCTTCGTCGGGAAGCGACCGACGGCCTGAAGCTCGAGGACAAACGACTGAACTCGAATGGCCGACAGACGGTCGGCAAGGGCTTGCACGGTTTCGGGCCGGGTCTCTCCGATAAACCGAAGAGTAAGGTGGTACTGTTGCGGCGGCGTCCACCGAATTCCGGCTGCGGACGTTTTCAACCTTTCGAAGTCTTCTATGATCGCCCGGGGCATTTCGATTGAAACAAACCACCGGTCGCCGGCGGGAAGGGTTTCCGTGTCGATATTCATGGAATCGAGTATACCGGTTTCCAGCTCCGAAGGAATCCGGAAACGCGAGCGATCGGAGCACAATTTCAAGGATTTTCGAACGAAGGCGCTCGAAACGAATTGTCACGCGGCCCGGGTTTCGGGTACCCTCGTGTCCAATGACGGCAAACGTATTGTTTGTCGGTACGCCAACCTGAAAAACCAAAAGGAGGACAGAATGATACGAGTCAAACACTTTACGGTGGGAACCTCGGAGGCGGCACTGGAATACCTCGACGAGGATATTAACAAGTGGCTGGACAAGAATAAGGTTCAGGATGTCAAGCACGTGGTGCAGACCTACGGTCAATCGCCGCGTGGAATGAGCGGACACCACGAGGATTCGCTATTCATCCAGGTATGGTACCAGGTCCCGGACCACGTCGAGAGCTGAGTAAGTACGGGGATTCATTCCCGGCGAACCGGAGCGTCCACGATCCGGGTCCGGCATCTGTACCGATGGGTTCGTGACGGGTGCCGTTGTCCGGCGCGTTAATCCGGTGAATTCGCTTCAATTAAGTGGTATCTTCCTAAGAGAACAGAACGTCAAGCATAATAAAGTAACCGGGCCTTTCGAAGGTGGAGGCTCCGGATAATTGTCGCCATCATACAATTGGGTTGACGTTTTTGATGTTCCGGGCGCTTTTGCTTTGAGTGAAGGGCTACTGTATATTCCATGAGTGAAGCAAAGGAATCCGGAGTACCTGCAGCAGAGAAATGAGAAGAAAACCAGTATTTTTTTTAGCTTTTGTGATGGCCGTGATAACCGGGACTCTCTCGGCTGAGATGAGGGTTGTCCCCGAGTCGGTCGAGGATTTTCTATTGGTGCCCGGCGTGCCTTCCACTCTGGGTTTTCTTCTGGAAGGCAGTCCCGCATCCGAGTCGATCGAATACCGTGTCAGGGATTACACGGGGGAAGAAAGGTACCGTTCTTCCGCATCGCTGTCGGAGGGAAGAGTCGAGATTGTTATCGAGCGGGATGCCGGTTACCATGAGATTTACTTTCCGGAGCCGGATCAGGTGTTCGGGCTGGGTGCGATCGATCCGTTCGTGGGGGAAACCGATGATTTTTTTGGGATCGATGCGGCCCTCTCCTGGCATGCCGGTGAAGCGCGTCGCGAAGGATTGATCGCGAACCTCGCCCGCAGTGGGATCGGAATTGCCCGCGAGAGGGTGGACTGGGCGGGGATTAATCCGCGAAGAGGGAATTGGCATTGGCATCCGAGAGAGTCGAGCCGCCATCCGTACCCGGGAGCCTATGAGCGACTGCGGATTACGTACAGTGACTACGGGATCGATGTTCTCGATGTGTTTCACTCCGCTCCTGAATGGGTGCGGAACGCTCCATACGCCTTCCCTGTTGATCTCGAAGCCACCTCGCACTCCTGGCGTATGATCGGGGAGCGGTGGAACGATTATCTCGGCGGCCTCGAAGTGTGGAATGGGAGCGAAGGACATTTTGGCGCGTACGTTCCGGCCGACCAATACGTTCCCCTGATGCGGACCTTGCGGTATTCCTGGGAACGGAGCGGATTGGACGTTTCCGTGGGCGGAGCCGGGTTTGATTTCTTCAATCCTCTCTACATGGATCTCGCCGCCCGCAACGAGCTTCTTGAGGAGGTCGATTATATAAGTTTTCATTTTTTCAGCGAACCGCTCCTGCTGGAGAGTTCGATCGCCCGATACCGTGAATGGGTGAGTGACTTCGGTCATGAAGGCATGCCGTTATGGCTTACTGCGAGCGGACCGGGATGGCGGCAAAAGGCGAGCCGGCCGCCTTTCCAAGTGCAGCGGGCCTCGTCATTGAAATACGTTATGAACGCGGTGGAAGCGAAGGCGGCCGGGGTAGCCCGCTACTTTCCTACAGCGTATGCCTGGTCTTCTCAGGAGACGGGTTCTCCCGGGATGACCGACCAATACGACAGTCCGCTGCGTTCAATGGTGAGTTATTTTCATGCCGTGAAGACCCTTTCCAACAGAGAATACGCGGGCGATCTGGAGTTGGGGGGAGACGGGCCGATTGAGCGAGCGCGTGTGTTCACCGGTCAGGATGGGAAGGCGGTGATCGTTCTTTACACCGCCCAGCCGGCGTGGAGCCAAAGGGTGACTCTTCCGTTCCGACCGGAGCATGTAACCGAGCTCGACGGACGGGAGGTTTCGCTTGGGGCTGAGAATACCGTCAGGGTAACCAACGGGCTTATTTACGTATGGGCGGAATCGTCGAAAGTCGAACAGCATATCAACCGGGAGACGCGTGCCGCGGAACTTTACGCCGCAAGCAGAACGGCGCCCAGGGCGCCGGCACAAGGGTCGCCGATTGTAATGCAACCCCTTCTCGGGGAGGAGTGGGGCGGAGGAGCAAATCAGATCGGTTATACCGTCTCTCCTGATATGGATCGGTTTCTTCTTCCGGTGCGCGTTCACAACCTGAGCGAATCGGAAGTGAATCTTGAGCTTCGATTGCGCGAGATAGTCGACGGCGAAGCGGAGGGAACGCTGGAAGTCAGCCGGGTCGCTATTTCCGGGAATTCTTTCATGGACGTACTGTTCGACGTGGTTGCCACAATGTTGAATCCGCGGCAGGAATTGGCAAGGGTGGAGATACGCGCGACTTCCGATGAGGTTGATCGAATTGCCCCCCTGCTGATGAACTTTTTGATGCCGCGGGCATTGGACGATTTCATTGAATCGTTTTCCGTCAGACAGTCGCTTTCGCTCCGCGATTTGGAGCGGCGTACCGAATTGTCCACAACGCGGGGAGTCGGGGCGACGACAATGATCGTCACGCGGGATGGCGGGTGGCGGATCACCAGCGATTTCACCGAGCCGGGGGATTCGAGGTTAACGTTAAACTTGTGGTCAATGGGAAACGTGCGCTGGGAAGAAGTCGAAGCGGTTGTCGTTCGCGCGCGCTTCGAACGGCCGGTTCGGGCTCAATTGCGTATATTGACTGATTTTGATACGCGCCATTATGCCGTAAATCATCTGATTCGCAGAGACGGTGAATGGGGGATCTATCTGTTTCCGTTGAACAGTAGTCATTTCTATACGAATCAGCGATTGTATGTTCACCAGATTGAGAGAATGAACAACGGATTGGTTCCGGTTGACCGTATGTCGCTGGAGTTTACCCACCTGGATTTGCGGAACACCGGGAATGTTCTGGAAATCAGCGATATAATATTTGTTGGGGGAAGCGAGTAGATTACCCGGCGGCTTGGCGTTTGCCAGGTCGCCAAATGCGCTGAGGCGGGATCAATTGACGTATTTTTGGATGATCGGGATGCGCCGGCCGGCGCCGAAAGCGAGCGGAGTGATTTTCAGTCCCGGGGCCGCCTGCTTGCGTTTGTACTCGTTGAGATCCACCCGGCGGATGATGTCGCGCACGACGCCTTTATCGTACCCTTCGCGAATCAGGTCGCGGCTCGAGAAGCCTTCTTCGATGTATTTCCGTAGAATGGCGTCGAGGACTGGATAGGGAGGGAGAGTGTCTTGGTCTTTCTGATCCGGACGCAGTTCGGCGGAGGGGGGTTTGTCGATGGTGGACCGCGGAATCCGTTCGTATTCGCGATTCTGATATTCGGCCAAAGCATAAACCTTCATTTTAGGAAGGTCGGAGATCACAGCGAGACCGCCGGACATATCGCCATAGAGGGTGCAGTAGCCGACGGAAAGTTCGCTCTTGTTTCCAGTGGTCAGGAGCAGCGCGCCGAACTTATTGGAGAGGGCCATCAGGAGGAGCGCCCGGCTTCGCGCCTGGATGTTCTCCTCGGTGGCGTCCCGCGGACGTCCCTTGAAAAGAGGCGCCAGCGTCTCTTCGGCGGAGGTGACGATTCTGGCGATCGGGAATTCGTGGAATTTGATGTTTAGATTGCGCGCGAGGGCGGCGGCATCGTTACGGCTGTGCCGGCTGGATATTGAGGAGGGAAGGCTGACTCCGGTAACGTTTTCGGCGCCCAGCGCCTCCGCCGCGATCACGGCGGTAACAGCTGAATCGATCCCCCCGCTCAAGCCGACGATCACCTTTTCGAAACCGCTCTTGGTGACGTAGTCCCGCAGACCGAGAGTCAGGGCATCGTGAATATCTTCGATCTCGGTGCGACGGTAGGTCGGGTGGAGAGCGTTGTCCGGGTGATCGGTATCAATGACGACCAGGTCTTCGCGGAAGGCCGCGCACGTGGCCACAACCTTGCCGGAGCGATCGGCGAGCACGCTTCGCCCGTCAAATATGAGCTCGTCGTTGCCGCCGACGGCATTGCAGTACACGGCCGGACAGCCGCACCTTCGTGCGGCGTCGGTGATAAACGACTCCCGCACCTCGGTTTTTCCCGAATGCCAGGGACTGGCGGAGACATTGAGCAACAGATCGATTCGCCGGGCAGCCAGTGTTTCGACAGGGTCCGAACGGTACCGGTAGTGGGCGGGAAGCATCGGACTCGCCCAGATGTCTTCGCAGACGGTCAGCCCGACATTAATTTCCCGCCATTTCCAGGTCGCCGGGGAGTTTGCGGGTTCGAAGTAACGGTCTTCGTCGAATACATCGTAGGTGGGGAGGAGGGATTTCCGTGCGCAGATCCTGACTTCACCGCCCTCGCACCACGCCGCGCTGTTGAAAAACGGACGGCCGTCGGGTGCGGGGTTGGTTTCGACGAAGCCCACAACCGCGGGCACACTGCCGGTTTCGGAGGCGATTTCCGTAATCGTTTCTTCAACATCGGGTACGAACCGGCGCTTAAAGAGAAGGTCACGCGGGGGATACCCGCATACGGCAAGTTCGGGGAATACAACCAACTCAGCACCCTTTTCCCGAAGAGTTTGGTAGGCGTGGAGGATCTTTTCACGATTACCCGCGAGATCGCCGACGATTGTGTTGATCTGACCGAATCCGATACGCATGAGACATCCTTTGAAAGCTGTCGTTCATAGCCGAGGACGCTCGACCCGGCAAACAGGAAATGCGTGACCGTGGGTTCCGGGGGTTGAAGGGGCGCGGATACGGCAAAGAACCGAAACCGCGCTCAATCGCCGGGGTTCAGGATTTCCCGGACGAACGCCTTTTTGTCATCCGAGAGGAAAAAGGAGGTGCCGGCGACAAAGGTGTCCGCACCGTGGCGGCGGCATTCGGCGGCGGTCTTAACGTTGATGCCGCCGTCGACCTCCAGGCGAAAACGCAGGTCGTTCCCGGTTCGGAACGCAGCGATGTCCGTCAGTTTCGAAAGGGTATCCTCCCTGAAGCTCTGCCCGCCGAAACCCGGCTCAACGGTCATGACGAGGACGAGATCGACCGCATCCAGCAAAGGCAGCACCGATTCAACCGGGGTGTCCGGATTGAGGACGATCCCGTTGCGGCAGCCGAGTTCGCGAATGTTCTTCAAAGTCGTCCGGTGGTCGTAGTCCGGTTCGATGTGAACGCTGATCAGATCGGCGCCGGCCTCCGCGAACGGTTTGATGAACCGGTCGGGGTTGTCGAGCATGAGGTGAACATCGAGGAACAACGGAAATTCGTCGCGAAGGGCGGCGACCGTCGCGGGACCAAACGTGAGGTTCGGCACGAAGTGCCCGTCCATGACATCGACGTGAAGCCATGAGAGCCCGTGATCGATCACTTCGCGCGCGCTTTTGGCGAGGTGGGCGTGGTTTCCGGCAAGGAGGGACGGTGCGAAAATAATCTCCTGTGGATTCTCCATAAGTGTTCTATTGTCGATTTGATCGGTTTCCATCGATGCGGGCAACCGTTTCTTTAATTGCTTCAAGCGTTTTCCGTACGGCGCCGCGGTTGGCGGCGTGCCATTTCAGGGCGTTACCGCCGACCTTCGCCCGGCGGCCCCGGTCTTTCAACAGCATGAGCGCCTGGTCGGCGAGGTCGACGTCGTCGCCGACGACTATCGCGGCGTCGGAATCGACCAGATGACGCGCGAGCGTGCGAAAGTTGGACATATACGGTCCGTAGAGCAGGGCTTTCCCGAATGCGGCGGCCTCGATCGGTGTCTGGCCGCCGTCGTTTGTAGGCAGGCTTTTGCCGACGAAGACCATGTCGGCGAGTTGCGTGAACATGAGCAGTTCCCCGGTTGTATCGGCGACTGCGACGTCCACCGGCGTTCCCGCCTCACCGGCTGTGCGGAAGTGGAATGAAAAGGAAAACTCCTCAAGGGTCTTGCGGATTTCCTCCCGTCGTTCCATGTGGCGGGGAACAATCAGAAGCTGGCAGGCCAGGCCTTCCTTCCTTGCGCGTTGGAGCATCCGCAGGAGCGCGGATTCTTCTCCGGGCCAAGTCGAAGAGCCCAGAATCAGGGGCGGGTATTCCTTCGGTCCGGTTCCTCCGGAACCTGGCGTGTAGAGTCCGAGTTCGTCCCGCAGAGCCGCTCGGGCGTTGTCATCGAGGATCGGCTCCAGGTTAACGTCGAGTTTGATGTTGCCGCTCGTATCCACGATGCTCTCATCGGCGCCGAGCTGAATGAAGCGGTCGGCGTCGTCTTCGGAGGCGGCCAGGATCCGCGAGAACTTGTTCAGGAGCCGTTCGGTAAGGAAAGCGAGGGCGGACAGTCGTCCGTATGATCGATCCGAGATGCGCGCGTTTATCAGGATCAGCGGGGTTCCGCGGGACGCGGCCTGGTGAAGGTGTTCCGGCCACAGTTCGGACTCCATCAGGAGGCAGAGATCAGGTTGGACGCGACGCCAGGTCCGCAGGCTGAACGGGAAAAAGTCGAGCGGAAAATAGGCGAGTCCGACAACCTGGTCGCGGAAGCGCTCTCTGGCGAGCGCGTAGCCGGTGCTGGTGGTGGTAGTGAGGAAAATCTCGAGCCCGGGGTCCTTCTGAAGTTCCCGGATAAGAGGACCGGCCGCAAAAATTTCTCCCACGCTGACGGCCTGGAGCCAGATGCGCCGGACTCCGGCCTTCTTGGGCGGGAGGTGCGGCAGATTGCCGAACCGGGTTCCGAATCCTTCCCGGTATCCGCCCCGGCGCTTCATCCGCAAGATGTAACGCGGGAGGAGGATCAGCAGTAATGGAAGAAAGAGAATGCGATAGGCCCAGATCATAGTCCGTGAGAAGGGTAACGATAAATCCTCACGGGTATAAAGCTTGTTTTGTCCGAGGGTGCGTTTTGGGGGCACGGTTATTCGAGCGGGGCCGGCGCACAACGGTAAAGGGCGGGACGGTTCTCGGGGCGCCTCTCGCGGACCCCAAAGAAAAAAATTGACCCTATTCCCGGTTTACCTGTCGTTTCTGATGAGGCTTTTCATTGAGACCGAGAATGTTGTTTATGATGAAACTGAAGTTATTTCTGTCGAGCGCCTTCGTTATCCTTACGACCGCCTGGTTGCTTTCCGCCGAGCCGCGTCCCCGGCCGTCCGGGCAAAGCGATCTCCCGCCGGATGAAAGCGTCCTTTTCGGCGAACTGGAAAACGGGCTTCGTTACGCGATCATGCCCAACGGCGAACCGCGGGGCCGGGTCAGTCTCCGGCTCTTCGTTCGCGCGGGTTCGTTGCAGGAAACCGACGATCAGCGGGGTCTGGCGCATTTTCTGGAGCATATGGCGTTCAACGGGACCGAGAACTTCGCTGCGGGGACGCTTGTCGAGTATTTTCAGAGCCTGGGGATGAGCTTTGGCGCGGACACAAACGCCTATACCGGATTCGACCGTACGGTGTATCTGATCGAACTTCCCGACAACGAACATTCATCGATCGACGAAGCGCTTCTGGTGCTCAGGGATTTCGCCGACCGAATGCTCATCGACGAGGAGGAAGTCGAATCGGAGCGCGGGGTGATTTTAAGCGAAAAGCGCACGCGTGACTCCGTGCGGTTTCGAACCGCGATCGAGGAGTTCTCCTTCCTTCTGCCCGATGCCATTATTTCAGATCGGTTTCCTATTGGAAACGAGGAGGTGATCAAGCAGGCCGGACGCGAGGATCTCGTCGAATTCTATGAATCCTGGTATCGCCCGGAAAGGGTCGCCGTCGTGATTGTCGGTGAAGTCGAGCCGGAGGAGGTCGAGCCGTTGATCGCGGGGCAATTCTCGGATTTTGCTCCGAAGCGTCCGGAACCGCCCGAGCCGCATCGCGGAGAGGTTGTGGCGCGCGATGGGGCCGCTCGTCTGCACACGGAGTCCGAGGCAACCACCACCCGTGTGGCGATCCAGAGTGTGCGACCCTACGAGCCCGCACCCGACACCGCCGAACGGCGTATCGAGCGCCTCACTCGTTCGGTGGCGATGCAGATGTTGAACCGCCGGCTGGATATCCTGGCGCAGGAGGAGGGCAGTCCGTTTTCGCGCGGATCGGTGGGCGCGTACGACCTGTTCGATTTTTTCAGCAACGCGTCGATCGAGCTGCATACGCGACCGGACGACTGGAGGGAGGCGCTGAGAACGGCCGAGCGGGAGCTTCGCAGGGCGCTGACATTCGGCTTCCATGATGGCGAGCTTCGTGAAATTCGCGCGAATGCGATCAATTCATTCGAGGAAGCCGCGCGCCAGGCGCCGACCCGGCGTTCGCGCCGGCTTGCGGAAGGGCTCGTCGGGTCTTTTTCGGGCAATACGGTTTTCACCGATCCGCATACGGAACTCGCTTTGATGAAGCCGGCTTTGGAGGCGATGACGGTGGAGGAATGTCTGGACGCGCTCCGGGAGGCGTTCCCCGAGGGGAACCGCTTCATTTTCGTGACGGGCGACGTTGAGTTTCCCGAACCGGAGGAAACGATCCGGGGCGTCTATCTGGAAAGCGCGGACGAAGAAGTCGAACCGCCGGAGGCGATGGAGGACGTGGGATTCGCCTACGAGACGTTTGGGGAGCCCGGCGTCGTGGCCGAAGAGAATCACTTCGAGGACCTGGATGTGCACCAGGTGCGTTTTGAGAACGGGGTGCGATTGAACCTTAAACAGACCGACTTTTCTTCGAATGAGATACGGTTGGCGGTGCGAATCGGCGGCGGGCGTTTGACCGAACCCGAGGAGCAGGCGGGACTGGCGCTGTTGGCGTCTCAAACGTTTATCCGCGGAGGATTGGGGGAGCATTCGGCCGACGAACTCAGGCGAATCTTTGCCGGGCGCAACGTCGGTTGGGGGTTCTCGGTTTCGGACGACGCGTTCACTTTTGGCGGCGGCACCACGCCGGACGATCTCGAGGCGCAACTGCATCTGCTCGCCGCGCACCTGACCGACCCCGGTTACAGGGACGAGGCGCTGCGGCGCGCCCGTGACGGATTCGATGAGCGTTACGTGGAGGCGCGGCACACCGTTTCCGGGGTCCTTCAGGACCAGGTTTCCGGCTTTCTGGCCGGAGGAGACTTTCGCTTCGGGCTGCCTCCAAAGGAGGATCTGCTCGCGCTCGATCTCGACGACGTCCGCTCCTGGCTCGCGGAGCCCCTGAGGTCCGGTTATCTGGAGCTTTCAGTCGTGGGAGACTTTTCCGCGCCCGGCGATGTGATCGAGGCGGTTGGCGCGACCCTTGGCGCGCTGCCGGAACGACAGCACGAAAAGCCCGGCTTCGAAGACAGGCGCATTCTGTCCAAGCCTGAACCCGGCGGGAAGAAGAGCTTTGAATTCGAGTCGCGGATACCGAGCGGAGTCGCCGCGGTGTATTGGGCGACGACTGATATGCGGGATATTTCGAAAACCCGCCGCTTGAGCGTCCTCGCCAGGGTTTTTTCGGACCGAATGCGGATACGGATTCGCGAGGAAATGGGCGAGGCCTACAGTCCCTACGCGGCCAGCAACACCAGCGACACGTACAGGGATTACGGCTGGTTTACCGGGTTGGTCGGTATCGATCCCGGAAAGGCGAAGGAGGTGGCCGAAGTCGTCGTTGAAATCGCACGGGAGATCCATGAGGGCGAGATCACCGAGGACGAGTTTCAGCGGGCTCTCCGTCCGGTTCTGACCTCTCTGAGGGACACGGTGCGCGAGAACGGGTATTGGCTCAATTCGGTGCTGGCGAGTTCGCAGGAATACCCGCAACGTCTGGAATGGGCCAGGGAGATGAGCGACGATTTCGAGTCGATTACCCCGGAGGAACTGGAGACATTGGCGCGCGAGTACCTGGATCCCGGGGAGGCGTTGCGCATCTTCGTGATTCCCGTGGATTCGGAGGGCGAGGTCCTGGAAGCGGACGAAGCGGAAACGCCCGTCGGGGCGGAGTACTGAGTTGCCGGATGGATTCAAATCTCCGGGGGAGGCGGGGGGTGCTTTTTTCGGCGATCCGTTACCCCGTGGCGATAGGCCCTGAGCTTCCGGTATTGGGCTTCGCCCTGCCAGGCGCCGATGCGGTACAAGAGGTCGAGAACAATGCCGACGGCAAGGCCGATAAAGAATCCGCCGACGATCATGGAGAACATCCAGTTGTCCCACATCCCCGGATCGCCGCCGAAGGTAAAGAAACGAATCACCCGCCTGCCGAGAACGACGTTGAACCAGTAGATGATCGGGACCGTGAACGGGTTGCTGATCAACTGGAGCCCGCACAGGATCGGAAGGTTCGCCCGAAAAAGAATGGCGGCAAAGAATGCGAGCACGAGCTGGGCGCCGTAAAGGGGAAGGAACGCGAGAATCGATCCGGCGTAAAAGGCGGGCGATACGTTCGGAACTTTGAACGACCAAAGGAATGGGCGCTTCCGGGCGTGCCGGGCAAACCATTTGAGAACCGGATAGGTGTCGAGGTTCGAGCGGCGGGGAAGCCAGCGCAGCACCTGCTTCACGCGCCGGATTCTCGCGTGCCGCTGCAACTTCAACCTTTGCTCTTCGCTATCCATACAAAAACAAAAGACTGGATCACTCGCGGTCTCTTGATAAGAATACCGGGAGCCCAAGAATTTCATTCAAAAGATAATCAGACGGATTGTGAAAGGGTTTTTTCTCGATAATATGCCGAAGACTCAGGAGCCGAAGCGGAGACTCCTGACTCGGAGGCGTTTCCTTCAGGTTCTCGGGGCGGCGGGCGTTGCGGGAATCTGGGGCTACTGGCACGCCTTTCACTATTCGCCCTACGCTCCGGTGGTGAGCCGCCGGCGAATCGCGGTAAAGGGGCTTCCTTCGGTGTTTGCCGGACTGAACATCGTCCATTTGACCGACCTGCACCATAGCGACATCGTCCCCATGGCGTACCTTGAGGATTGTATCAGGAGAGCCAATGCGCTCGATCCCGACGTGGTCTTTCTGACCGGAGATTACATTACGATGGATAGCCAACTCGGGCGCCCGGAGATTCGAAGACGTTTTCTGGAGCCGCTGAAGAAATTGTTCAGGAATATACGCGCCAGGATCGGTGTGTACGCGGTTTTGGGGAATCACGACGTAGCCGCCGCTTTTCATGAAATCCGCGACCCGATCGAGCGCGCCGGGATTGTCCTGCTTCAGGACAACCATGTTTTCCTGGAACGGGAAGGCCGGCGTCTTGCCGTGGCGGGGTTCAGGGACTTCGGCACCCAGATCGTCGATCCTCAGAGAACTTTCGGGGAAATACCCCCGGACGAACCGGCCCTGATTCTCATGCATAATCCCGATTTGTTTCCGGATCTGGACGAGAACCGCAACGGTTTGATCTTTGCCGGGCACACCCACGGGGGGCAGGTACGAATTCCGTATTACGGTCCAGTCGGAGACTACATTCCATCCAAGTACGGAAACCGGTATTCGGAGGGGATTTTTCATCGGGGGGATTTGTCGATGCTCGTAAACCGCGGCCTGGGAATGATCCGGATGCCGATTCGTATTCACTGCCGTCCCGAGATCGCCCAGGTGATTCTGGAGGCGTGAGCGGTCGTTGGTTGCCGGTTGTCCTGTGAGCCGCGGGACACGACAACGGACTGCCCGCAGCGAACAACGGTCGACCGCTCCGCTACACTCCCGCCTTGATTCCGGTGGCGAGGATGGTCTGAAAACGGGGTTCCTGTTTTTCCGTGGTGACGACGCCGATCTCGATGTGCTGGAAGCCGGCGCTTCTGAGAAAGGTGTAGAGGGTGTTTTCGGTGAAACCGAGCCAGAGGTCGGCGTAAAGCTCCCGGGCTTTTTCGAATTCGTGTTCCTTCAAGTCCAGGATGACGATCTGGCCTTCGCGCTTGAGGATACGGCAGGCTTCCTTCACGGCGGTCTGCGGGTGGCGCGCGTGGTGAAGTGCCTGACTGAGGAGGGCGAGGTCGACCGATTCATCGGGCAACGGCACGTTCTCAATGTCGCCGAGTTTGTATTCCAGATTATTGAGCCGATTCTTTTTTGCGAGTTCGGTTCCGACCTCGACCATGCGACTGGAATTGTCGATGCAGTAAACGTGTTCGGCCCGCTGGGCCAGGAGTTGGGAAATGAGGCCCTCGCCCGCGCCGAGGTCGGCGATCGTGATGCGGGGAACGATTTTCAGAAGAAAATGGCCAAAGGCCTGCCACGAACGCCCCGGGCAATAATTTTTTCCGAATCGGCCTGCCAGGGAGTTGAAATACTCTTCGGCGAACTGCTGGCGTCGTTCGAGAATGCGCTCGAGGCTCTGCCGATCTTGCCGGACTTCGGGAAGTTCCGCGACCGCGTTGCACGCTGAACGGATGAGTTCGCGACTGGTTGCCGGAATGTTCGAGTGCAGCGAATAGAAGGTCTTTTTCCCCTGGCGACGATCGGTGACGAGCCTTCCCTGGCGAAGGAGGCCAAGATGGGACGAAATCCGGGATTGGCCCATGTCGAGCACTTCCTGAAGCTCGGCGACGGAAAGCTCTTCATTCGCCAACAACGCGACCAGGCGAAGGCGAGTGCCGTCGGAGAGAAGTTTTAGTGTATCCCAGGGATCAGGCACAGGATTTCGGGTGTTTGCCCCGGGACCCTCGTGCCGGCGACCGGCGCGGAAAACCGGCGACCATTGGTCCTGGAAGTGAAAGAAGGGTCATTCTCCCTTGTTGTAAGGGGCGATCGATTCGATCTTCCAGGATTCCGCGTTGTCGCCGATCTTAAGTTCGATCGTATCGCCAACCTTGTGTCCGAGCAAACTCTGGCTGAGCGGCGTTTTATACGACAGGACGTTATTGTCTGGATCGCTGTCCCACGCCCCGAGAATCGAGTACACCACTTTACGGTTTGTCGAGCCCTGCCTGAGACCGACGATGGTTCCGATGCCGACCTGATCGGTTGGCGCGCTTGTGAAGTCGGTAATCTCGGCGCGGGATAGATCCTTCTCCAGGTTGGCCTTGCGCGCGAGGAGCATTTGCTGGTCCTGCTTGGCCATCTTGTACTCGGAATTTTCCCGGAGGTCGCCGTGCTCCATGGCCGTGGCGATGGCCTTGCTGTTTTCGGGAATCCTCTTGCTGACAATATCCTCGTACTCCCTGCCGCGGCGGTCGTAGCTCTCGCGCGAGACGATCAGGCGTTCGCCCTCGGACTCGGTTTCGCCTGAAACCAGCGACTGAACGCTTGGGAAATGCTTGATGAACCGTGCGAGGAGGGATTTCTTGGTGAGCTCTTCGAATCCCTGGTTGATCAGCAGGTTGTTCGCGAGATCCCGGGCGATCTCGGTATCGGCCGTGAGCAGCAGGTCGCGGATCAAGTCCTTGTCGTCGTGCAGAATTTCCGCCAACGGAATCTTTCTCGCCCCGGCCAATTGCAGCGCCTCATAGTCGATCGCATAAAAGATCGCATTGAGAAGCCGGGGACTGATGAGGCCTTCCAGCACGCCGGAATACTTCCTCGAGTGGCGGTTCTTCACTATCCAGTAAAGCACGGGCGCCCGCAGGTTCTGCTCGTGAAGCCAGCGCCGGAGTGTGGAGGCGAGTTCTTCCTCGCACTCGTTTTCGATTAGGAAATTGATGCACTCCGTGGTGAATTTGCCGTTGCTGTTCTTAAGAAGATCGAAAGCCAAAGGTTTCCATTCCCCCGGATAGGTTTCCTTGACGAGAAGCAGGAGTCGATTTTGCTGGTTGCTCGGAAGCGAACCCGCCATCTGCGAAAGCTCGCTGGCTTCCCGGATCAGCGCGCCCGTCGTCGGATCGAGCGAGGCGACGTCGCGGCCGAGGGTCTTTGCGATGTCGTCCCGAATCCATGCTCCCTGCAAGCGCTCCCCGGGCGTGAGCTGATTGCTCTCCCGGATCACCTGGTTCAGATCGTCCAGAACGCGTCCCAGCGGCTCCTGGAGGACGGGGCTGGTCTCGCTGTGTTCGAACAATTCGCGGGCCAGGCGAACTTTTCGTTTCGCAGACTGAGTGCCCTCGTAATGCTCGAGGATTTCCTGGTCCGCATTGAGGGCCTCTTCCCGTATGTAGTAGCACTCGGTCTTCTTGGCGGGAACGGCGATGTGGGGATCCTTGGCCAGGAGTTTTTTCGCCGATGCCCACCATTTTTTGAATTTGGCCTTTCCGAGGACCCGCACGAAAAGCGATTCGAGTTCGGTGCCCGTCGCGGCGTTGTTCGGGTACTGGCTCAGCGCGGCTTTGACCAGCTCGACAGGGTTCTTGTTTATCAGCTCATCAATGGTCTTCGGCTCGGTTTGCTGGCGGACCAACAAATGGTCGTCTGAAAGAATCTCCATGGTCGTGACACAGAAGGCCGGGTCCATCGAATGCCCTTCCTTCCCTTCAAAATCAATGACGACCCGGTTGATCGCTTCCTGGTATTCCTTGATGCGTCCAAACCCCCAACTCTGGTGGATGCAATACCGGCCGGGCTGCATTTGCAGCAGCTTGGACTTCGCCGGCTTTAATTGCGGATTTTTCTCGATGAGCTCTTGAACTACTTCCTCGGTCATAATCGATCTGAGAGGTTTTGTTGGTTTGAAAAGAATAATTGTGTCACCTTTTTGTTCTTAATGAAAAGGAAAAAGATGCAGGTGGAAGACGGCTGGAGTCAGGCGGTTGATCTGACGAGTCAGTACCTGAAAACGAAAAGACGGGCGGATTACCTCTTTGAGAGTATAACCGGTCACATTCACAGCAATGAGCGTCATCGCTGTCAGAACCTGTTTTACGGCGTCATTCGCAATATAGCGCTCATTGAATGGGCAATCAAACAAAATGTTCGGCGCATGCCCAAAGGGCGGCTGAAGGCGTTGTTGCTGATCGCCGGTTACGAACTCGTCGAGGCGATCGAGCAGGGAAGAGGGCGCGAGCCTCCCGTCGTTCATCACGCGGTCGAACGGGGAAAGAACCTGCTGAGTCCGTCGGAGGTTCGCCTGGCCAACGCGGTCTTGCGCCGGCTTCCGGACGCCCTTCGGGACGGACCGCCGGTCCAGTCCGCCGACGCGGGCGAGCTGGCGCTGCGGCACAGTCATCCCAAGTGGTTGGTATCCCGATGGATTGGCGCGTTCGGGCTGTCGAATACGGCGAAGCTTCTGGAGTGGAACCAGGCGCCCGCACCGTATTATATCCGGGTTTTCGGGGATGTTCCGGAATCGGCGTCCGCATTTCTCGAACCGACGCGATGGCCGCGATTTCACCGGGTGGGAAGCGGGGGATGGGATTGCGCGAAGCGACTCATGGAGAAGGGGTTGGCGTACGCACAGGATCCGTCGACCCGTTTGGCTCCCGAAATCCTCGGGCCTCTCCCGGGTGAAGCGGTGCTCGATCTCTGCGCGGCGCCCGGAGGGAAAAGCCTCCTGCTTGCCGATCTTATTCGAGACCCGGGCATCCTCGTCAGCCTGGAAAAGCCGGGCGGGCGCCTGGACCTCCTTCGGGAGAACCTGTCCCGCTATCCCTGGTGCCGGGCGTCGGTGGTCGGCGCCGACCTGCTTGCCGTTTCGCCTTCCATGATGGAAGCCCGCGGGTTGCCGGGACTCTACGATGCGGTTCTCCTGGATGTCCCCTGTTCGAACACCGGGGTGTTCCGGCGGCGAGTGGACGCACGATGGGGGATAACGCCGGAAAACCTGGTCGCCGTGACGGAGTTGCAGGGACGGTTGCTGAGAGCGGCGGCGAACCTGGTCCGTCCCTCCGGGCGACTGGTTTACAGCACGTGCAGCATCGAACCCGCGGAGAACCGGGAGATCGTCGAGCACTTCGCCGCAGCGCGGGGAGGGGAGTTTGCCCTCGAACACGCCCGGGAGCACTACCCCTGGGTCACCGGGCACGACGGCGGAGGAGTTTTCTTGTTGAGGAGGCGCCCGGAATAAACGGGGAAGCGGATTCGAGGAAGTATTCGGCTTGCCCCCCGGGCGATTCTCTGAGTTTTTCTCCTGATCGCCGGCATGAATCAAAACCCGTCCAGCCATGTGCATTCCGGGAAGCGGAAGCTTCCTCTGGGGGTGATCTTCCTGACGCTTTTTATCGATCTCATTGGCTTCTCCATTATCTTTCCGCTGTTTCCGGGAATTCTGGATCATTACCTTGAAATGGAAGGAGATACGGGACTCCTGGGGGCGTTGCTTTCATTTCTCGAAACGTTCGACCAGCCGGGGGAGGGCAGCGGGCATTTTACCGCCGTGCTGTTCGGAGGCGTGCTGGGATCGATCTATTCGTTTCTTCAGTTTCTCTTTGCGCCTCTGTGGGGACGGCTTTCCGACCGCTTCGGCCGTCGAACCATTCTGCTCTACACGGTCAGCGGAACGGTGTTGAGTTATCTGTTGTGGTTTTTCAGTGGTTCGTTTCTGGTGTTCATCCTGGCCCGTCTGCTCGGGGGTGCGATGGGTGGAAACCTTTCGGTCGCTTCGGCGGCGATAGCCGACGTAACCCCGCCCGAACACCGGGCACGGGGGATGGCGCTGGTAGGAATCGCGTTCGGTCTTGGTTTTATCATGGGACCGGCTATCGGCGGTCTCAGCGCGAACATCGATATTCTCGCACTTGCCCCCGCCCTTGCTTCGTGGGGTGTGAATCCTTTCTCCGGACCCGCCCTGGTGGCCCTGGTGCTGTCCGCGATCAACTTGGGATGGGTGTATTTTCGTTTTTATGAGACCCTCC
>SLTG01000124.1 GCA_007130045.1 Opitutales bacterium
AAAGCAAATCAAGAAAAACAAAACACCTTGACCCAGTTACAGAATCACCATGAAATCCCGACCCACCAGTGGCTGGTTTTGAATCGACCACAGGTGGCTGGTTTTGAACCGACCCGTGACACTCAGCGCGTCCGCCCTGATCCTGGCCCAGGTAGCCATCCATCAGGGACGGGACGTGTACCTGTTCACCCGTCCCGGCGACACGGCCCGGCAGGAGCTGGCGCGTGAAATCGGGACCGCGTGCACCGGTGATGTCGTTGATGAATCCCACCCGCTGCTCGACGCCGCGATCATCTTCGCCCCGGTCGGTGCGCTCGTCCTGCGCGCGCTGCGTGCGATCGTCAAGGGAGGGAGGGTCGTGTGCGCGGGGATCCACATGACTGACATTCCACAATTCCCCTACGAGTGGCTCTGGGGAGAGCGCCAGATCGGGTCCGTGGCAAACCTCACCCCCCGGGACGGCGAGGAGTTTTTTCAATGGTTCCACGCGTTTCGATTCCCACACAGATCAACACCTATAATCTTGAGTCGGCCAACGAAGCGTTCGGTGCGTTGCGGAAAGGTGAGATTGAAGGATCCGCTGTCCTTGTGAACGGGAGATGATTCGATCCTTCGCCCCACACTCTCCCGAAATGCGTTCACCAAACCGTCGGTAGAATCGGTGCGCACGGGTGTTGTTCGCCAGGGGATCGACAATTACGGCAGTCACTCCCGACGACGCGAAACACTACTCCAGCGCCTGCCGCATCATTTCCGAACCGTAACTTCCGGACATTACGATTACCATGACCGTTAGGCTTGTTTTACTCATTTTCTCCTCCTGTTATCCATGGCTGATAATTGGAATCGACCGCACTTGCTTTCACCTGATATTCGGGTTGTAAGATGAATTTACGGAGGCTGAAGCCCTATGTCCCGAATGCAATTACAGGGTGAAGTGAAGCTCATGCGGTGAATGGTCATCGATTTGAATCAACCCTTCTCCTCGGGCCGGTTTCCAAGCTCCGGTCAAGCATTCTCCGGGCATCCGCTTCGTCGAAGTCGGGGTGTTCCATGAGAGTTTCCGTGGCGGACTCTTGAAATTGGCTGTAGTTTTCGAGAAGCTCGTCAACTTTTCCGCGCAACTCCACGAACTCCTCAGAACCCCGTTCGGCCGCGCTCATTGCATCGCCCAAAGTTCGCATCTCCTCGCGATACGCGGTGAAACGCTCACTGATTGCTTCGATTTCGGGCGAATTTTCGGCGACAGTTCTCAAGCGCTCCCGTAAATCCCGCCATTGATCTCTTTCGTCCTGGCGAGCCTCCCGCTCACTTTGACGTTCCACTCTTTCAGTCTGGCGCTGTTGTCGTTCACTTCCTTGTCCTTCCCTATCCGGCACCTCTTCGCCCGAGATTATATGGCCTCTGGCCAATCCGGCATGTCGATCATTCTCGCCATGTCTGAGATGGAGGTGGTTTTTTTCCGGATCGAATGCAACCGCTTCGATTCCGTGACGCGTTTCGCCGATTCGGATCCAGAATCGTTGATTGTTTTCCGGGTCGTGAAGGCTGAACATATGCATGCCGGGCAGAGCGGTGATCGAACGAAGCTCAATCCGCTCCAGGTATTCGGAGACATCGACTTCGGTTTCTTCGACGCCATCCTCACCCGCAAAGGCAAAAGGACCTGTCAATAAGGCCGTTGCCGCCAATAGAGCGGCGCCATGTTGGAATATTGAGTGTTTCATAACACCCTACCCATTCCCGCCCGCACGAAAATCTTACAGGTATTTTCAAAAAAAGAGCCTCAGCGCGATTGCCGGGAGAAGACCACATACAATACGGGCATGAGGAACAGGGCGACCAGGATCTCGGCACCCGGACCGCCGATCGCGGCCACCGCCATGGGTTGCAGCATGTCCCCGCCCCCGACTTCGCGGCTTGCGAATCATCCATCGATGGTCCGGAAGTCACCCCGCCCATCGCCACGGCACGGGGAAACTTTTTTAAACATAAGACTTTGGTTTACAGGATAATAAGGAAATGCCCATCCGGTATCGAAAAAAATTCTTGAACTGGCCCAAGAGTGGCCCTATGACATGCACTGCATTGCAGGCAAGTTATTTGCGTTTTATATTCCCCTTAATGCCAATCGAACCCGAAGCGTCCCGTGAAGACTCCCTCCCCGTATCCGCGTTTGCTTTCCGGCACGCGCTGGTTTGTAAATAGGACCGCCGGCGGTCTGCTCGGGGCAAGCAGCGAACAACCGTTCGTTCGTTTTCCTGCCTCTCCGTTTGCAAGACGAGAGGTCGGCGCGGAACGGTATGATCGCGGTGGTTGTGTGGGAGCGGAGAGCGCCCTCCCCCCCCACACTCTCTCTAACGTTAAGCCCTTTAACGTTCTCGCGGCTCCGTCAACATCCGGAGAAACCGGACCGTTGCCGGTTCGCTTTTCGCTGTGGATGAAGGCACGCTCATGTTAAGATGTATGAAGGATTGACAAGATCTATGGGATCTTTTGCAGTATCGTGGCGCAAAGCATTGCTTTGTTTAGTGGGGATGTTGTCTTTGCTCCTTACGGTTCGTAGCGAAGGAATCGTCTACGTTGGCGATCAGGGATTTGACTTGCGGTATGTGTCAGGGACGAGCAGCGAGTCTCAGAGGTTTTCGTTTGCGGGCATAGCTCCGGGTTTGGAGTTTTCCGGGCCGATGGACGATAGTCCTTGGTGGGACGTTACCGGGCTGACCAGACAGGCTTTTCAGGTGGTTTCGACCGACGTAGAAGAGTCCGCGAGACCCGCACGATTCGACATTGCCGTTGAGATCGGTGCCGGGCTTGATTGGAGGGCATTGCCTTCGCAGCAAGGGTTGGGGTTGGCGAGTATCGACGGGTCGGGAGAGTTTTTTGACTCGAAAGGGTTTCTGGGAGTTAGAGCCTACTTCGAAACGAATGGTTGGGAGATTGAAGATGCTCTGCCTTATTACGGTTGGATCCGTGTGTCGCACAGCGCCGAAGACTCCGTGCTCACCTTCAACGACTGGGCCTGGAACAGCGCGCCAGGGGAAACGATCCTGGCCGGGGAGATTCCGGAGCCGAAGGTGTATGCCTTGCTCCTGGGAATCGGGGCGCTGGTATTTGTCGCGGGACGACCGCGTTGGCGCCGTCGCTCAGTGGTCTGCGGGAAGTAAACCGAGCAAAAGGGAGGTGTCTCTTGAAAAATTAAAGACGACGACGTTTGTGTTAAGCCCTGCTCCCGTTTACCTTTCAGGAATAGCCGTAAGCATTTTTTCAGGAAAGAGTTCACGCTACGGAAAACCGCGACGAAGGATCCGTTTCAGGGGGAATATTTTCGAGTTCATAAACCATTGAATGTTGTTCTCATAATTCAATCACGAAAAGGGCCGGCCTCATTCTTGAGGCCGGCCTTTCCGGTCAATGATCCGCTCGGGTTCCGTTGACCCTGTTAATTCGATTCGACCGAAACCCGCATAAAGGCGGACGGGTTGTCGTCAATGTTCATGGCGGTGGCCGTGAACTCGTAAACGCTGCCTTCGATAAGGGTTCCCTCACTGATGGAAACATACGGAGCGTCACCCCCGGTGTCTTCCCTGAACCATCCATCGTGAAGGAGCGACAGTCCCACTTCCGGCACTACGCTCACGCCTTCCGCGTCCATATCGACCCGGTAGGTGATCGTTAAGCGCCCTTCTTCATCACGTCCGATAACGACCAGATCCGCAATGTTGACCCGCTGCATCGGATCGAGACCGAAGGCGAATTTGATGCCGTTGGCCACGCCGTCTCTCACCGCACTGGCCGCAAAGCCACGGTCGAACCCTTCCGGAATGTTTTCCCCGGCCCACGCGTCAAACCCGGGCGCCGGCAGCGCAATGGGGGTCAGCTGGACTGTCGCACTCGTGAGCGAGCCGACGATACCCACATCCCGCACATCCCCGTAAAATCCGATTGCTTTTCCGACGTTGGGATTGGTCGCCGTGCGGGTGACCAGCACGTGGCGATCCTCCCCGTCATACCAGCCCACGTCAAAGGTGATCGGTCCCGTGCGGGCGATGAACAGGGAATCGAATGATTCAACCCCCTCCGTCACGGTGTTGTAATTATCCGTGCCGGCAAACCCATGCCCAACGATCATAGTAGCCCCGCCCTGGTTGCGCATGAAGACGTTGACATAGTTCTCCCGGACATTTTCGACCGGGTGGCCGGCGCCGACGTAAAGACCTATATCCTGCAGGGCGGTGAAGTCCTCAATGGCTGAGGCCCTCCATTCATAGCCAACAAAGAGCTGGACATCCGTGCGGGTAAGAGCGTGCTGCTGGGCGCCGTCCTCGTGAAAGGTGGTGTTAAGGCGGAGTGCGCCGTCCACCGTCTCCCACTCAGTCACATGACTTCTATCCGCACCCAGGATTACCGTCGCAGTGTAGGGATCCAGTCCCTCGTCAAAGTTCTCATTAAGCGCTTCCATATTGATGGTAAGGCTGACCTGCCCCTGAGAATTAAGCAGGTGATAACTTTGGGCTCCTTCAGGCTCCCTGCCCTCGTTTATGCGAAACCAGATCTTACCTTCCGCCGAGATCGGAGTCCCGTTCGCATCATAGAATCCTTCGAGGATCTCCTTGCTGAGAGTGAGGCTTACGGGACCGTGTGGAGTGGCGGGTGTGATCGCGTGGAGATCCACCGTTCGGACCAAATCGCTGGGATCCTCCTCCGTACTCGCCCACCATATATCGTTGGCATCGGCGACATTCGGCGGAGTTACTTCCGGGCTGAAGATGTAAGCTTGTACATCCCAAGCCGGACCGGAGATATTCAAAATCATCTCGAACGTCGCACTTGCTATCTTATCGAAGGAGTCAATCTGAGGGAGCGCGAAGCCCTTGATCAGACTTCTCGAATTTCGATTTCCCACGTTTCCAGACGATCCGATAATCCTTTCAAAATCCGCATTATACTGCGCGGAAGGAGTGGCAAAATTGGTGCCGAAATTGTACCGGAGACGATGCTCGTCAGTCAGCTCGGCGGGCACGCTCCACGGCGGGGTCGCCTCTTCCACGGTCAGGAGGAAACTGGTGCTGGCGGTCTGTTCCCCGTCATTGACAGTTACCGTGATAGTGGTCTGGCCAAACCAGCCCGACGCGGGTGTCACGGTAACGGTGCGATCGGCGCCGCTGCCGCCAAAGACGATATTTTCATCAGGAACCAGGTCCGTATCCGAGGAGGAGCCGGAAAATGTCAGCTGCCCGAGATCGTAGGTCTCATCCTCATGGCCAACCGTGAATGCCAATGCCTCCGTACTTGTGTCCACCAGAACCATTTGATTGGCGATGTTTGTAATCGTCGGAAGGTCCGGTCTCACGGTCAGGAGGAAACTGGTGCCTGCCGTCTGTTCCCCGTCGTCAACCGTCAGCGTTATCGTCGTCTCGCCCTCCATGTCCGCCACGGGGGTCACCGTAACGCTGCGATCGGCGCCGCTACCGTCGAAGACGATATTTTCATTCGGAACCAGGTCGGTATTGGAGGAGGAACCGGAAACCATAAGGGAGTCCGGATCAATGAACTGGTGGCCGACCGTGAACGCCAGTGGTCCGGTGCTCGCGCTAAACGCAATCCTTTGATCGTCGATTCCGGTGATTGTGGGCGGATTCGGCGCAATAACCATCAGTAAAAACCCTGTGCTGGCCGGCTGGCTCCCATTAGTGACCGTAAGGGTGATCACGGTCTCCCCGGATTCGCCGGCGGCGGGGGTCACGGTGACCGTGCGCTCCGCCCCGTCGCCTTCAATGACGACGTTTTCATCGGGCACTAGATCGGTGTTCGAAGAGGAACCCTCCACCGTCAAGGAGGCGACATCGATCTCAGCGTCACCCACTGTAAACGATAGCGGTCCGAGGACGGTGCCGCCGAAGATCGTCTGGTCCAAAATGGCGGTGATTGTCGTCGCCGGCGGCTCTGCCAGTTCGATAATAAGATTGTCGAAATCGAATATCGGTCCCCCGGTCTGATTCCTGCCCCCGATGCCGAAGAACTTCCCGAAAGAAGGTTGCTCGATCAAAGTCGATATTGTCCGTTCGAGACCGTTCCCGTCGGAAACGGTGAAATCCAACGTCAGGCCACCCGAGGTATCGAACGTGCCTTCCGCCTTGAGGAGAAAGGTCGCGGGCAAACCAGCGGACGACGAAACCGCCACGTCGGCAATGGACCAGCCGGCAAGGGGCTGAGTCGGCGGCCAGTCGTCGGTCTTAATGTAAAACTCGAAGATTACCTGACCCGCATTGATGCTGTCCTCGGAAAGGGAAAAAGCCCGGTCCCGCCAGGCGGCGTTGCCGGTGGTTTCGGAAAGCACCTCAAGCACGTCATTGGGGTTGCTTGCGCGAAGAACGGAAACCCGTGCCGAATGAAATTCAAGATTATTATCGAGCTGATGAAAGTCGGAATAGGACAGCACTGCCTGACCAAAACCCGTCAAGTCGATAATCGGAGAGCGGAGAGCGCCATCCCTGACTCGTCCGGCGGCCGGTCCATCCAGGTCGGTGGCAAAGACATTTCGGCCGTCCTGCAGGCCCACTTCCCACGGAACTTGATTATCCCACGCCGAGGCGGAGGCTGCGTGATCGGAAAAGTCGTCTGCGAACACCTCCCCGATGAACGATTCGCCCTCCCATTCCGCATCGACCAGGATTTCGCCATGAAAACCCTCGCGAATCTGCAAAACCGCGGACTCGCTCTCCGGTTCCGCCGGAGTAAAGGTTAATGTATAAAAATCATCGTTCGCGACAACCGTGAACGGTTCGCCTCCGCCCAACACCACCAGTCCCGCCCGGTTGAGCCCGCCGCTGGGAACACTCTGGAGCGTTACATTCGTCTCCACAAGGAAGTCCTGCCCCTGATTATAATTACCTACAGAGGCAAGCGCGACGCTCGTGGAACGGCTTGCGGCGATCGACTGGTACCTTAAGCTGTCCTCCTGAAGCGTCATGTCCGCCGGACGGATCTGAAGAAGGTCATCCGGCGTATCCTTGTCCTCACCAATGCCAAAATCAAGCGCTATGGGCGCAGCCATGTCTTCAAGATCGGCAAAGAGCGGTTCGATTATAACACTCGTGAAGCTCCCAATATACCCCGCGTTCGTAAGGTCGGCATAAAAGCCGATTCGATCCAAAATGGCTCCCGATGTCATCGTGCGAGTAACAAGAACGTTGCGCGTGTCGCCATCATACCAACCGATCTCGAATGTATCCATTGCGATACGCGCAATAAACATCGCATCAATTTGGGGGACACCTGGTGCCGTGACCGTGTTCAATCTGTTTCCCGTTCCCTCTCCGTCGAATCCCTGGGAACGGAATATCTGCTGGTGCGGTCGCCAATAGACTTCGATGTAGTCCTGTCTTATCCCGTCTTGCGGTTCAACCCCGATGTACAGGCCAATATCCCGAATGGCGGTATTTTCCGGGACAAAGTAGGCTCTGAATTCGAAACCGACCTCGATTCGCGCTTTGTTATGAGTAAATGCCATTTGGTTGGAACCGCCTGTGTGAGCCGTTTGATTGCGACGGAGGGCGCCATCCACAACCTCCCACTCGCCCACTTGGTTTTCGCCGCCACCGAGCAGATCTGCGTGGGTATATGCGTCAATGCCTTCACTGAAGTCGTCGAAAAAAGCGGCACCAACCGCCGCCGGCACAGCTATCGCCAGTGCCGCCGATAGTATAACCTTCACGAGCATAAGGATAATCGATTTCATATTATAAACCATTATTAGGGTTGAGTTCTCTTTTGTTCCGGACACACCAAAGCAATCCCGGCTCTTCGTTCAGGATAAGAACCGGCGAAAGACCAATTTTCAGGGACGGGTTGTGCCTTGATCAAGGCACTCTATTGTTAGCAGGATGACTTGTTATGTGGAATTTTTAAATTACGCATTACCGCGCTTGTTCCTGATTTAATCTCGCCGCGCTGGAACTTCAAGAGGATATTAATTATACTCGTAAAGTGCTTCTCCGCCCGGTCTGTCTCCGGCAACCCGAATTCTTCACCAGTTCGGCAGGTGGGCTTGCCAGGCATGTTCTTGGTGACATTCCAGGAGATGCCCCATTTTTTTACAAATTGCAAGTCGTTCGCGGAAAGGCGCAGGGGATGCGCAACTTTACGTGTATAACAAATAATAGATTGAATCTCCCTCAGTAAGTTGATTATAGTACGAAACTACAAAGCGCAGCTCTTCTACCTTTTTTTTGAAAAGGCGGCAAATGAATCCGATGCGGCGCAATGCAATGGCAGCACAACGTTATCAAAATTAATCCCACCTATCACTAATCAAATGAAACCCATACCAGTTGGTTGTTACTCTCGTTCGCGTGGATTCACGCTGATCGAACTTTTGACCGTTATTGCGATTATCGGTATTCTCGCGGCTATCCTGATTCCCGTTGTCAGCCGGGTGCGCGAAAGCAGCCGTGCCGCAGTATGTACTTCGAATCTGCGACAGATTGGCAACGCGTTTCACCTTTGGTCACATGAGCATGACGATCGCCTCGTTCCGATTCGAATCACTGCGGGCCGAGAAAGCGGTCTTGAAACGGAGTTCAATTGGCACAACGAATTCATCCCTTATGCAATGGGTCTCCCGAGGACGCCTCAGACTGGGTTCCATTTCGGGACTCTTGGATTTGAGAGCATCTTCGTGTGCCCGTCAGCCTACACCCCGCATGTCAATGTCGCCCGACATGACCGGGCCGCCCACACTTACGCGTTGAACAAAATCACCTCGGGCGGAAACCGTTCCGGCGGTCATAGTTTTGACAGAGCCGGCGACCTGTCCGCACCTTCGCGAACCGCTTTTGTGTTGGATGGTGGATGGTCCGCGGGGGCTAGACACTGGGTGATGAGCGTTCATCCCGAACGCATGATGGACTTCGTGCACTCCGGTTCCGCGAATGTCGCCTTCTTCGACGGACATGTGAAACGAATCCCTGAAGGAGAAATGCCAGTGCACCCAGACCACATCTTCTGGAAGGGAATTGGCCATAGCTTTGGAGGAACGACAATATACGATTAGATCCCTGAGACGGAAACGGATTATCGGTTTTTGGCTCAAACGGCTGGAGCGGGGACGTTTTTCCTGGCCAAAACTTTCCGAGGCACCTGAGACGGGAGTGCCGCCCGGCGGCGTTAATCCGTATCCGCGTTCAAGCGAACGGGCAACCGGAGAAACAGGCGTGGACCATTACGGATGGTTTCCTCACCCGAATCGACTTTCCATACGCGTATCGTGTGTTCACGCGATTCGGTAACGAACCCGTTTACCATCGGGTGAAAACTTCACCGACTCAACAAAGTGTTCATGCCCTTCCAATCGATGCAAGATCTGCCGGGTTTCGACATCCCGGAGAATGGCCGTACCGTCCGCGGTTCCTGTCAGGTTGCGTCCCCATCCGGTGATAATGCAATCGAACCAATCGGTGAATCATTGCTCTTCATCCATAAGTGATCCGCTCAATCTATAGAAAAATGAAGTGGGTTTTCCGGCACCTGCCTCCGGGTACGGCACGACCCGGACCCTGAATCCGGCGCCTGAGGCGCTTTCGTCATCAACCTCCGCGGAAGCCTCCTGAACGCTCTTCATCGGCTCGGCGCCTTCGGCTTGAGCAATGACCTCCCAGAATACAAGATCACTGGAAATCTCAAGGCTCAATACGACGTCGGCTCGCCAGGCATATCTTGAAAACTCTATAGCCACCTCGCTTCCGCTCTCAAATTCAGCCCGCACCAAATCCTCGGGAATCGCTTCCGTCGCTTCGATTCCCAAAGCATACCGGCTGAGATTTGGATAACGGTGATCCACCCTTGTGCCGTCCGGTTCACGCGCTCCGATTCCGCTGATGCCACCCGCCCAATCGAAGTAAACGACGGGCGAATCCCATCTGACATCCCACAATCTGACGGTCCGATCACTTCCCCCGGTTGCGACCATCGTGCCATCGGGCGAAAAGGTCGCCGCGTTGACCGGTCCTTCGTGTCCGAGGAATTCCAGCACAACCCTTCGGGCAGATATGTCCCATACCCTGACCGTTTCGTCAATGCTTCCAGTAAGAAGCCGCATGCCATCGGGAGAAAAACCGACCACCGATACGGATGAAGTGTGGCCCTCCAGGGTCCGCACCGCATCTCCGGTTTCAACATCCCACAATACCGCCCTCGCATCCGAGTTGCCGGTAATCGCCAGCTTGCCGTCAGGGGAAAAGGCGAGGTCCGTGATTGAGAAATCATGCGCCCCGTCAAGCACCCGTAGAGGCCACTCGGTAAAAACGTCCCATAACCATACCATGCTCCAGCCGCTGCGGCCGCCCAGCACACTCCGGCCATCCGGAGCAAACGACACCGCTATTCGATGAAGATCCATTGGGTTGATCTCTCCCTCGGTAATTACATGCTCACCTTCCAAAGAAGGTGTTCAAGAACGTCGGGGAAATAACCGGAGAATAATATATGAGCCCCTGCCGCGACTGCAAATCCCAGAGGCGAAAGCGATTGTCCCGCGCCCCCGAAACAAGTTTTCCGCCGTCGGGTGAAATACCCGCCGGCAACCCTTTCGTGCGCGGCGGAAAAATGCATTCTGAGTATAGGTTCAGGGTCATCTCCTCCCTATGACGACAATGCAACCCGAATCCTTGGGATTTTGCAGTGTTGGGATTCATTTGAGGGGACAGCGTTCGACAGTAAAAGATCGCTTAAGCAATCTTCCATTACCATCGAACCGGCTCGAATTTCCATCCGGGGACGACTTTTTGCATCTCCGTCTCGTCGTCCCGCCGGGTCAGGCCGGACTCCAGGTAGTTCCGATGCAGCCGGGCCAGGGCATCCCGGTCCAGTTCGACACCCAGGCCGGGCTCGCGGAGCACTTCCACGGCGCCATCGTCAAATGAAAAGCGTCCGCGTGTGATCACTTCGTCCGATTGCCAGGGATAGTGCGTATCCAGGGCGTACGAAAGCTGAGGCAGGGCCGCGCCCAGATGCACCATGGCCGCCAGGGATATGCCCAGGTGACTGTTGGAGTGCATGGACAGGTCGCGTCCGAAGGTCTCGCATATGCGGGACAGTTCCATGGATGCGCGCAAGCCACCCCAGAAATGATGATCGCTCAGGATGATGTCTTCCGAACCCAGGGCGATGCTTTGCGGGATCTCCTCAAAGGAGGTGGTGCACATATTCGTCGCCAAAGGGACGGATAAAGCCTCTCGCACTTTGGCCATGTTTTCCTGACCCCGTACCGGATCTTCCAGATATTCGAGCAGACTTTCCAGCTTTCCGCCGTGCTCGATCGCCGTTTCCGCTTTCCACAAGGCATTCGGGTCCAGGCGAAGGGGCACGCCGGGGCCGAAGGCTTTCCGCAGCGCGACGATGGAATCCACTTCCACGCCGGGCTCGAACACGCCTCCCTTCAGTTTGATGGACTGGAACCCAAACGTTTCGCACATGGACCTGGCCTGATCGACGATTCCATCGGGATCCAGGGCGGCGGCCTGGCGGGCGGCGGCCCATCCCCGGACTTGAGGATCGGTGTCGAACCCGAGTTTCCCGCCGGCGCCTTCGTATTTGTAAAACAGATAGGCGGCAAAAGGCACCCGTTCCCTCATCATTCCGCCCAGGAGATCCACCACGGGCCGGCCGGTCGCCTTCCCTATGATGTCCATGCAGGCCACCTCTATGGCGCTGAAAATGTGTATCAGCTTCCTCTGGTCCCATGGAGCGTCGCCGCGCTGGGAGGCGCTCTCCTTTCCGAAATGATCTTCCAGGATCCGCCGGATCCCGTTCAGTTGAAAAACGTCCCTGCCTGCGACGAGGTCCCGGGCCGATTCCAGTGCGGCATTGATGCCGTCGTTGCCGGGGATTTCACTGATGCCCGTAATATTGTCCTCGGTGACCAGTTCCACGATTGTGCGCAGCGCATAGGGAGCGTGCAGGCCCCCCGCATTCAACAGGGGCGGATCCACGATGGCAATGGGGGTTATGGTGATGTCCCGGATAGCCAACCCAGTTGTATCCGGCAACCGCGTCTGTGTTTTCCTGTGCATAAGACTTTGACTTCAGGACGGGCGGCTCTGTCCGGATGCTGTCAAAGCGCCGGAGTCCGCCGTTGCGATCGTTTCTTGAAGGTTATTTGTTTTCAACGCCGGCCAGTTGCTCCATCAGCAGTGCGAGCGCACTGTGATCGGCTTCGCCCCTGCCCTGCGCCAGCAGGGCGTCCAGATGGGCGGCCACGAGGGCGGCCCCGTAAAGCGGCACGGAAAACTCTTTTCCCGACTGCAGGGCAATGTTCATGTCCTTGCGGTGCAATTTGACCTTGAAACCGGGCTCGAAATTCCGGTCGATCATGCGTTTTCCGTGCATCTCCAGAATGCGGCTCTGCGCGAAACCGCCCAGAAGGGCTTCCCGCATCTTCTCCAGATCGACGCCGGCTTTTCCCGCCAGCGTGAATACTTCGGCGACAGCCTGAATGTTGGAGCCGACAATAATCTGGTTGCACAGCTTGGTCATCTGACCCGCGCCCGGCCCGCCGATCAGGACAAAACTCTTGCCCATCACCTGGAACAGCGGTTCGGCCCGTTGGAACGCCGATTCGCTTCCGCCCGCCATGATTGACAGGGACCCCGCTTCGGCGCCCGTCTGTCCGCCGGACACCGGGGCGTCCAGCGCTTCCACACCCTTCTCCTGCAGGGCCGAATACAGCGATTTGGCAGTCGATGGGGCTATGGTGGACATATCGATGAACAGCGAACCCTCGCGGATGCCTTCCGTCACACCTCCGGGGCCCAGTACAATCGCTTCCACTTCCGGCGAATCCGGCAGCATGGTGATGACAACATCGCTTTCCCGCGCAAGCGTTTTGGCATCCGGGGCGGACTCGGCGCCCGCTTCGCCAAGCTCGCGGGCCGCGTTGCTGCTTTCCAGAACCCGCACCGGGAATCCGGCCTTTAACAAATTCAGGGCCATGGGCTTGCCCATGATACCCAGTCCTATGAATCCTGTTCTTTCCATAATTCGAGCGTTCTTAATGGTCTTTGATATTCAGCGTTTCGTGTTTGAGATTTTCCCGGCGGCTTTCAATTTATCCACTATCGCCCGGGCTCCGTGTTCCACAAACGTGGTATCGGCGCCGCAGGCGATCATCTGCATGCCCATGTCCTGATAAACCGTGTAATCATCCGGATTGGACAGGAGAATCCCGGCCGCCTTGCCGGCATTGCGTGCGGCGCTTACGGTAGCACCCAGGGCTTTCTTGAATTCGGGATGATCAAACTGACCGAAGACTCCCAAGGCCATGGACAGGTCGGCCGGACCGACGAAGAGCACGTCCACCGCGTCGATCGCCGCGACCTCATTGAGATGTTCCAGCACTTCGATGGTCTCAACCTGCATGACGCCGAGGATGTTCTCGTTCTGATCGCGGTAGTAATCGGAAAAATGGCGTCCGAATCCGCTGGCCCGGACGATCCTCGCCACGCCCCGGTTGCCATCCGGCGGATAACGCAGGGCGCTTGCGAATTTCCGGGCTTCCCCCCCGTTGTTGATTCGCGGGCACATGATTCCTTCGGCTCCCAGATCCAGTACCCGGTGGATGCGCTGCCTTTCACAACTCTCCACGCGGACGACGGAAGCCGCCGGTGTATGTTCGATAGCCTGCAACTGGTGCAGCGCCTCCTGTTCCGTCCCGGCTCCGTGTTCCAGGTCGATCAGCAGCCAGTCAAAGCCGGCCTGTCCCGCGATTTCCGCGGTTACGGAGCTGCCGAGATTCAACCAGCAGCCGCTCAGGGTTTCTCCTTCCTTCAGTCGTCTTTTCAGGCCCTTCATGGGAATAACGTAAAATTTCTCCGGCGCTGCTTTCCGGCGATTACTTTCGGAATGTCCGTTCACTGGCCTGTTCGGCATACTGCTTTACAGCCCAGAGGATCTTTCTGTTTGTCGGCGTTTCTGACACGAGTAACTGTCGTTGTCAAACTTCGGCTCCATTTCCGGGAACGCCCTGTTCGCTCCTCCTCGATGGAAAAAGTTCAACACGGAGAGTTTCAATCGACCGGAAATGTCCCGCGGGGCGTCCGTATCGCCTTTCGGGGATTCGAACGGGTTGGGGAAATCGGGCTTTCGTAAAGAAGCTCGGAGAATCATATTATAATCAACGGATAGGCGTAACGCCTCGTACGATTCGCCCGTTCGGTTCCGATCGGTATGCTCGAGGAATCGTCGGCGGAAATGCGGGGAATGCGATTTTGGCTCGACTACCCTGGAACCGCTATCCCAATGTTCGGCCCATGATAAACCACATGGATGCTCGACAACCCCTGCGATCCCTCAGCCTATTGACCACCGCTGCGGCGACACTCTTTGCTTTCGCCGCGGCCGGGCCGGCTGCGGCGAACTCGGAGCCGGTCCCGAAAAACATCATCATTTTTGTCGCCGACGGCTGGGGATTCAATCAAATGGAGGCCGCGAGCATCTACCATTTCGGTTGGCGCGGCGGTCAGACTTATCAGCGGTTTCCGGTGCGCCTGGCCAACGCGACATTCCCCTACGGCGGCGGTTATGATCCGGAGCAGGCCTGGACGGATTTTGACTATTTTAAGAGGGGTGCCACCGGTTCGGGGTCTGCGGCGACGGGGACGCGGATCCTTTCGAGGTTCCTTTTAATGAGAGCGTCCCGACCCTTGAGGAGATGACCCTGGGGGCGCTGAACATATTATCGCGGAACGATAAGCGGGGCTTTCGGCGCGCGTTGAATATTTTCTCACGGAACCGCGAGGGCTTTTTCCTCCACGTTGAGGGCGGCGCCATCGACTGGGCCGGTCACCGGAACAATTCTCCCAGGCTGATCGAAGAACACGTCGATTTCGACAACACGGTGGAAGCGGTCATCGCATGGATTGAAGAGCACACTTCGTGGGACGAGACCCTGCTGGTGATTACCGGCGACCATGAAACGGGATATCTGACCGGCCCCGGTTCCGGACCCGACGCCCGGCCCATGTGGCAACCGATCGAGAACCGCGGAAAAGGCGTGTTGCCGGGAATGGAATGGCATAGCGGCGGTCACACCAACCAACTCATCCCCCTCTTTGCCAAGGGGGCCGGCGCCGAACGGTTGCGCGACCGGGTGATCGACATCGACCCGGAGCGGGGTCCGTCCATCCACCACATCGACATCGGGAAGGTATTCTTTTCCCTTCTGGAGGACTGAGCACCCGCGCCATTGAGAAAGGTCCATCGGTTCATCACTGGAAGCGTATTCAGAATGTCAATTGCCGGAATGCGTTTGCAGCATTTCAGGATAATTCAGGCGATTCTCTCAGGTCGAATCGGCAAAATCTTCCGCCTTTTCCACACTTGCCAAGCGCTTCCCCATCTGTTTCGCTCGAAAGTTTCCGGAAACAGCCGGCTCTTCCCGGATTTGTTCTTTACAGGTATTACCACACGTTTGCCAGCTTCCGATAGCAATCGTTGCAATTGCGCTTTGCCGATCGACTCCCGGGTATTGACAATTCGTGGTAAGGTTCGGGATATGTTTCAGCTATTAACCACAGGTGAATTCGGTTGAAACTCCTGAAACCCGGTAATCTGATAATCTTAAGCCAGGATAGCTCAGTTGGTAGAGCAACGGTTTCGTAAACCGTAGGTCGTGGGTTCGAGTCCCATTCCTGGCTCCCCTTTTTGCCTCGGATAATCAAGCCGTTTCCCCCTCAACCATGCGGGTTTCCGGCCGGTCGGCGGTCGCTGAAACCGTTTTGCCAATATGTCGCGTTATGCCAGAAAATGCCCTGAATAGCCTTCAAAAAGTGTTCCAAACCTGTTCCGGCGTGTTCCAGGGTGTTCCGCAATCGGCGGATTCCGTCACGGCCCCGTCCACTTGCTGTCAGAATATGCCCCAAAGTGTCTTTACATCCGATATCGCCCGGTTTACCTCCCCACATGAATGAAGTGACTTTCACCGTCTCGACCGATTCCGAAAGCGGCTGGCTGGTCGCGTCATGGGATGCGCCAGGCGGCGGCGGAATCACAACGCAGGCCGAAACACCCGAAAAACTCTTCGATGAGATTCGGGACGCCGTGCTTTGCTATTTTGATGATCACGAGTTGCCGGAAGAGGTGAAGGTCCACTTCCAGAACGACCCCTCCCTGTCCGTTCTCGAAACGGCGTGGAGTTGCCCCGCGACATTTCCGGCAAGGAAGCCGTTAAGGCTCTCCAGCGTGCCGGGTTCGAGGGTAAGCCGAAGACCGGAGTAAGTCACGTTCGCCTTTCCAAGGCTTCCCGGCGTGTGGTTGTCCCGATGCACCCCGCGATCAAACCCGGGATGTTGGCGAATATTCTCCGGCGAGCGGGCATGACCCCGGAAGAGTTTCAACGGCATCGGCGGTAACTGACGGAAATGCCCCGTCCCGCCTTCACCGTTCGACCAGGAATCGCTTTTGCTCCGTCCGAGTGCCCCAAGGACCCTGCGCAACCCCTCGCGGCTTCTCACGGCGAGTGTGTTACCTGCTCCCGAAGCCTCCCGGGGTCGCGCCGAATGCCTCCGAAAACGGCCTCCGGGTGGAACCGCTCGCGAAACGGCCTAGCGGTCGCTGGGGCGCAGCGGGTATCGGCGGCCCAGGGTCATGATGTGCTTCCGGCGAAACCCTCCCAGCCGCGTGGCTCGTCGTGCGAAAACCCGGAGCGGATTTCACCTTTTTCGAGATCAAGCTGCAGGATGCGCCGATAGCCTCCGCGCCCTTTTATTCAGGCTGCCGCAATCGCGACCGTCTTGCAGTCCGCCTGCCAGGAAAATTTGCCCACGAAACACACCAAACACACGAAAAATGAGCCCCCGCTTTCGCTCAGTCCGCAGCCCTCCCCTCTCCCCCTTTTCGTGTGTTTCGTGCCTTTCGTGGGCAAACAAAAATGCCTCCTTGCCAAGAGTTCGCAGACAGGAATGTCCGCGTCACTGGTCTTGTCGCTTCCTGGGAACGGTCTTCTTCAATGACATGAACGCCTCGATAAAGTGCAACCGATGTCCTTGGGATAACTGTTACCGATATCTTTGGGTCGTACCGGGTCGCCTATGACGTCTTCCGGTCCCCCCGTCTTTGGCGCTCCTCACGGCGTATCAATTCCAGCGATAAGGTTGGCAAGGCGATCAAAGAGGGAAACGACGGCAGCTGTTTCGCGTTCATTGACATAGTCGCTGTCCATGAAGGAATAGTTGGAACTGACCACTCGGTTATCCTTATCTATCTCCAAGTGCAAAGGCTCGGCCAAGCGAACTACCGGTACTGTCATAGCAAATGAGCCCATCACCTCGCCGGTATCGACGTCGACCAATCGACCGGTGAAATCGAGGACTTTGTCGTCGATCGTTTGGTAGCGTCGTGGATTGAACCTGGAATTCCTCGGTGCTTCCTCGCGCAGGTATGTGCGGTAGTCCCGAGGGGTTACCTCGATTAGTTCCGGTTCGTCATATTCGACAAAATAACGGATCCCAACCTCTGTTTGCCGCCAGCGCCAGGTACCGATCTGTAGGACACCGTCCGCGTTAGTTTCTTCTGCAAGTACCAGAGCCCGCTCAAGGTCCGATAGATTCAAGCCGCTTTCCTCCTGATGGCGTTCGCCACGCTCAAGTATTATCCGGCTGGTAACCGCTGTGGAAATTACAGTAATTCCACGGCGCATGAAAGCGCGCTCGGCTGCGGCAAGGTTTTCCTCGAACGCCGGGCCCGCCGATCCTGTAGGGGGGACGATCATGATGCGGGAATACTGCTCTGCCTGGTGGGCGCTCGAGATTGATGAGTCGTCCCACCAGGGTGGGTCGATCGGATTCATTACAAGCGATGTATTGCTCACGCACCCGACGGTCCCAAACGAAAATGAAAGGCCGAGTGCCAGCGTAACAAATTTCCGTGTTCGTCGTACTCGGGCTGGTGGAGGATTATATGAAGGAAGGTAATCGGAATCGGCTTTTCGCGATATCGGACCAAGACAGATTAAGAAGGCCCTCCGGATGAAGTCATTATGCCTGGAGGGCGAGTTCCGCGGGGTTTGTCGGTCGGCGGCATTTATCACACGGAATTCAGACGACAGGTCTTGTTTTCGAAAAATAGTCTCCATTGCGATTAAAGTTGATAGATTTTGAGGCGATGGTCCGTGATTATTTAAAATCTCTGGCGGCCAATATACAGGAGACTTCATTTGTCTGAACGTCTGCAACGACGCAAGCCCAAAAATGCTGATTATTGAATGGTTTAGGTTCACCGTAAGCGTCCGATAAACCCACCTACCATTTCCGGGCGTCGGTTTGGTAGATTGGGAGCATGGAAAATGGATCCTTCTCGGAGAAGTCTCTGTCGCGGGTGCGGCGGCGGTTCACACCTTGACAAAAGCACGCGATTCTCGAACGCTTCCGAGCCAGTGGCTTGAGCCAGGGCCAATTCGTGGGGCCAGACAATACCACATCAGGTAACATGAAAGGAAAAATCCTCGGATTTGGGCTAAATTAGGGCGGTAAACGAACCTAACGCCAAACCAAAGGATTTTTCCATGAAAGATCATAATATATTCGTAGGAATCGACTTCCACAAGCGATATTCGGTGATTTCGGCTCAGGACGGCGCCGGAAATCGAGTGCTTGAAGCACGAATAAACGGAAACACGCCGGAGGGTTTCAAGAGCGTTTTCTCACAACTCCCCGGAAAATAGAAAGTTGCGATGGAGGCGTGCTGGAACTGGGGGAAGCTCTATGACATCCTCGACGGCCTGCCCGGGATCGAGGAGATCATTCTCTCGCATCCCTGCAAGACCTGACGTCTTTGGTTGACGGCGTTAATCGTCGTTGACGGCAGCTTCATGCACAATCCCCTTAACAACCTGGCAGTGGAGTCATGATTCGCGGAGCTGTTGCATCAAGCTGTCCGGTATCTGTATGGTTAACGTGCTCATCAAACTCACCAAGGATTTCCATTAGAATAACCACAGTTCTTTACTCATGGTGCGGCGGCCTCACCTTCCCCGGTGGCCGGGACGGGTTGAGGATCGGTCTGAGGGGAGGAACTCACAGGGGGTGAATTTGCCGGTAAAGGGTTTTGGGATGGAAAGAAAAAAGGGTGCGGCTCAGGGTCTCTCACGGAATTTTTGACCACAGATTACGCAGATTGCACGGATTTAAAGGCAGAGGATTTCTTATCTGTGCCCATCTGTGAAATCCGTGGTTGAAGATCGGTTCCTGGTTCTTGGTTCTTGGTTCTTGGTTCGGAGTTCTTGGTTCCGCTGCCTTACCCTTCGTGCTCTTCGTGTCCTTCGTGGTGAGGCCTGGTTCCGGTTCTGATGCGCGGGCGGTTTGTCGACCGGTTGGGGACGCCGTCTGAAGAGCGGCGCTACGGTTGAGCGCCCGCAGGGGGCGGGCGTGAAACCAATTGCGGAGCCCAAGGGTCGGATCCGGATATTAACCACGAAGGGCTCGAAGAACACGAACCCTTGTGAGGTCGAGACAAAGATAACCAAGCAGTCAATTTTAGCCATCCCTTTATGGAAACAGTGCCAGCGAAGCTTCACAGAGGCACGGAATGCCGGGCCTAACCGTTTGTTCCTCACGGACAAAGGCAACAGAAAGACACCCCGGACGTGTCGTGTGTTATTCTGCTCTTGTCCCTTTGTGGACAAGTGGGTGCTTTCCTCGAAACTTCTGCCTTCCGGTTTACGGCACGGCATCCGTTTCCAGGGGCCAGCTCCCTTCAATAGAGAAATAAGGCAAAGAGCGTATCGTTTAACACTCTCGAACACACCAGGGTGTCGGGAACAAACGTAGAGAATCTTTCATCTCCGGTCAAATCAGAAGAATCGATTTTTGCAACGCGGGGATTCGCGGCGGTTGGTGTCCGTTCCGTTTCGCCATCCGAGCGACCGCTTCGTCTGCTCCCCGGCAACCGATCCGCGGTTCCCCGCCCCGGCTGCGCCGGACGCGGCAACGGACAACCCGGTCTCCATTTTTTTCTCGCGCCCTTCCTTCGCGCGGTTTTGGGATAGGTTCGGTTATATTTCGATCCGACGTTGATTATGAGAAGGAAACGCAAACCAGTCGTCTGGACGAAGGACGCATTCGAGATCCGGCGCTCCACGATTCCCGGCGCGGGAAAAGGTCTGTTCGCCGCAGTGGACATCGAGGTCGAAGACATGATCGGGTACTACACCGGGGAAGTCATCGACAATGACGAACTCGAAGACGGCGTTCATTCCGACTCGATCTACATCCTCTGGGTTTCACAAACCCACATCATCGTCGGTGAAGGTCCCCGTGCGAACTACACGCGTTACATCAATCACAGCAACCGCCCCAACGCGTTCCTGGTTGTCTCGACGCGCTGGAAAACCGCCCGCTTCGAAGCGCTGCGGAAAATCCGTTCGGGACAGGAGATTTTCTTCGACTACGGAGAGGACTACTGGAACCAGATGGAATTTTCCCCGAAGAGACCGAAGCGAATCGGAAAATAAACCGCAAGGAGCAGGAACCTGATTGGAAAACCGGTGTTTGCTCGACTCCCGCCGCATTCCTCCCTGCCGGCTCGACGCCTTATCATTGGCGTGTCAGGGTAACGCGCACGATGGAACTCAAAGAAGCCGCACATCGCCCTTCAAAACCCGCCTGGACTCCGTGGCGCCCGATTAAGCCGGCAGTCGGCTTTACCGCTTGTTCTCTGGCGGAAACGCTGGACGGAGGGCAGGCGTTCCGGTGGCGTTGCGACGACGGTGTATGGACAGGGCAATGGTCCGACGTGGTGGTTCGGGTGCGGCTGCGGACAGACGGCGCCCTTGAATGGTCCGCTCCGGACGTGCTCGCAAAGCGGGTTTCGACAAGCCTTCCCGGTTACTTCGCGACCGGCCGCGATTTTGCGTCGCTGACGGACGCCCTGCCATGGAGGAGCGATCATCGCCTTGCGATTGCCATCCAGGCCCTTACCGGGCTGCGGATACTCCGGCAACCCCTGGACGAAACCCTTCTTGCCTTCCTCTGCAGCCCGACCAAACAAATCGTTCAGATCAAGCAAATACTCGCCCTTCTGGCCAAACGATTCGGCGCCGAGATCCTTCCGGGAATGCACGCGCTGCCGACTTGGCCGGTTCTCGCGGAAGTTTCCGAGCCGGAGTTGCGCGCATGCTCATTGGGATTCCGCGCGCGCCACATCAAAGCCGCGGCAGTGGCGCTCTCGGAGACCCCTGATTGGAGCAACCGCGTGGAGTGCCTCCCGTATCCCGAAGCAAGAGAATGGCTCATGCGCCTTCCGGGCGTCGGGGAGAAAATCGCCGACTGCGTATTGCTGTTCGGCATGGGCAAACTGGAATCTTTTCCGGTGGACGTCTGGATCCTCAAGGTGATGTGCCGCCGCTATGGACTGGAGGGCTGGAAAAACAGCTGGATCGCCCATTTCGGCCGGGTCCATTTCGGACCGGCCGCGGGGCTGGCGCAACAGTATCTTTTTGCCTTGGAACGTCGGAACGGCCGTCAGTAAAGGCGACATATCCGAAGGAACAAACGCCGTCTTTATCGCGCGAAGCCCCAATGCCAACCCCAAAAGCCGAGGCCCGCCCGCATAATCGCACCGACCGAAACCCGGCGCATTGAACCCAAAATACTGAACCGGTTGACATTGCAGTCCGCATCTCTTTATTGATCAGAGTGTTTCAAGCGACCGAATCTTCAGCGATTTAAGTATGATGAGCGACTCAAACGGACGGCGGGATCCAACTGAAACCGAGCGGTGCCGCGAGTCGTTCCTTAACTCGAAGCGGCCGCACATTCTCCAGATCACGAATCACGGGGTCCACGACTGGCAGGTCATTCCCGGACTGCCCGACACCGGCGGCCAGAATGTCTTTGTCAACCAGATGACGGAAGCGCTCGCCGACCTTGGTTACAAGGTGACCATCGCAAACCGGGGAGGGTTTCCCCATCCGAAAACCGGGGAGATCCGCCGCGGTGTCGATTACCTCGACGAACACCGGCGGCTGCTTTATCTGGAAGACTCGGTCCCGGAGTTCGTGCTCAAGGAGGAGATGAAGAACCGGATTCCGGAGTTGGCGGATTTTCTGCTCCGCTTTCTCGTCGGCGAAGACGACTCGCCGGACCTGATCGTCTCGCACTACTGGGATGGCGCCGCAATTGCCGTCGCACTCAACCGGAAGAACAACAACATGCGCGAACATTTTTGGGTTCCCCATTCGCTGGGCGCCGTAAAAAAGAGGAACATGGACCCTTCGACCTGGGAGGACCTGAGAATCGACGAACGCATCGAAGAGGAGAAACGCCTCCTCGAGGAGGTCAACGGCGTGGCGGCCACGTCAAAGGTCATCCGAGACTCCCTGTACAACGATTACGGGTGCGCGACCGACATCTTTTTGCCTCCCTGCGTGAATCCCAAACGGTTTTATCCGCGCGAAGTTGCTCCCGATGACGATATCTGGGATTTTCTGTCGAATGAATCCGGTCTTTCGAAGGACGACCTCCGAAAAGCGGAGATCATCACCGAGGTCAGCCGGACCGATAAGACCAAACGCAAGGACGTCCTGATCGAAGCGTTTGCTTCGGTGCTCAAGGAAGTTCCCGAAGCACTTTTGCTGCTCACCGTGGACAAGGACGCCGAACCGCTCGCCGGAGAACTGAGCGCCCTCGCAGAGGAAAAAGGCGTGGCACGCCGTATCGTCATGCTGGGCTCGGTTTGGGAATCGCTGCCGAAGCTCTACGCGGTCACCCACGTGTACTGCACGCCGTCGGTGATGGAGGGGTTTGGAATGGCCATTCAGGAGGCCGCGGCGACCGGGGTTCCGGCTGTCGCAAGCGACCTGGTCCCGTTCGCCGTGGAGTACCTTCTCGGCGAAGAGCCAAGGATCCTCGAAGGCGATGAGGAGAATCCGGCGATCCGGGAGGGCGACGGAGCGATCGTCGTTGCAGCGGACGCCATCGACGGATTCGCCCGCGCCCTGATAAGATTGCTCGGGAACGACGAACTGCGCGGGGAAATGGGCGACCGTGCGTACCGGATCACCGTCCCCTACTTTACATGGAGGAACATGACGGATAAATTCCTCGAAGCGGCCGGCCTCACCTCCTCCGGCGAATAATCCGCGCCACGCGCCCCGAATCCCGATACCAGAAACATCCAACCGCAATGTCCATCACGCTCGCCACCGATCTCGACCGGACGCTGTTTCCCAACGGGAATCAGCCCTGCGACAACGCGATGCCGCTGTTCCGGCGCGTGGTCGAGGCGAAACGCCTCCCGTTGATCTTCGTCACGGGCCGCCACCTCCGCCAGATTGAAGACGGTATCCGCGAGTACGGTCCGCCGCTCCCCGACATGGCGATCGCCGAGGTCGGGACCCGGCTGTACCGCCGCGCCGGAGAGCGGTTTGAAGAGGATACCGACTTCGTTGGGTTCATCCAGGAGAATACCCGGAACTGGGACCTCGAAGCGTTTAAAAGCGCCCTCGACGACCTGCCCCTTCGCCTCCAGCCCGAAGAGCACCAGAATCGCTTTAAGCTGAGCTTTTTCGTCGACGATCTCGAGGGGGCCGGCCATGTGCGCCGCGACGCGGAAAACATCCTGGAAGGGATTTGTCCGGACGCGCACATCATCTGGAGCGTGGACGAAACGCTCGGACTCGGAATGCTCGACGTCCTTCCCGCGAAGGCCAACAAAATGGAAGCCCTTGAGTACGTGCGCCGCCGCCGCGAAATCCCAAAGGAGCAGATCATCTATTGCGGAGACAGTGGAAACGATATCATTCCACTCACCGGCGGGTACAATGCGATCGTGGTTGCGAACGCGATTGACGACGTCCGTGCCGAAGTCAAACGGATCGCCGAAAAAAAGGGCGTCGCCCACAGGGTTTACTTCGCCCGCGGCTCGGATGCCCTGTCATTGAACGGCAACTACGTCTCGGGGATTATCGAAGGTCTCCTCCACTTCGGCATCTTCGATGAAGAGGAGTGGAAGACCCTGCGAAGCGCCCCCTGACAGTGAAACGCAGGCGTCTTGCCGTTTCGCGTGACTCAGTTGCGGCGGCTGAAACACACCGCTCCCCTCCTCCGGGCACTCCGCCCCGAGTCCCTGGCAAAGTCGGGCTAACCGTTCTGGGCCTGGTAGTCGGACTCGGGCATGAGGTCGTCAAGGCCCGAAGGATCCTCCATCCGCACGCGGATCATCCAGCCCTCGCCGGCCGGCGACTCGTTCACCTTTTCCGGCGCGTCCTCGAGCGCCTCGTTCACGGCAATGACTTCTCCGCTGACCGGCGCGTACAGGTCGGACGCGGCCTTGACGGATTCAACGACCCCGAAGCTCTCGCCCCTGGTCACCTTGTCGCCGGCGGAAGGGAGCTCCACGAACGTGATATCCCCGAGGTTTTTCTGGGCGTAATCGGATATTCCGATGACCACCTCGCCGTTGTCCTCCTGGCGCACCCATTCGTGGGTTTTCGCGTATTTAAGGTCCTTGCTGTCGCTCATGATTTTCGTTGTCGGGAAGTGTAAAAGGGAGGTTTGACCAATTGCAACGGAAAGCTTTTGCCTCGTAAATCGGCGTGCAGATTCCCCTGCTCGACGGCATCGGAATCCACCAGGGCGCTGCCGATCGCCTCGTTCAGCATCGGAGAGAGCGTCCCGGAAAGCACCCGGCCGGCCTCGCGCCCGTCCGCCACAACCGGCGTACCTTCACGAAGAATGCGCCGCGTCCCGGTCCGGAAGTGGACGACTTTTCGCTTCAACCCATCGCTCTTCTCGCGCCGGAGCGTCTCCTTTCCGATGAAGTCCGCCTCTTTCTTAAGCTTGACGGCCCATCCGAGGCCGGCCTGGAGCGGGGTGATTTCCCTGCTCAGCTCGTGCCCGTAGAGCGGATACCCGGCTTCGAGCCGAAGGCTGTCGCGGGCGCCGAGCCCGATCAACTGAAGCCCTAGCGCGCTCCCCGCCTCCAGTATCGCTTTCGCAAGGGGCTCGGCGTCGCCCCAGGGAGTAAACAGCTCGAATCCCGGCTCGCCCGTGTAGCCGGTCCTGCTGAGAATGACATCCCGTCCGGCGACGGACGTCTCCTCGGTCGCGAACGCCTCCAGGTGCTCGATGACCGCGCGGGTCAGCGGCTTGAGAATCTCGTCCGCCCGCGGCCCCTGCAGCGCGAGCAACGCGTACTTATCGGAGACGTTCTGGAGCGTACAGTCGTAGCTGTTGACGTGCCGCTCCAGCCATTCGAAATCCTTCGCGGTGTTGGCCGCATTCACACAAAGAAGAAACGCCTCCTCGCTGCGCCGGTAAACAATCAGGTCGTCCACAACACCCCCGTCCGGGTAGCACATCAGGTTGTACTGAGCCCGCTCTTCACTCATTCGCGAGATATTGTTTGTGAGCATGAGGTTGAGAAACGCCTCCGCCTGGGGGCCGGCCACAATGAACTCCCCCATGTGACTGACGTCGAAAAGGCCCGCCGCCTCGCGCACGGCGCGATGCTCCTCGAGAATCCCCCGGCACTGAACCGGCATCTCCCATCCTTCAAAATCGACGAAGCGGGCGCCTTGCTCCCGGTGAAGCGCGTGAAGCGGCGTTCGCTTCAACTGCGGCGTCCGTTCTCCCGTGGTTTGATTGCTCTCTGACATATCCGGTTTCCAGCCTTCGTCATGCACGGAACGATTTAAAGCAAAAAATCATGTTCCTCCGATCATCTTCTCAACACGAGTCACAATATTCTCCACCGGCCAGAGGCGCCCCAGCCCTTCGTACCCGCAGGCCAGCATCCCCTCCTCCGGCCCAATGAACACGTGGCCGCGCTTCTCCAGGACTTCGCGGTTTTGCCGTGTCGCCGGGTGATCGTACATCTTTCCGTTCATCGCCGGAGCCAGCATCACAGGCGCCCGGCAGGCCAGGTAAAGCGAGGTCAACTGGTCGTCGGCCAGACCGTGCGCAAGCTTCGCAAGGACGTCCGCGGTTGCCGGCGCAATCAGTAGCAGGTCCGCCGTGTCCGCCAGTTCGATGTGGCCCGGCTGCCAGCCCTTGCCTTCGTCCCACAGGCTTGTCGTAACCGGATTCCGGCTCAACGCCTGGAGCGTCAGCGGTGTAATGAATCGGGTCGCCGCGGCGGTCATGACCACGAAGACATTCGCGCCCGCCTTGCGCAGCAGGCTCGTCAGCTCCGCCGCCTTAAACGCGGCGATCGACCCCGTCACCCCAAGCACAATCGTCCTGTTGTCCAATGAACCCGGCATAGGGCCAACAAACAAGACGCCCGCGCAGGATGCAATCCGCAAATGACACGAGATAATCACCGGACGAGGCGATTACGGGCCAAACAAAAGCTCAAGCACCCGATCGGTAGTGGCTCCGATGCGCGGCTGCCCGCCCTGAAGTTGAACGGTGGACCGGCAGGTATTCGCGGCGACAACGTCCGCATCAAACGATACAATCTCGACCCGGCTCCCTCCCTCGCCCGGCAGGTCCTCGTCCCGAAGCGGGCGCCATCCTTTCGGAAGTCCGTACCAACTGAATTCGATCTCCCACCCCGCAACTCCGCCGCCGGGTACGCCGCCTTCAACGAGGTCCGGGTATCTGCGGACAAAATCGGGGATCTTTGAATCGGCGACTCGCAGGGTATAAGCGACCGGTTCCTGACGGAGGTAACCCAGGACATCCCGCACCTCCCCGCTGCGATATTTATTGTAGAAATCGAGCGGGTCGAATCCGATGATATTGAAGCCGCTGAACGCACCGTGGCGGTTCGGACTTTCGAAATTCCGTGCATCGTACCACTTCTGGAAGTCCTCGGTGAGCCAGAATCCGATTTCCAGGTGGACGTGAGCGCGCGCGACCGGAATCGTGTATCCGCCCGCCGAGCGCCCCATGATTCCGATCCTCTGACCCGCCTCCACTCCGACTCCCTCCGAGATGTTCTCATCGATCGAACCGAGATGCGCGTAAAGCGAAATCACCGCCGGAGTCGTCCCTGTGTGTTCGATCACGACGTAATGTCCATAGGAACTGTGCCATGCGGTCCGGTTGGCGTACAGGACGCGACCCGGCATGATCGAAAAGACGGGATCGAGCGGCTCGCCCCGGCTGTCGCGCCGAATCGGTTTGAGGTCGATTCCCTCATGAAAACGGGTGGCACCGGTGCGCGTGCATCCGAAAAGCGCCGACTCGGTACGGCCTGAAGCGGCCGGCTGCACGAAATCCTCCAGGGGACCCCGTTCCAGCCAGGCCGGATTGGGCGTCGGCCAAACGATTTCAAGCGCCCGCGCATCGGAAACCAATATCCACCCGCCGAAACATGCGAGCAGAAAACACAGCAGAAAACGCTCCATATACAACAAACGATTTTCTCCCTTACATTCTCCGACGCGCCGCTTCCGAAGTCTTGGTGATGTACTCAGCCAACTCCTCCAGTTTTTCATCCGGCACTTCGAGGTACATCGTGATAACGCCGTTGTCGATACCGCGGTGTATCCTCTGGGCTCCGACGACCCGGTCATTGACCGTCAGGACGATACGCCTTCCCTGATTGTTGTAGCTCATCATTTGAAGGTCCCGGACGGCGTCACGGACGAGGTGGAACGCAACCGCGTCACCCAGCTCAGCCTCAAAAACGTCAACCCTGGCAATATCCCATTCCCCGATGCGCGCCCGCGGATCGATATTGATCACCGTTTCGGTGTATGGAAGCATCACCGCCTGGCTGTAACGTTCGGGATAGATTTCGCTGGTTTCCATATAGAAACGGGCCACATGATACGGAAAATCATCCCCGCGGAAAGTCCGGCATCCCGAAACAAATACGGTGCCTGCCAGAATGGATAGAATCAGGAGGAGTCGGAATTTGAATATCATAGGAAAATCGAAGGTGAACTCTCTCACAAATCACCCTGGCAGGCAACTGAAATGCACTACTCGTGACGAGTTTTGGCCACGGCTTGCCATTCGTGGTTGAACAAACGCCCTCGAACCCTCAAAGTACGACTGTCTGGCGCTTTTCTCGGCGCCGAATTTCACTCGAAATCACGAATTCATTGATTCATGTCGAATAGAAAACCAGAATGGCTGCGGGCCCGGCTTCCCGGCGGCCCCGAGTATAAGAGCGTGCGCAACATCGTGGACAGCCACGAGCTTCACACCGTCTGTGAAAGCGCCCAATGCCCCAACATGGGTGAGTGCTGGTCGCGGGGAACCGCGACTGTGATGATCCTGGGCAATATCTGCACGCGGTCCTGCAGCTTCTGCGCGATCGAAACCGGCCGCCCGACCGAGCTCGACCTCGGCGAACCCGCCCGCGTCGCCGAGTCGGTGGCCAAAATGCGGCTTCGCCACTGCGTGATTACCTCGGTCGCCCGCGACGAGCTCAAGGATGGAGGCGCTTCGGTCTGGGCTGCGACGATCCGGGCCATCCGGCACCGGAATCCGGACACCGCGGTCGAAGTCCTGATCCCCGATCTCCAGGGCAATCAGGAAAGCCTGGACACCATTCTCGACGCCGAACCGGATATCCTGAACCACAACGTCGAAACCGTTGAACGCCTTCAGCGCCCGGTCCGAGTCCAGGCACGCTACGATCGCTCCCGCTGGGTCCTCCGCCATGCCAAGTCGCGCGGCTTCGTGACCAAGACCAGCATGATGCTCGGCGTGGGCGAAACCAGGAACGAAATCGTGCGGACAATGAAAGACCTGCGCGACGACGAGGTGGATATCCTGACGCTCGGCCAATACCTTCAACCGACCCCAAAACACCTGCCGGTCGACCGTTGGGTCACTCCCGAGGAATTCCGGGAGTGGCACGAATACGGACTTTCCATCGGTTTCGGCGTGGTCGAGTCCGGCCCCCTTGTCCGTTCCTCGTACCATGCCGAGGAACAGTCCGAGCTCTACTTCGGAAAGGCACGGGAAAACGGTTCGCTCGCCAGCGCATAATCCGGATTTCGGAGGAATCCGCGAAGACGTCGCCATTCAAAAAAGAATGGTGCGGCGTGGGAATGGCTCGCCTACAGGCTCGGGTAGCGCTGGTTGAGCACGTTCTCGACCTCACGAAAGGCCGCTTCGATTTCTCCAATCAGACGATCCGCACCATCCAGGCGCCCATCCCGTCCGCGTCTCTCGAGCGCCTCGCATTTCTCCTGAAGGCGAACCGCCCCGAAATTCGCGCTCATTCCCTTGACCGAATGCGCGGCGCCGCTCACCGCGCGCGCATCGCCGTTTTCGATTCCTTTGCGCATCCCGCCGATCTGCCGGGGGACGTCGGCCAGAAACATCTCCACCAATTCGCGGACAAAACCGTCGTCACCCGAATCACCCAGTTCCGCGAGCTGCGACAGCAATTTTTCCGAGAATCCCGGATCACCCGACGGCTTATCCTGAACCGACTCGGCGCCGTGCGGAGCTCTTCTGAGAGCGGACGCCAGGTCGATACTCTTGACCGGCTTGCTGAGATAATCGTTCATTCCCGCTTCGAGCGCTCGTTCGCGATCTCTCGGAAGGGCGTCCGCGGTCATACCCACAATCCACGGAACGATCGGATCATCGCTGATCCGCCGAATCCGCCGTGTCGCCTCCAGTCCGTCCATCTCCGGCATGTGTACATCCATAAAGACGACGTCCTGCCGGTCCTTTTCCCAGCGTTCGACCGCCTGCTTCCCGGTCACTGAATGGTCGGGTTGAATCCCGAGTCGCCGCAGCAATCCCACGGCCACCTTTAGATTCACCTCGTTGTCCTCCGCGAGGAGTATCCGAAGATTCCGGTCAAAACCCGTCTGCTGCCAGGCGCTGCCATCCGTGACCTCCTCGTGCCGGGCGCCCTCCACTTCAAAGATCTCACCTAATAAGGAACTCAACTGAAACTGCCTGAAAGGTTTCGACAAATAATACAATCCTTCATCCTCCACCTCCCGTTTCAATTCGGCGTAATTCCCAAGAGAGGTCGATAGAATCATCGGCGGGGATTCAACATGGAAACGGCGCCGGACCTCGCGGGAAAACATCAGTCCGTCCATTTCGGGCATCTGCATGTCCACCACGATCACATCGTATCGCGTGCCACTCTTCAGTTTCGCCAAAGCCTCGCGGCCTCCTGGCGCTTCGTCCACTCGCATCCCCTGCCGGCTCGCCTGGTGCCTCACCATCGAGCGATTGACCTCGTTGTCGTCCACCACGAGCAAAGTTCTACCGGACAGATCGAGATGAACGGCCCGACGGCTTGTCGAACCTCTCTCCGCCTTCAACGGCAATGTAAAATGAAACGCCGAACCCTTTCCCGGGCGACTTTCCACCCAGATTTCACCATCGAGGAGTTCGACGAGGCGACGGCAGATCGACAGGCCCAGCCCGCTTCCTCCGTAACGCCGTGTCGTCGATGGATCGACCTGGCTGAAGGGCTTGAACAGTTTTTTCTGGTTCTCCTCGGAGATCCCGATACCGGTATCCCTCACTGTGAAGTGCAGTGGAATCCTATCCGGATCCGCGACGCTGTCGGGCAGCGAATCCGAACCCAGAAGGTTCACTTCGATGACAACTTCTCCCCGTTCGGTAAACTTGATTGAATTTCCAAGCAGATTGATCAACACCTGTCGAATTCGATTCTCATCGCTGCGAAAACGTTCGGGCAATCGCGGATCGATGAGATATCCCAGATCGAGCTTCTTCCGTCCTATTCGCCCCCCGACAACGGCGATGGCGTCCTCGATCAACGAAAGAAGGTCAAACGGCTCCGAGTCCAACTCAAGGCGCCCGGATTCAATCTTCGAGAGGTCGAGCAGATCATTGATAAGGATTAAGAGATTGTCTCCGCTGGTCTGGATCGTGGAGAGAAAATCGCGCTGCTCGTTCGTCACATCGGTCTGCAGGAGGATTTCGGTCATGCCGAGGATCCCGTTGAGCGGCGTACGAATTTCGTGGCTCATGTTCGCGAGAAAACGCGATTTCGCCAGGCTGGCGGCTTCAGCCTCCCTTCGCGCCTCGCCAAGCCGGTGCTCGAACTCGCGCTGCTGAGTGACGTCACTGAAATACCACAACCACCCGTAAAATTGTCCCTGGGGAGAACGTGTCGCAACAAAGTACCGTTCGAAGATGCGTCCGTCCTTCAACTTCACCTCATCCTGAAACTGCTTTTGTTTCGAATGCTGAAACTCCTCGACTTTCGCTCGAAAGCCGTCCGGATCCTCGACCTTCGCAAGCACGTGCTGAAGAAGGTCCGCCCACTGCGCGCTGGCAAAAGATTCCAGCGGTATTCCCCACATTTTCTGAAACCGCCCGTTATACGCAATCACGCGCCCTTCGTCGTCCACTACCAGAATTCCGTCGGGGGACAGCTCCATCTGCACCGAAAGAACGGCGTTGATCCGCTGCATCTCGTCGGCCCATATCCGGTGGTCGGTAACCTCGCGCCGGACGCAAACCCACCGGACGATTTCACCGGCATCATCGCGAACCGGACTGATGTGCAAGTGTACCCAATGGGTCGAGCCATCCTTCGCGTAATTGAGCACCTCCCCCTCAAACTCCCTTCCTCGTGCGAGAGTCCTCCGGATTTGATCAAGGGTGGCCCGGTCCGTCTCAGGCCCCTGAAAAATCCTTGGCGTCCGACCGATAAGCTCCTCGCGCCGGTACCCGCTCATATCCAGGAGCTGCCGGTTCACGTAGATTATACGCGGACCGGGGGGCTGAAGGTCTTTCTCGGTAATGAGGACCGATGCCCCGAGTTGGTCGACGGCCGCATTCAGCATTTCCGAATCATCGTGCTCCCCTTTCATCCTGTCCACATCTCTTCAGTCGGACTACAGAGGCGTCTCTTCGACGGTAATCCTCTCCACCTCTTCGATCGTCGTAAGTCCGAGCAGCACTTTCTTCAGTCCGTCGTAACGCATCGGTCGATATCCTCCGCGCCGTGCCGCGCGTGCAAGATCGAGCATGGAAGCGCTCTCCGAGATCATCGAGCGTATTTCATCGGTAATCACCACAAGCTCGTGAAGCGCGACCCGCCCGCGAAAACCGGTTTCACCGCATTCCGAACAGCCCTTTCCACGGAAGAACGGTACTTTCCCGAGACCTTCATCCAGGAAATAGGTCCGCATCTCATCGCGACTCGGATAATATGGCTCGCTGCAATTCTCGCAAACGCGTCCGGCGAGCCGCTGGCTGACCACCCCCAAAATCGACGGAGCTACAATGAACGGCTCCACTCCAATCTCGATCAACCGCAAGGTCGCCTGCACCGCATTGTTGGTGTGCAGCGTCGCGAAAACCAAGTGCCCCGTCAGCGCCGCTTCGGATGCGATCTTCGCCGTCTCCAGATCCCGAATCTCTCCCACGAGGATCACGTCGGGATCCTGTCGCATCGCCGCTCTCAACACCCGGCTGAAGGTCAGCCCGATATCCGGTTTCACCTGAACCTGCGTCAATCCTTTAAGTTGATATTCAACCGGATCCTCGACGGTCATGATATTCTGCCCCGGAACGTTGATTTCGTCCAGAGCCCCGTAAAGAGTCGTGGACTTTCCCGATCCCGTGGGGCCCGTGATGAAGATAATCCCGTTGGGGCGGCGAATCAGGCGGCGGAATGGCTGAAGCACCGTTTGGGAGAACAACATCTTGTTCAGTTCCATGACCTGTCGGACACCGGAAATGTTCAGCACCCGGACAACCACCTTCTCTCCGTGTATGGACGGCACGATCGATACCCGGAAATTCGCCTTGTTGCCGCCGAGTTCGAGCGAAAAGCGCCCGTCCTGCGGCAACCGCCTTTCCGATACGTCCAGTTCGCACATCACCTTGATCCGCGCGGCAAGCGCCGGGCCGATCGACTTGGGCAGCCGAATGGCCTCGCGCAGGATTCCATCCACGCGAATGCGGATCGGTACGCTCGCCTCCTCGGGCTGGATGTGGATATCCGATGCGCGCTCACGCAGTGAATAATAAACCAATGCGTCAACGAGTTCGACCATTGGGACCGCTTCAGCGAGCATGGCGACGTCATCGTCCGATTGAACGCCGTCGATACGAAATCCGCTGCTGGTAATCTTTTTCAGGAGGTCATCCAGATTTTCACGGGTCTGGTACTGGATCGCGATCGCAGTCTCAATCTCCCATGGCAAGCCGAAGATCGGGCTGATCGGACTCTGGGTGATCCGTTCGAGCTGCTTCATGAAAACCGTGTCATTCGGGTCGGGCGTGATCACGGTCAGAACATCGCCAAAGTAGTACAATCCGAGCACGGTTTTCTTCTTGGCGATCTCGTGGGGAATCACTTCGACCGCTTCACGGCTGATCACGACTTCGAGCGGATCGACGTACGTCTTGCCGATCGAGTCGCCCCACAATTGGCAGGCATGGGCTTTCCCAAGGAGCCCATCGTCCATGAGCGCCCTCAAAAGATTCAAGGTTCCTCCTCCATGGCGCGCGACCAGGGCGTCGAGGTGCGCGGGAGGCACGGCCTCGGTCTCGCGCACCTTCTCGACGAAAGCCGGATTACCTTGGTCCATTCTTCTCCTTCTCCTTTTCCCTCCAGGCCGCGAACATGGCCGTAATCTGATCCTGACTCAGAAGGTTGCCGCCCTCGCGCACCGACTCGCGGTCCCTGGCAATCTCGTCCAACATGGCCGGGAGCGAATAACGCACGGCCGAAAGGGGATTCGGCGTTTCCGTCGGTTCGTTGCCGGGTGGCTGATCCGTTTCTTCCGGCATAGGCGCTTGCATCATTCGGACCGACCGTGCCCGTGGTCGGCAAGGGTGGTCCGCAAAATCTCAACGATCTGTTCTTTCGGAGTATCCTTTCGGATGAAATTGCTGGCGCCGGAGTGCATGCATTCCCGGACCGCGTAATCGGTGGCTTTCGCGGTGAGCATAATAATCACGGTCCCGGTATCGAACTCCCTCATTTTCTGAAGCGCGGCCACTCCGTCCAAATTGGGCATATTGATGTCCATCATCACCGCATCGGGACGCTCGGACCGCAGCATCTCGACCGCCTCCTCCCCGTTTCGGGATTCGATCACTTCAAAATCACCCGATTGCCTGAGAAGCGCCTTCAGAAAAGCACGGATATGATCTTCGTCATCCACCAGCAGAATCTTCGTTTTCGCGCTCATTGTCATAATTTTCCGAATTCCGCTATCGCGGCACGGTCACTTTGAACTCGCACCCTTTGTCAGGTAAATTGCCGACATTCAGACTACCGCCGTGAGCTTCGACAATCTTCCGGCAAATCGCAAGCCCAAGGCCGGTACTTTTTTCGCCCGCGGTCGGACGAACCGACGTCTTCCCATAGTCCTGAAACAACCGGTCCCTTTCGGCTTCAGGAATTCCCGGCCCTTCGTCGCGCACGGAAAAATACCCTCCCTGCTCCGAACACCCCCACTCGACCTCGATTCGCGCACCAGCCGGAGAAAACTTGATCGCATTGCTGAGAATATTTTCCGCCACCTGCTTCATGCGAACGCTGTCGAAAACGCACCGCACCGGAGAGGGAGGAGCCTTCATTTCAATAGTCATTTCTTTGCCTTCGGCATGCCCGCGGTAGAGAAAAACCGCCATGTTGATGACTTCGCCAAGGTCGTTTTCCTTCTTGCAAAGCTTAAGCTCTCCTGCTTCAATCGATGACAGATCCAGCAGATCGTCGATCAATTCGAGCATCGACGTTGCCGCCGAGGCGATAAACGCCGCCATCTCTTTCTGCTCGGCATTCACCGCCCCCACCGCCTCGTCCCTCAGCATTTCGGCGAAGCCCTGTATCGAAATCATGGGATTCCGAAGATCATGCGCCGTCACCCCGAGGAGTCGGTTGCGCGCCTTTACCGCGGCATCAAGGTCGGCGATGATCGCCGCCTGCCGCGCGTGGAGCTCCCGAAGCTGCAAATGCGTCCGCACGCGCGCGAGCGTCTCGCGCGGCTGAAACGGCTTTGGAATATAGTCCGCGCCGCCCGCCTCGAATCCGGCGACGATATCGTCGGCGTCCTTGCGCGCGGTGATAAATATAACCGGCGCCTCCGCGCTTGCCTCGGCACTCTTCAGTTGGCGGCAGACCTCCAGCCCGTCAATCCCCGGAAGCACGACGTCCAGAAGCACGAGATCGAACGAAAGTTCGTCAAAGCGCTCGAAAAAACGCTCGCCGGACTCGAACCACGTTATCGAATAACCTTCGCGCTCCAGGATCTTCTGAAGAATCTTCGCATTGAGCGCGTCGTCTTCGATCAACACGAGATGCTTCCGTTTCTCCTCTAATATTGAAGGTGCGCCCGAACGGTCGGTTGATTCACCTGAAATAGCGCCGGACGGCTTGTTCGCTTTCGTATAGGCTTCCACTGGTCACGGAGTATTCGTAAAATCAAGAAGCCTTTCAAGGATTAGTCTCCTAAAAATCACCTTGCTGTCCCTCGTCCGAAAATCACCCCGAAAAGCGCCCGATATGCCACTCAATAGTTGAACACGTTGTAGCGCCGTTCGTTTTCAATGGTGGTCAGCGGACCGTGTCCCGGCGCCACTACCGTTTCCCCGTCCATTTCCACGAGGATGCGCCGGACGTTCGACAGGAGTTCCCGGGGCGAATGGAACCCGCACGCGACGGACCCGGCGAAGATCAGATCCCCGGCCACCAGAACTCCGCCCGAATCCGCCGCGCTCTCCCGCCGCACATGATACGAGATGTGACGCTCCGAGTGCCCGCGTGTATCGATCGCTTGAATCCAAAAACCCTGAATACGAATCGAATCCCCTCCTGACAGCAACGCAACCCCGGAACTGCTGCCGGGGGGAGCGTAAACGGGAATATCGGGGTTGTGTTTCAGAAGTTCGCCCAATCCGCCCGCGTGGTCCGCATCCCAATGCGTCAGGAATATGGCCGCAATCTCGCGTATCGACGATGGCCAGGCATCCATCAACTCCCCGTACCCATTGCCGGTATCAAACATGATGCCCGTCGGGGATCCGCGCGCGGCGATAAGAAACGCGTTGACCCGCCCGACACTGAACGGCATCGCCAGGGTATGGAGTTCGAACGGAAGCCCCTTGAAATCCGGCAGCGGATAGCGTCCGCCGCTCAAAGCCGACAGGCCGACTTCGTTTAACTTGAGGACGTTCGCCAGGTTGCGCAACTCCCCCGGCGTCAGATCGTACCGGTAATCCTCCGCGTCTTTGATCTTGGAAATGGAAACACCGGATTCCCTGGCGAGGCACTCCTCCGTCATCCCGGAATACTTCATCGCCTTCTCCAGCACGTCTCCCAGTTCGTCCTCCAACTCCGAGTAATTCACCATGACTGCCTCCAGCATAAGCGATAAATCCGGCCCATGGCAAAATTCATTTTGTTTTTTCACGGCGTTTGACCATGATTCGGCACCAAATGCCAACATCCGAAGATGAAGCTCTCGATTTGTTCCGGAAAAGCGGCGCTCTTCTCAAGGGGCACTTCGTACTGCGTTCCGGACTGCACAGCGAATATTTCTTCCAGTGCGCGCAGGTCTGCCAGAACATGGAATTCGTGGGACGGCTGGCCGAGCTCCTTCTGGAAAAACTCGACCACGTCGCCTTCGACACGGTTCTGGCGCCGGCGTTGGGCGGGCTGGTCATCGGTCAGGAGGTCGCGCGCCAAAGCGGAAGCCGCTTTATTTTTGTGGAGAAGGTCAATGACCGCCTCGCGCTTCGCCGCAATTTCAGGATCGAACCGGGAGAGAAAATCCTGGTGGTGGAAGACGTCGTGACCCGTGGAGGTCGCGCCCGCGAAGCGATCTCGATCGCAGCCGGCCACGGCGGCGCCCCCCAGGCGCTGGCGGTGCTGGTGGACCGAAGCGACGACAAATCATCATTCTCCATCCCTATGATCTCCCTGGTCAAACTGAGCTTCCCATCCTACCCGGCGGACGCTCTGCCGGAACATCTTTCCGTTACTCCCGCGATCAAACCCGGAAGCTGACCGCCCTTCCCGAATCGACGCCGCCTTGCTCATGACTGTGAAAACATGGACCGCAATTTTCCCGTGCAATCCGGGCGGACTTCTCCCAACCTTATACTGATAGATGAAAAATCCGCGCTTCATTTTCCGCCTGTTCTTCCTCCTGTGCCTGGCGCCGGTCGCCGCCGGCGTTTCGTCCGTTGCGGGCGATACGGAATCCGGCGAACTACCCGACGGCCTGTACGCCCGGTTTGAAATTACCTTTACCCGGGACGACGAACCGGAATCCGGCGAGTTCATCTGCCGGCTCTTCTTCGAAGACGCCCCGATGACCGTCGCCAACTTCGTGACCCTGGCCGAGGGCACCCGGCGGTGGCTCGATCCCGAAACCGCGAAAATCACGAGCGACCGCTTCTACGACGGCCTTATTTTCCACCGCGTCATCGAGGATTTCGTCATTCAAACCGGCTCGCGCCGCGGTGATGGGACCGACGGTCCGGGATACACCTTTGGTGACGAGATCCGTCCCGACTTGAACCACGCTTCGGCGGGAATCCTTTCCATGGCGAACGCCGGACCCCACACGAACGGCAGCCAGTTCTTCATCACGCTCGAAGCAACCCCGGAGCTCGACGGGCTGCACACCGTGTTCGGGGAAGTCGTCGAGGGCATGGAAACCGTCGAAGCCATCGGCGCCGCCCCGACCGGAAAAGACCTGCACGACGACGAAGAGGAAGAGGAGAATGGGGACACCGAAAATGGCGACACTGAAAACGGAGATACCGAGAACGGCGGCGAAAACGGGACCGGTGAATCCAATGGGGAGAACGGAAACGCAAATGGAGCGAACGGCGAGGACGAAGACGAGAACGGCGAGGAATCTCCCATGATCCCCGACGACCGTCCCATCAACGACATCGTGATCGAGCGAATTACCATTATTCGCAACGGCCCCGAGGCGGAAGCGTTCGACGCCAACGAACTCCCTCTTCCGGACGTTCGCGGCATCGAGACCCGGATGATCGCCGAACCCCGCGAGGGACGTGCCGAACCGGATATTATCCTTGGTTTCGAGCAGTCCCTTTTCGAAGACTACCCGATCCATTTTTCGAACGATCTGGAAGAGTGGAACTCTCTCGGGTTCCTGCGAGTGACCACGTTCCCTGAGAGCGAATTCAATCTTACCCGGGAAGCGAACCTGAGTATCGCGGCGAATCCGCGGCTGTTCTTTCGGGTCGCCCGCGTCATCTATCCGGCCGACGTCGCATTCCTGCAGCTTCACGACAAGACATTCGATCTCGTCATAACCTCGTTTGACCCGGATCAGACATTGACGCTGTCGATCGACTCATCCGGGTCATCCGGTTCCTATATCCTTAACGAAGGCAAGGACCAGGTGATCACGGGATCCATCCTGTCGGCGTCCGAAGGAAATCCCTACAGTTTGGACCTTGAAGTCCAATACGATCTCCTTGCGCCCATGCGCCTTAATTTCGTTTTCGAAGATAATGTTTCCGGCACGTTCTCCGGCACGGCGTTCGCCAATCCTCAGGTGAACCTATCCGGAATCTTTACCGTCTCCGGAGGCGATTAAGCGATGATCGGTTCGAGCCTGCCGGTTCGCGAACTGGAGGGCGCCATCGCCGCCGCCTTCCGGAAACGAAACAGGCTCATCCTCGAAGCGCCCACAGGCTCCGGAAAATCGACCCAGGTGCCTCAGATCCTTTTGGAACAGGGGTTCTGCGAACGGGGCGAGGTCGTCATTCTGCAACCCCGCCGCATCGCGGCCCGAATGCTCGCGAAACGAGTCGCCCGGGAACGCGACGTCCCGCTCGGCGGTGAGGTCGGCTATCAGATTCGGTTTGACCGGATGGTTTCCTCCCGAACCCGCATTCGCTTCGTCACGGAAGGCATTCTTCTTCGCCGGATCATGGACGAGCCCGACCTCCCGAATGTCGCCGCCATTCTTTTCGACGAATTTCACGAACGCCACGTTTACGGTGACATCACCCTGGCACGCGCCCTTCAGATTCAGGAAACACGACGTCCGGATCTGAAATTGGCGGTAATGTCGGCCACTCTTGACCGCTCGGCGGTCAAGCAATACCTGCAGCCTTGCACAATGCTTCGCTCGGAAGGACGGATTTTTCCTGTTGAAACCGAATTCCTTCCCGCGTCCGCCAGGCATTATCAGGTGCCGGTGTGGGACCTCGCCGCGCGGGAACTCGACCGGCTCGTGCGCGAGGGTGTCGAGGGAGACGCCCTCGTGTTCATGCCGGGCGCCTGCGAGATCGAACGCACGCTTCGGGCCGTCGAAGGCTTTTCCTCGCTAAAGCCTTTTACCGCGCTTCCGCTTTACGGTGACCTTTCGCCCGAAGCACAGGACCTCGCACTGGCACCCTGCGACCGCCCCAAAATCGTGGTCGCGACCAACGTCGCCGAAACCTCCCTCACAATCGAGGGAATCCGAATCGTGGTGGACGGCGGACTCGCGCGGATCGCTCGCTTCGACCCCCACCGCGGGATCAACACCCTGCTCGTCGAGAAGATCAGTCGCGCCTCCGCCGACCAGCGCGCCGGGCGTGCGGGACGGACCGCACCCGGCCGCTGCCTTCGCCTCTGGACCGAGGACGATCATCTCCATCGCCCCGAAAACGAGCTTCCTGAAATCAAGCGCCTCGATCTCGCCGAAATCTTTCTCACCCTCAAAAACAGCGGCGTCCACAACCTCGCCTCCTTCCCGTGGCTGGAAACGCCGGATCCCGTTTCAGTTGAGCGCGCGGAACGTCTTCTGCGCGAATTGGGCGCCCTCGAAAACGAATCCGGCGAAATCACGCCTCTGGGCCGGCAAATGACCGCTTTCCCTCTCCACCCGCGGTACTCCCGCATGCTCATCGCCGCACGCGAGTACGGTTGCGTACCTGAAATCGCGCTGATCGCCGCCCTGACGCAAACCCGCGAGCTGCTTGAACGCCGTGTCGGAGAACGCGTGGTTTCCACGCGGGAAGATCGTCTGGGCGACGAAACGGAATCCGATTTTTTCGCCCGAATGCGAGCGTGGGAATACGCCGCCCGACACCGCTTTTCCGTGCGGGAATGCCGACAAGTCGGCGTTCACGCGGGAGCCGCACGCCAGGTGGCACAGATTCAAACACATTTTCTAGGAATCGCGGGCTGGAAGGCGCCGGATACAAGACCGGATCTCCCGACCTCCGAATCGGTCCGGCGCTGCGTGCTTCTCGGATTTTCCGACCAGGTCGCCCGGCGCGCCGCCCGCGGCACGCTCCAGTGCGAAATGGTCCATGGAAGACGCGGAACCCTCAGTCGCGAAAGCGTCGTTCAGGACGCGCCCCTGTTCGTCGCCTCCGAAGTGCGCGAGGTCCAGACCGCCGGAAAGGGGTCCGATGTTGCCGTGCGCCTGAGCCTTGCCACTGCGATCGAGGAAAACTGGCTCAGAGAACTTTTCCCGGATGATTTCCGCCTGGAACGCGCGGTCCGATTCGATCCCTCCAGCCGCCGCGTTGTCGAAGAAAAAACAATTCGGTTCCGGGACCTCGCCCTCCAATCAAGAACCGGCGAAACCTCGGACGCCGCGGCCGCGGCGTCGATCCTCGCGGATGAGGTCGTCGCCGGTCGATGCCCACTCAAGAATTGGGACCACTCGGTCGAGCAATGGATCGCGCGCCTCAATTGCCTCGCCGAGTGGATGCCGGAACTGGAACTGCCCCCCATCCGATCCGGCGATCGCAAGGCGCTGATCGAACAGATCGTTTACGGCGCCTGTGGATACAAGGAAATCAAGGATCGCCCGGTGCTTCCCACGATTAAGGCCTGGCTGTCCAATGAGCAGGATGCCCTGCTCGAACACTACGCGCCCGCCACCGTTTCGCTTCCGCGCGGACGAAACGCCAGACTGGTTTACTCGGAGAACGATCCCCCCGTACTTTCGGCCCGCGTACAGGAGCTTTACGATCTCAATGAGAACATCACTATCGCCGACGGGCGGGTCGACGTCGTGATTCAGGTCCTCGCCCCGAATCAGCGCCCGGTCCAGATCACGAAAAATATCGCCGAATTCTGGAAGACGAGCTACCCCGACGTCAGAAAGCAGCTTCAGGGACGTTACCCCAAGCACGAATGGCGGTAATCAGATCGCATCGGTTATCGCACCAACGGGCGCACCGCATTCGCAAGAAATGCCGTCCGCTCCGGGATCTCTCGGGCGCGGGCGAGCCCCTGCCGGGTCATGAGCGCCACGACGGTGCCCGCCACGCCTTCACCGCTGAGGCGCGCTCCGTAAATCCCGTGTTCCGGGCCGAACTCCATCAATGCGTCGACCCTCCGGTCCGCCTCCCGGCTTCCGAGACCGACCGGGGAATACCCTTCGTGTGATTGCAGCATAAGTTCCCCGAACTCACGCATGCCCTCATCGCGATTCCGCTCGTTCAAATCCTGAAGAAGCGCGAGGGCCGTTGAACAGCGGGCATGCTCCTCGATTGCAAAACGCAACGCCGCGTTAACGTTGTATGTTTCCTGTGGATACACGTTTAACGGAGACGGCATTTCGGAGCCGATCAGCTCGTAATAGGGCGCCCCCTTCATCGTCAAGGGAACGTTCTCCCTCTCGTAACGCAGGAAGAGAGAAAGCGGAATATCCGCCGTATGGTGCCAGGCGCGGCGTAAACATTTCTCTAAAATCCATTGCCCCATGACCGTCGCCGTGCGCGCCTTCAACGCCGCGTTCGCCCTTTCTTCTCCGGACTCGTTTCCGGGAAATGCGACAACGAACACTCCTTCGGGCATCGGGATGGCGGGATAAAGTTTGTCGGGTTGGCAGAGAATCGGAAGCAGAACTCCCGGCTCACCGTATGCCGAGGCCAGCTTGTCCGCCAATGCCGACGGCAGACCCATCAGATCGGTTTCGGCCCCGTGCGCAATCCGGGCGGCCTCCGTACTTAGGAACTGCCTTCCGGCAAGTTTCTCCAAAGCAAGCAAGAGAGCGATTTCGGCCGCGGACTTTTCGCCGAGATCCGCATCCGGAGGGACCTTCAAATCGATTGTGATTCGAAGGCCCTCCTCGAAGATCCAAACCCGCGTCTCGCAGAAAACAAGGAGGCAGCTCACGAGACAAAGCCCCCGTTCCGGAATCTCCGCCTGTTGGAGCAATCCCCTCAGCTCGGACCGCGGCGCTTTGCGACGTAACGCTTTCTTGAACGGCTGAAAATCAAATTCAACCGAAGGCTCTCCATCCAGCGCGAGAACCACCGCGCTTCCAGCGATCTCTTCAACCGCCACCCGATTCCCGCACGACAGCACGCTCTCAAAAACCCACGCGCCGTGGTGGCGCCCTGATCCGCCCAGGACATCAATCCGCCCCGGTGCGGAATTTTCCTCCCTGCCGCGTTGACTGATACCTCGTTTGAACCACATAGAAACCGAATCGCAACTAACCCATCTTCGACAGTTCCGAAAGAACGATTAGCTGTTCAAGCGGGTTTCCTGAAGATTTCACTGATTTTTCTCCACTACATTTTCGATGATTTTTGGGCGGGTGGGCAATTTCAGCC
>SLTG01000083.1 GCA_007130045.1 Opitutales bacterium
GCAATTGCTGCGAGCCCTCGACCTGAAGCCGAACTCTTAGGGTCGCAAACGCTCATTTGCAAGCGCTTGTACTACAGGTGGCTGCATTTTTTTATCGCGCTAACTAGTAAACTCGGGCTAGAGGCCGAAAATTCCGAAAGTTGTTGTAATCGAGTCAACTCTTCCCAATGCCGTTGAAAGAAGTAGATCACGCTTCTCCCGGCAGGCACGGGACTTCTCCCGCGACTGCGGGATCAGCGGAGGCGTGAGTTTCGCACGCATGATGCGTGCGATCTTCGGGTCTGAGGGACTGCCTCATGTTATCTAGATCGTGCTTTCCAATCGTCGGAAATTCTATATTCTATCATTTTTATGCCGAGCCGTTTTTTCTTGATTTTTCCGCTGTTGAGCGCCGTTTTTCTGTTTTCCGCCTGTGAACCGCTCGCCGAGGAGGTGACGAAAGAGGTCGAGTTGGAGGGACAAGTATTCGTTGTTTCCGCCGACGGCGAGAGTATACCTTTGAGCCTGGTAACCGTGCGGGTATTTGAGCGGGATTCCATTACTCGCTTCCTTGACGAGCGCGAAGCGGAGATCGTTGAGCGAAAAGAGAAATTAAAGAAGGAAATAGAAGAACACGAGCGTGAGGTTGTCGAGGCAAAGCGTCGGCGCCGGGAGGCGGTTGAGGAATACCGGGTTGTCCGTACGGCGATCGAGCAGGAGCGTAAAGCCTACCTTGATGAAGTGGCGCTGCGGACCGAACGGCACGAAGCCCGAATCGAGGGCAATGAGACGTTGATCCACGAACTGAACGAGATTCCGCGGCCGCCGGACGGCGTACCGACCCGCGCGGAATTTGAGGCGTACCAGGAGCGGAGAGACCGCTGGTATTCGATGCTGGCGCCCGAGCGCGAGATATGGCGCGAGGCGCTCGTGGAGCAGAATGAGGAACTTGCGCGAATCCTGGAGAATCTCGAAATCGAACAAGAGGAACGGATCGCGTCGTGGGAGGAAAAGGAGAAATCGTTGATCGTGGCGATGGAGGAGTACGACGAGGCGATCGCTGAAGCGGAGCGAGCGGTTCGCGAACTTCAGGAGCGAAGGGCGCGGTTTCCGTCGGTGAATGAGTATTTTCAGGGGCTTCCGGATCCGGCCTTCAGAGTGAGGACCGACGCCAATGGGGAATTTCTGGTCGTGCTGCCTGAGAACCGGCGAATGGCGTTGGTGGCTCAGGTGAATCGCGAGATTCGCGACGCCAGGGAAAACCATACCTGGTTCCTCTGGGTGGATCCCGCCGGTGATCAGCGCCAGAAGATACTCCTGAGCAATCACAATACGTTGACTCTGGAAGAAGATTTCGAGGATCTGTTGAATGGCGAGAGGTTGTGAGAAGACATTTTTTGCTCCGGATCATAGAGAGGTCCGTTTCAGTGGCTTAAGATGAAAACCAATCTTCCGAATTGTCCCCGTTGCCTGAACGTACGGATGAAAAAATTCTTTACCCGGGGCGACAAGGTGGTGATCTGGGTCTTTGTGATCCTGTGCTTTCCGGTGGCCCTCTGGATATGGATTCGTCCGCGCCATTATCACTGCCCCAAATGCGGGTACGGACTTCACGCCAGACCCTGCGGCAGGAGGTCGGCCAGCCTCAAGCGAAAGCATTTCCAGGTGAACGGTTGAACCTTGAAACCACGGTTCAGGAACCGCGAATCCACGCTTGTCCGCGCTCATTGAAGAAAACATGAGAGAACCTGTCAGGAATTCCGGCTCACCCGACGGGTGAATGCCCCCGGGGCCTGAATCTGTTTTGCATCCTTTCTCACAAGCGGAGATTGGCGAAGACCGGCGGCTGACCTGTCCGCGGAAACCAGGTTGAAGCGGGTTCTCCCGGCGCATCCGCAAGCCGGCACGGCACGGGAGTAGTGGTCGGCGCGGATATTCAGACGATCCGCAGCTTCGGCAGGTCCTGGCTGTCGATCAATCCCTGCGGGGTTCCGTTGCCATCGACTGCGATCAGGTCGTCGATCCGGTGCTTTTCAAAAAGTTTGATCGCCTCCACTGCGAGCGCGCCGGCGTCGATTGTTTTCGGGTTTCGTGTCATGAATTCGGCGACCGGGCGCTCCAGGCAGTCGGTGTGCTTGATCGCGGCGCGCCGGAAATCGCCGTCGGTAAAAATGCCGCTGAGCCTGCCGGCGCCTTCCTCGACCAGCGCCAGCGATCCCGCCTTGGCGCGGGTCATGGCAAGGATGGCATCCCGTGTCGGGGTGGTTTCCGGCAGCACGGGAAAACGTTCGCCGCTCCGCATGATGTCGGAGACTCTCAACAGCAGACTTCTGCCCAGATTTCCGGCAGGATGGAAACGGGCGAAATCCTCCTGGGTAAACCCCTTCAATTCAAGCAGGACCATGGCGAGCGCGTCTCCGAGGGCGAGACTCGCGGTCGTGCTGGCCGTAGGCGCCAGCTTCAGCGGGCATGCTTCTTTCGGCACCCGGAAGAGCAGAACGGCATCACAAATCCTCGCGAGGGTTGAGTCGGCTCCGCCGGTCATTGCAATGGTCCTCATGCCCAACCGCTTGAGAATGGGCACGAGGCCAATCAGTTCTTCGGTTTCGCCGCTGTTGCTCAGGATGATGGCCAGGTCGTTTTCCAGGCAGAGCCCCAAGTCGCCATGCAACGCCTGCGTCGCGTCGAGGAAACTGGATCGGGCGGAGATGCTGTTGAACGTACCGACGAGTTTCTGGCAAATGTGCGCGGACTTGCCGACGCCGGTAAATACGATTTTCCGGCCGGTGCGCAGGCAGGCTTCGACGTCGCGCACCACCGAGGCAAAATGCTTGTCGAGCCCCCGGCCGGTTGCGTCCAGCGCGTCGATTTCGATTTCAAGGCATTGGCGTCCTTTATTGATGATTTGCTCGGTGTCCATGGCGTTGGCGGAGAACTCTCCGGGTGAATTCCTGTTGTACCGTTATTTTTCTTTCTTATAGAGTTGTTTGCACGAATGAAATGGCGTTTTATTGTGCGCGTGCCTGTGGTGCAAGAAACCGCGAAATCTTCCGGGGGAATCGTAGTGTTCATATCCAATAACAACCTGCTTCGAGCCTGGCCATGTTTTTTGTTGGTCTTTCTGTTCTTGACGGGAGGTTGCGGATTCTACGACGACAGCGAAACGATCGGCGAAGAGCAGGAGCGGGCTTATCAGCGCGGCAAGCAGCTTTTGAGGGAAGGACGCCAGGACGATGCGCTCGACTCGTTTCTGCGCGTGATCCAGCGCCGGCCGTCCGATGCGCCCGAGTCGCACCTGGAGGCTGCCGCGATCTACCTCAATCACAGGGACGACCCTGTCGAAGCGATTCACCATTTCCGCCGGTACCTCGAGCAGAAGCCGCACTCACCGCAGGCTGAACTGGTGGAGGGGCAGATCAACCGGGCGATGAAGGAACTTGCGCGAACCCTGCCGGGCAAGCCGCTTCAGCATGCCATGGAGCGGTTGGATCTTCTGGAAACGGTTGACGAACTGGAGAGCGAGAACAGGCGTTTGAGAACCGAGGTCGCGAGTTTGCGCGAGGCGCAGCAGCGATTGACGGTCCGACTTGAGGAGGCGGAACGGCGTTCCGAGGAACTTCAGGTGGCGCAACGGACGCCCGACAGCCCGGTAAGACAACAACAGCATGAGACGGTCGCGTCCACGCGCACGCCGGAACCGCAACAGCCCCGACAGGCCTCTTCTTCATCCGGTACCCGGACGTACATCGTCGAGCCGGGCGACAGTCTTTACGGAATCAGCCGGGAAGTGTACGGCACCGGAAGTCGATGGCGCGAGATTTTCGAGGCCAACAGCGACATTCTTTCGGACGAGAATTCGGTCCGGGTGGGAATGAGACTGGAGATTCCCGCGGATTGATCCCCGTGCGGCCGGGGCGGCGTCTGAAGGTTGTCCAGGTTCTTGTACGGGGTATTGGCAGAACGCGGTTTTTCGGGTAGCGTGTTTTCTCGATGGTTTACTTTGACAACAACGCGACCACGCCATTGGACCCGGTCGCGCGTGCGGTGTGGATCACCGCCGCGGATGAAGCCTGGGCGAATCCGTCGAGTCCGTACCGGGCTTCGGCGCGCGTTCGCAATCTTCTGGAGGAATGCCGGGAGCGATCGGCTTCGTTGATCGGGTGCGCGACGGAAGAGATTGTTTTCAATTCCGGTGCGACGGAAGCAAACAACGCCGTGTTCGCCTACCTGGCCGGGTGTGCGCGGCCCTCGCAGTCGGTGCTGATCTCTCCTGTCGAGCATCCTTCCGTCCTCGAAGCCGCGAGCCATTCGTTTCCGGATCGGGTGATATTCGCCGAGGTGGACAGCGAGGGAGTTGTCGACCCCGAAAGCGTGCGCGCGCTGCTCCGGAAACATTCACCTGCGGCGGTATCGGTGATGGCGGCAAACAATGAAACCGGAGTTATTCAGCCATTCGAATCGTTGGCGACTATCTGCCGCGAGCGCGGGGTGCCGTACCACTGTGACGCGGCGCAATGGCCGGGGAAGATGCCCGCTTCAAGGCTGAGCGCCTGCGATTTCCTCACGGGTTCGGCTCACAAGTTCGGTGGCCCCAAAGGCGTTGGATTTCTGCGGGTTCCGGCGGAGATAAACGATTTTCGCGGCCAATTGGGCGGCGAGCAGGAAGGGCGACGCCGCGCCGGCACCGAGAACTATCCGGCCGTTGCGGCCATGGTCGCCGCTCTCGCGGATCGGGAGGCGAATGGGTTTGACGACATGGAGGAGCGGGTTGCGCGGAGGGCGCACTTCGAAGCCCGGCTGCTCGAAGAAGTGCCGGGCGCGCGAATCCTGGCGGCGGGAAGGGAACGTCTCTGGAATACCGTTTCGATCGTTCTGCCGCGTCATGAGAACCACCGCTGGGTAATGAAGCTCGACCGGGAGGGCTTTGCCGTTTCGACCGGGTCGGCCTGTTCGACCGGGGACGGGAATCCATCGCATGTGCTCGCGGCAATGGGGCGTTCTCCGGCTGAAGCCCGAAGGGTGGTGCGCGTCAGCGCCGGCCGGGATACGCGCGACGCGGAATGGAACGGACTCGCGAAGGCGTTTGGGAACGTCTGGCGCCGATGGGATGAGAAGCGATCCGACTCCGCCCTGACCGAAGTCGTTTCGATCTGAGGCTTGTCCCGTGATTCTTCAGCAAATAACTCTGCAGAATTTCCGCAACATCGAGATCGCGCGGCTCGATTTTCGCGAGGGCGGACATTTTTTCTTCGGGCAGAACGGCCAGGGTAAAAGCAATCTGCTTGAAGGCATCGGCTATATCACCGCGCTGCGTTCGTTCCGCACCGCGGAGAACCGCCTGCTTGTCCGCGACGGCAATCCGGAAGCCGCGATCGGCTACGCGCTGGAGCACGAGGTTTTCGGCGAAACGAGCGTCACGCTCCGCATCGATGCGGGCGGAACGCGGCAGGTTCAGTGGGACGGAAACAAGGTGGAGCGCCTGGCAGACATTATCGGACGGTTTCCGGCAGTCGTCTTTGCCTCCGGCGACATCCAGTTTGTTCGCGGATCGCCGGGGGTCAGGCGGCGTTGGATCGACATGGTCCTTTCGGCGACCGATCCCCTTTATTTCCAGGCACTGCAGCATTATTACCGAACGATGGCGGCCCGCAATGCGCTGCTGAAGAGGCGGGCCGGCGTGGAGGAATTTTCTGCGTTCGAACGGGAAATGGCGGGCCCGGCGGCCGGACTGATCGAGGCACGGAGGCGCGGGGTCGGGTTGTTGAACGAGTTTTTCGAAGTGGTGTACGGGCGCGTAAGCGGTGGCGGCGAACACGCCGCACTCGTCTACCGAGCGTCGTGCGGAGAAAAAGCCGGCGAGATCGAACTGGTTGAACGCTGGAAAGGTTCGCGGGACCGGGATTCGATGCTCGGCGTCACCCAGAGCGGACCTCACCGCGACGACTTCGTGCTGTCACTGGACGGACGTTCCTCGGCGCGGTACGGGTCTGAAGGACAACAAAGGTCGCTTGTCATTGCCCTGCGTTTTGCGGAGATGGAGTATTTTCGGAAGCGAACCAACCTGCTGCCGCTGGTGTTGCTCGATGACATCGTCGGCGAACTCGACAGGAACAGGCGGGAACGGTTCTGGGAACGCGTGGAGGCGGAGGCGCAGGTGTTTGCGACGGGAACGGAGCGTCTGCGGCTGCCCGGTAAGAAATGGAACTTTTTCCGCGTTGATTCCGGCGCTTTCTTCACAGTGGAGCAGGAGGCGGTATCGCCTGCGGATTAGCCTGTGTGCCAACCTTGGAGTTTTTTCTACGATTTTGGTTTCAAGGGTGTGGCCATTCTGCTATACACCGTCCTCGGCACTCTCGAAATTTGCCCTGCGGTATATTTCGAGGGATTTTTCTCAATCACGCCCCGGAGATGAAGAGACGCAAGGCAAATCGGACGGAACTGGAAGAGCTCAAGAGCGAAGTGCTCGCCTTCGCCCAGGACCGGGAATGGTTGCAGTTTCATTCTCCGAAAAACCTTTCGATGGCGATCGCGGTCGAGTCCGCGGAATTGATGCAATTGTTCCTGTGGTGTGAAAGTCATGATTCGCGGGCGCTTCCCGAAGACGCCGCCGCAAAGGCCCGGATCGAGGAGGAGTTGGCGGATGTTTTCATATTCGCCCTGCAAATCGCCAACGTATCGGAGATCGATCTGCCTGCGGCAATTCGGCGAAAGCTGGAAATCAATTCCACCAAGTATCCCGTGGAGAAATGCCGGGGCCGTTCCGTGAAGTACTCGGAGTTATAGCCTGTGCCGATCACCCTTTGCACAGGGCGCTCAGGTGTCGATCGAAATGAGCTTCGAGCGATTGGCGGTACTCTTTGCCATGCTCTTCAAGCACTTCCATAAGGGTGTCGCGAAAGGGCCGCCCCCGAGAGTCTTTCCCCTCCGAGAGCACCGAACCGTATGTCACGTGCAGCAACTGACGAGCGGGCCGCCGATTGAGAAGGTCTTCATCGGAGGCGGCGTTCGTGGCGAGTGAGCGGACTTCGTCCTCCGTGGTTGAGATCCGATAACTGCGGCGATCTTCGGGAAACCGTTCGCAGCAGAACTCCAACAACCCCCGAAAGGATTTGAAATCGGCGCGATGGAGAATGCGAAGCGCTTCGAGGTAGCTTGTGCCGGCTGTCTTGACGTGCAGCAGGTTGCCGCAGAGACGTCCGAGAAGCGGATAGATTGTGAATTTGTCCGACCCGGTATGGACGCTCAATTTATACGGACCGAAGCGCCGGGCGATCGCGACATGTTGCTCGAGGCTTGATTCGAATTCGGCAAGATCGCCCCGGAAGTCGATGCCGTTTTCGAGTTCTCCGACAAAGTGTGGCGCAAGACTCACCACCGAAATGCCGCGTTGCTTGAGTTCGAGCGCGACGAAGAGATGTTCGAGCGGAGTGGTCGGCGAGGCGGTCTCGTCAAAGGACACCTCGATCTCGAACGCACCATGCCCGAGGCACGAGGAAATGAATCCGGCCAGTTTTTCACAGTGCGCGAGGGCGCGTCCGTACTTGATTGCCGCGCGGTAAAGGGACTCGCGATTGAAACGATACATCGTCTGTCCGGCGACATATTTTTCACCGAGATAGCGATCGTCCCAGTCGAGCGTTTTGAAAACGCCTTCCACGTAGAGATTTTCCGCCTCGCCGATGACTTTGCCTTCGGCCAGATCGTCCGCTTGATCGTTGACGAATTGCGACGGGTCGAGCGTAAAAAAAGTGAACCCGGCCGCAGCCCAGCTCGCGATGTCCTCGTCGGCTGTGAGATGATCGGCATCGGCGCCCCACGCCCCATCGTAGCCCTCGGTTTCCAGCGCGTCGGCGGCGGCCTTCATCACATCGAACGGCGTCCGCCCGGTGCGCTTCATTTCCCTTGCGGACTGCTGGGCGAAGACGGGGGCGAAATCATATTTTTGACTGGCGGCAATATGTCCCGGGGTCGCAAGTCCGAGGCGGTCGCCATACCCGAACGATTTCTGAAGTCCGAGAAGCTGCGGGGCCGTGGAAGCCATGATGGAATCATGATGCCATGTCGATGTCGTGAATGCAAGAAAAAGCGAATTAGAATGGAATCCAAGCTGAATAATCCAGGTTAATCCGCGGTCTTAAGGATCAATGCACCTGAGCGGGCTGCGACAGCGCGGGGACCACGATGAAATCGAACGTTCCACCGGAAGAGAGAGTCTGCGTTTCAAGGACGTGGATTCCCGTCTTGCCGACGCTCGTTGCAGACGTTTATTGTGCCGTCATGTCGAAGGGAAGTCTCATGGTTGTACACGTACACGTTCACGTGAAACCTGATTGCGTCGACGCGTTCAGAGACGCGTCGATCGAAAACGCCCGCAACAGCGTGCGGGAACCCGGGATCGCCCGTTTCGATGTCGTTCGGCAATCGGACGATCCGGCGCGGTTCGTCCTGGTTGAAGTGTATCGGAGCGCGGAGGCGCTTGCGGCGCACAAGGAAACAGAGCACTACAAGACCTGGCGCGATACGGTGGAGTCGATGATGGCGAAGCCCCGCAGCAACGTGAAGTATGTGAATGTGTCTCCCGGAGAGGAGGATTGGTAAGGATGCAGTTCGAGTTCGCGACGGCGGGAAGGATTGTTTTCGGTTCCGGCAGAGTGAAGGAGATCGGAGCGCTCGCTCGCTCCTTGGGCACCCACGTGCTCGTCGTAACCGGGCGCGAGGCAAAACGTGCGGACCCGATCCTGGATGACGTTCGCGTTCAGGGAATGGAGGCGTCGATTTTTTCCGTGGAGGGTGAGCCGACTGTGGCGACAATTTCGGAGGGCATCACGGTCGCGCGGCGAAAAAAAGCGGAGTGTGTGATCGGATTTGGCGGGGGCGGCGCGATCGATGCCGGAAAGGCCATCGCCGTCATGGCGGCGAACGACGGGGAGCTGCTCGACCACATGGAGGTGATCGGTCGAGCCCAACCGCTGCGCAATCCATCGCTTCCCTTCATTGCAGTTCCCACGACCGCGGGAACCGGTGCCGAAGTGACCCGCAACGCCGTCATTGGTTCGCCGGAGCATCGGGTGAAAGCGAGTCTGCGCAGTCCGCACATGCTTCCACGCATCGCGTTGGTCGATCCTGGATTGACCTTGTCGTTACCGCCGCAAGTCACCGCTCTGACCGGAATGGATGCGTTGACTCAATTGATCGAGCCGTTTGTTTCCTGCCGCGCAACCCCCCTGACCGACGCGCTGTGTCGCGAGGCCATTCCGCGTGTTGCACGGTCCCTGCGAGAGGCGTTTGAAAACGGGGAATCGCTCTCCGCGCGTGAGGACATGGCGCTGGCAAGCCTGTTCGGCGGTCTCGCCCTCGCGAACGCGGGTCTTGGCGCCGTTCACGGTTTTGCCAATCCGATCGGCGGTATGTTCTCCGCGCCCCACGGAGGAATCTGTGCGGCGTTGCTTCCGCATGTGATGGAGGCGAATCGTGAGGCATTGAGTCGTCGTGAGCCCGGATCGAGCGCCGACGAGCGTTTTACCGAGGTAGCCACGATGCTGACCGTGAATGCCAATGCGACGGCTGAGGACGGTGTGCAATGGGTAAGGCAGCTTGTTGACACGCTGAAAATTCCGTTATTGAAATCCTATGGCATTAAGGAAAGCGATCTTGACGAAATCGTCTCCAAATCCCGGAAAGCGAGCAGCATGAAAGGCAATCCGGTAGAACTCACTCCCGATGAACTCCGGGAAATCCTGCTTGCGGCGCTTTAATCCCTTGCAGCCGGGAATCCCGTTCCGCCGGCTGTCTGAAAACCAACCGATAAGCGCCATTTCCGGTCGGCAATCGACACAAACGAACCCGAATCACCAACGAACCGGGATTCGGGGTTGAAATCGGCTGGAACGCCGCAATCAATAGGGGAATGGCGGATTTGTATTATCACCCGTTTCAGCCGTCGGCCTGGATCGAGGTTTCCGGCGAGGATGCGCCCCGCTTTCTCCAGGGGCAGTTCAGCAACAATCTGAACCGGAATGAAGAACGACCGGTGACGTACGGATTGTGGCTGGACGCAAAGGGAAAGATAGAAGGCGACAGCTTCGTTCTCGCCTCGGGTGAGAATCGGTTTTACGTGTTCAGTTATTATTCGCCGGCAGCCGAGTTGGTTGCGCGGCTCGAAAAGTACATTATCGCCGACGATGTCGAAGTCGTCGACCGGACCGACTCCATGCGCGGATTCAGCATTTGGGGGAGCGGGGTGAGTGTAATCCCCGGCGTGCTGGGCTTTCCGTTGCCGGGTGAAACGACGTACGGAGAATCCGGCGATGCATGGGTGGTTCCCGGGAGGCGGACAACCGGGAGGAATTTCGATGTTTTATGCCCGAAAGAACGCTGGGACCAGGACAAGCGACGAATCGAAACGTCGCTGCACGAAATCGGCTGTGTGCCCGTCGGAGAAGTGGAGAGCCATTACGAAAGGATACGCTCGGGCATCCCGGCGGTCCCGTTGGATCTGGGACCGCGCAACCTCGCCCAGGAAGGGCGTATCGAGGACGTCGCGCTGTCCTACACGAAGGGCTGCTATACCGGTCAGGAAGTCATGTCGCGGCTGCGAACGATGGGCAAGGTCAGGCGGCGGCTGGTGCGCGTTGCCGTGGACGGAAACATCCCCGCGCTGCCTTGTCCGGTATATACGGACGGGGGGGAGGCCGGAACCATGACTTCATCGGGTTGTGCGGGGGACGAGCGGATTGCCTTTGTGCTCATCCTTCGGTCACTGATGGGTGAAGCGGATAAACTGTCATTTAGGCCGTCGGGGGACGGTCGTATTCGAATACTGGATTCCGGGGAAGACGATGGAGGGTGAACGCGAGCGCCTGATTCGCCTGTGTGAGCGTCTCGGCGCGGAACGAAAGCAGGCGGAGGTGATGGCGCATCAGTTGTTGAAACGCGCGGACCAGGTGGCGAGGGAGCGGGAGATTTCCAGATCGGACGCAATGAAATACCTGTTGAACGTGCTTGTGTACGGCCGGCGCGGGCAGGTGTACCCGGGCGGGAGCGGGGATGGAGTCCCACGGGAGAATGGCTGAACCGCGTGCGGAAAAGCGGATTATTGTTGACGAAGGGTGCGAATCGTTCATGTCTGTGCACGCGTCCCGCCATTCGGGCAGCGGATGTGTTTACATTTCAAAACAAAAATAAGGATAGCAGAATGAACAAAGCCGAACTCGTTGAAGATGTGCGGAATACTCTTGGGAACGATACGACGAAAGCGGCGGCGGAGCGGGCTGTGGATGCGGTTCTTGAAGGAATCAAGAGGGGCGTGAAAAAAGACCAGAGCGTCCAACTCGTCGGTTTCGGAACCTTCGGGGTTGCCAGCCGCGCCGCTCGCATGGGAATCAACCCCCGCACAAAGGAACAGATTTCGATCAAGGCATCGAAGACGGTGAAATTCAAGCCGGGCGCCGCATTCAAAGCGATGGCCTGACCCGGCACGTTATCTTTACGGCAATTGAGAAAACCCCCCGGTCGGAAGCCGGGGGTTTTTTGTGATATCGAAGTGGTTTTTATTCGCTTCCAAACAGCATTTGCGCGTTTTCGAGAAAATACGCGTCGATTTGTTCGTGCAGGAAGAGGAAATAAATAAGGCCGCCCAATGCCAGCATCGGCCCAAACGGAACGGCGCGTCCGAAAAGTCCCGATTCATCGTCCGGTTTCGCGCGGATGAACGGGCGAACGATCAAAAACAGGATCAGACCGGCGGTCCCGATGATTGCCCCGCCGAAAATCGCGAAAAGGCTGCCTTCCCATCCGGTGAAGGCGCCGATCGCGCCCATGAATTTGACATCCCCGAAGCCCATGGTCTCTTTGCGGAGGATGATCTCGGAGATCAGCGCGATCCAGAGAACGGTGGCGGATCCGATCATGAGTCCGATACTGGAGAGAATAAACGAACGGAGGTTATCGACGAGAATCATGTCGCCGCCCTGTCCGTGCAGTGACGGGATGAAGAAAGAAAGGATAAGGCCTGCGACCGCGGCGCCGATCGTGAAGCGGTCGGGGATGATCATGTGGTCCAGGTCGATGAAGGTGGAGGAAACGAGGATCGACACGAACACCCAGCCGCACAGGGCCTTGGCGGGGGGGAAGTAGATCCAGCAGAGCAGGAAAAGGACGCCGGTAAGGAACTCGACGAACGGGTAGCGGATGCTGAAGGGGCGTCCGCAGCAACGGGCTCTTCCGCGAAGAACGAACCAGCTTAGGATCGGGATGTTGTCGTACCAGGCGATCGGACTTCCGCATGCGCAGCGGGAGGAGGGGCTGACGATGGATTTTTCGGTGGGTATCCGGTAAATACATACATTAAGAAAGCTTCCGACGATTGCTCCGAATATGAAGGAGAGCGTCGTAAAAAACCATGGGAAATGTTCGTCAATTGCAGCTAGCTCGGAAAACATGGAGTATGTTTCTCAGGGATTTTTCGATCCAAGTCGATCACGTAGTGTTCAGGCGTGGCTGCGGGTTCCGGGGGGGCGAAAGCGCCCTCGAATTCCCTACGTCGCCAGAGCGTTTTCAGCGGCGGTGCGCATCGCGTCGACGGGAACGGCGGCGCCGGACCAGATTTCAAGTGACCGAACACCCTGGTGGACCAGCATTGAGAGACCGTTTGCCGCGCGCATGCCGCGGAGGCGCGCCTCTTTCATCAGCGCTGTCTCCGGTGGGTTATAGATCATTTCGTAAACGGAAAACGCGCCCTTGAGAGCCGAGAGGTCGAGCGGGGAAGGGGAATCGGGTGCGAGCCCCGCCGATGTGGCGTTGATGATCAATGCCGGCGCGGGAAGGTTGTCCGGGGGCGCGGAGAGGTCGAAGGCTTCGAGTCGGGTGGATGATTCCTTTCTGATCGACAGCAGGTCGCGATAGAGGGCTTTCAGGCGGTCCTGGTTGCGGTTTCCCAGCCAGAGTTCGGGACACATATCCAGGATGCATTGGACGGCCGCCGCGCGCGCGGCGCCTCCGGCGCCTAGAAGGATCACCGGTTGGGAGGAAAGTCCGGCGCCGAGTTGTTCCTCGACGGCCGTTGAGAGGCCATAGCCATCACTGTTGAAGCCCTCGTATCCGTCCGCGGTCCACACCAGGGTGTTGACCGCGCCCATTCGTTCGGCGACGGGATCGATCCGCGTGAGCAGGGGAAGCGCATCGGTCTTGTGAGGAAGGGTCAGGTTGACTCCCCGGAAACGTTTCGCGTGCAGAAGCGAAAGGGTTTCGGGAAGTCTTCCAGGGGGGACGTGAAACTTGAAATACCGCCAATCGGCAAAGGCGGGATCGGTTTCCGCCATCCGCTTGAGGGCGGCGTTGTGCATGGGGGGGCTGATCGAGTGTTTGACCGGATGGCCGAGGACGGCGAGGCTGGTCCCTTTGAAGGGCCAGTTGTCCAGATGTTCCGTTTCGAAGACGCTACTCTCAGGATCGGGTTCCGCGGGTGCGGGATCGGTAGGTGACTTCGAATTCATCGACAAAGCGGGCGAAAAGTTTGGCCATCTCCGGTTGTTTGGAGACGTGATAATGGTTGACGAGATTGCGGCAGTTTCGGCAGAGGACTTCGCGTATCGGCGTGGGGGCCAGGTAGGTCATCTTGGGAGGAACGTTGTGGCGGCGAAGGATTTCGAATACTTGTTCGGGCGTGCGAAAGGCGCCGTTTTCGAACGGGTCGATGAAAAAAGGCGAGGATTCCACGAAGCATCCGACCAGGAAATGACCGGGAATGCCGATCGGTTCGAGGGTGAGGCCGCATCGTTGCGCGATGAGAATGTAGAGCGTGCAGAGAGTGATTGGAATGCCCCGCCGTCGCCTTATGACCTCGCTGAGAAAACTGTTTCGGGGGTCGGTGTAATGTTCCGCGTTTCCGCGAAAACCGTATTCGTGGAATATTACGCGGTTGAGCGCCCGGCACTGGTCGCGGGGCGTCCGCGGGGGGAGCATGATTTCGCGACAGCGCAGCGCGACTTCGTCGAGAAAGCCGCAATACCGCCCGACGTCCACATCCGGGTACACGGTCCTGCTGAGAAGGAGGGCGCCGGTTTCCAGCTCGTAGTTCAACGAGCGGATGAATTCGGAGAATTCGGCCTGGGGATTCTCGAGCTTGAGTTCGTCGAGGTACCATTCCGCGTGGCGGCGAAGAACCCGGTTTTCCCCCAAGATTACCGAGCGAAGAAACGACTCCCCGGCATCGCTGCATTCCTTGAGCTTTTCGACAAGAGCTTTGCGAACGACCGGATTCTTGTCGTCCATCAATTCCAGAAGCGCCTTCTTCAAGACCGGACTGAGCACATTCTTCTCCACGCGATCATAACACCATATTTTCGCGACGGGTGCAATCATGAAAGGAATGAAATCGGACGATCCTTATTCTTCCCGCGGCCCGAAAAGCGCGGAGCCGACCCGTACGCAGGTGCTTCCTTCTTCAATGGCCTCGCGGAGATCGCCGGTCATGCCCATTGAGAGTTCGGGGAGTTCGACCCGGAACTCCGCGGCAAGAGAGTCGCGGAGTTCGCGCAATGCGGCAAAGGCGCGGCGGGCGTCGTTCCGGTCGCCGGTCAAAGGCGCGATTGTCATGAATCCTTCTACCCGAAGACGCGGGGCGAGCAACGCGGCTTCGAGCAGGGCCGGTGCGTCTTCCGGCGGAATTCCGAATTTCGTCTCGTCTTTGGCGGTGTTGACTTGCAGAAGGACCGGCAGAGTGCGGTTTTCCGTTTCGCAGCACCGGTCGAGGCGGTGGACGAGTTTGACACTGTCGACGCTCTGGATACGCGCGAAGTGCCGGGCGGCGAGGGCGCTCTTGTTGGACTGAAGGTGGCCGATCAACTCCCACGGAATCGGAAAATCGGCTTTGACCATCTTGTCGACCGCCTCCTGGACCCTGTTCTCCCCGACGCAGGGCAGGCCGTAGCGGGCCGCGCAGCCCGCCGCTTCGACCGGATGCGTCTTGGTCACGGCCATGATTTTCACCTTGTCCGGAGCGCGTCCGCAACCGCCGCACGTCTCGGCAATCAGCTCTTCCAGAACCCGTGTGCGTTCCACGAAAGTATCGTAAGAGATTTTAATAAGAAAACCTTTTGATTTTATTGAAATTTGATTAGAAGCTATTATTATTCTTTGGATGCATATTGAAAATCTAAAAGTTTTTACGGATCTGGTTAACAGCGAAAGCTTTTCCAAGGCCGCCAAGCTCAACGGTATCACGCAATCTGCCGTGAGTCAGCAGTTGCGGGCGATGGAAAAGTATTATAACATACTGATCGTGGATCGAAGCCAGAAGCAATTTCGGCTGACCGCGGAGGGCGAGAAGCTTTACGAAGCGGCCCAACGGATTCTGAAAATCACCGAGAAACTAGACGGTGAATTGCAGGAGATGAAGAGCGAAGTGAGCGGTCCGATCAACCTCTCCACGATCTACAGCATCGGCTTGCACGAACTTCCGCCTTATGTGAAGCGGTTTCTGCAGGAGTACCCGTCGGTGAATCTCCGTGTGGAGTACCGTCGGTCCAACCATGTGTACGACGACATTCTGCGGAATTCCTTCGATATCGGTCTGGTCGCGTTTCCGGTGAAGATGAAGGGGATTGAGATTGTGCCGTTCCGCGACGACGTTTTGGTTCTGATCTGCCATCCAAGCAATCCGCTTGCCTCAAAGAAACTGGTCTCCCTCAGAGAGGTCGCCCGTGAGAGGTTTGTCGGATTCGACCGCGACATTCCGACCCGGAAGGCGGTTGACTCGATGTTTCGGGAGGTGCGTCTCGACGTCGTGCCGGTAATGGAGTTCGACAATATTGAAACGGTTAAGCGGGCGGTCGAGATTGACGCGGGAGTGGCGATCGTGCCGCAGACGACCGTCGTGCAGGAGCTGGCGCGGGGAGCGCTTGCGGCGGTGGACATCGACACATCGCGCCGGACCCGGCCGCTGGCGATCCTGTACCGGAAGGGCAGGGTGTTGACGCCCGCGATGAAGCGGTTCATCGACACGTTGACCGGCGGGGAACCGGCGGCCGCGCGCGATGCTTCGGTAAAGAAGAAACGGGCCGGGAAACTGGAAAAGGTCGGCTAGCCCGAGTTTACTAGTTACCAGGCCCTGATTTTCACAATTCGCTGATTGAAAAGGAGTACCGGATTGGGAAGGCTATGCCCTAATTAATTGTATCAATTTTCTTCTTAATACCCTGA
>SLTG01000126.1 GCA_007130045.1 Opitutales bacterium
CCGAGTGAAGCTTCGGGGGTGCGTTTTCCGGTCGCCGCCCGCCTCATGTATCGCTCGGCCTCCCTGCTGCGTCGATTTCACTGCCATCGATGGGTGGATTGGGGCAAGCGAATCGGCGTGCGCAAGCTGGTGCAGACCGCCACCCCGCCGTCAGTGAGTGATGAGGATCGCCGGTTCGCGGAGGAAGCGCTTCAGGAGGAAGTGAGAATTATGAAGGATGAAGGATGATTTAGGAACGCGGGCATCCCTGCCCGCACGGGAGCCGGAAGACATAACGACTGGGGAATTGCCACAGAGATCACAAAGAACACAAAGGGGCTCTGGTTTTCGCAAGGGAATGAGGGGGCAAGAGAATCAGAATTCTGAATTCCCATCCTTTTAGCGAATTTTAGCGTCCTTAAGCGGTCCCCTGGATTCTGACTTAACTTCTGACTTCTAAATTTATCCCAGTCCCTCTCTGTGTTCCTTGTGATTTTTGTGGCCAATCTCCAGTTCGGTTTCATCGGACTTCGGACTTCGGCGAGCTCAGTCGAGTCGCGAGCTCAGTCGAGTCGCGGAAGCGCCGATGCTACCGAGAACCTGCAACCGACAACCCAAACCCGTGGACAGCGCTTCCAATACAACTTCCGTCCCGGCCATGCCCGGCTTGATGCTCGTAGTGCCGACTTATGCCAGCTACCATTGCTTCCTGCGCGAATTGAGCGAAGAGGGCGTGCGGCGGGGATGGCGGGTGGCGGTGGTTTGCGACATGGGAGTGACGATGGGGCAGGAGCGCGATCCCGGGCGTGAAGAGGGAATCGAATTCATTCACTTCGATTTCCCGCGGGGACTGCAACCGCTCGGCTACCTGCGGGCGGCACGCCGCTTGCGGGCCATTCTCCGGCGAATGGAGCCGACGATTGTTCACGCGCATTTTTCCGCCGCGATCCTGGCGACGGCGATGGCGGGGCGCGGGCGGGATGCCTGGACTACGATCGGGACTTTTCAGGGGTTGCAGTTTCCTCTGGCGGCGGGATGGAAGAAACGTGTTTACCGTTGGGCGGAGACCTTCGCCAGCCGGCGGATGCGGGGCGTGTGGGTGCTGACGGAAGACGACTTGCAGGCTCTCAAGCGTTCGGGCACCACGAATGCGCACTTACAGCGGGGCTATGGCTTTGGGTGCCGGGTCGACCGGTTCGACCCGAAACGGTTCGGGGATGTCGAGCGGGCGGCGTTGCGGGAAAAATGGAGGGTCGAATCGGAGGAGGCGGTGTTTCTTTTTATCGGCCGGACGGTCGACTTCAAGGGATTTCCCTTGGTGGTTCGTGGGTTTCGCTCTTTTTTGAATCGCGGAAACAAGGGCAAACTTCTGATTGTCGGCGACCGGGATCCCCTTCATCCGACCGGGCTGAGGCCCCGGGAGGAAGCGGCCCTGGACGACTTGCCGGAAGTGGTTCGCTGCGGGTGGCAACGGGACGTGGTTCCGTTTTTAGCCATCGCCGACGCCCTGGTCCATCCGAGCGCCCGCGAAGGGGTGCCGGTGGGCTGCATGGAAGCCATTGCCATGGGAGTCCGCTTGATTGCCGCCGACGTCCGGGGTTCCCGCGAGTTGCTGGCCTTGACCGGTCAGACCCCCGTGAGGCCGGTGACCCCGGAAGCGATCGCGGATGAGTTGGAAATGGTGGCGACCGGGAAGCGTGACGGGAATTCCGGGGGAGGAACGGATTTGGATGATGTGCGCGAGAAAGTCGATCGTTTCGCCTATGTCCGGGAACAGTTCCGGATTTATGAGGAGGTGGCCGGAGAACCGAAGGCAGAAGACTGATGGCGGATGGCGGAGGGGGTTAACCACAGAAAGCACAGATTGCACGGATTCGAAGGCAGAGCATTCGTATCTGTGTCCATCTGCGCAATCTGGTTAAACCTCTTTGCCTGATCTCAGCGCTCCACAAGCGTCGTCAAGCGCCTCCTCGGCAAAGCCGATAACCAAAATTCTGTGTAACCAATAACCATTTCCAGCAACGACATCATTTTTTTTGCCGGGATCGATTGGGCCGGGGGCAACAAGATGCCTTGCCATCACGTGGTGGAGCGCCTGGCGAAGCGTCACCGGGTGTTCTATATCGACAACTTCGGCGGCATTCGCGACCTGACCTGGTCGGACGCGGAGCGGGCCCTGCGGAAGCTTCGCGGAGCCGGGGGGTGGAAGACGGGGTGCAGAGGACAGAGGGCAGAGTGCAGAGGGCAAAGACCAGAGCGCGGAGATCGGAAGGTAAACGAAACCAAGCCGCAGCCATTGGGATCGGAGAACCAAGAACCGGGAACCGGGAACCAAGTACCGGCTTTCCCGATCATTGACCGGCCGATTATTATTCCGACGCCGCGAACCCGGTTCATTCAAGTATTCAATGGGTGGCTGCTCAACCGGCGGTTGAAGCGCGTCATGAAGAACTACAACATCGAGAAGCCGATTATTTGGACGCGGTTGCCGATCGAACTGGTGTGGCGTGCAATCAGTGGGGTGGACCGGTCGCTGTTGATCTATCAGATGATCGACAAGTTTCCGGAACATCCGAAAATCGCGGTAAGCCTGCGCGAGCGTCATCGTCGCTGGGAGCGAAAGTTCACCGAGGAGGCGGATCTGGTGTTTGCCAGTGCCCGCGGGCTTTGGGAGGAAAAGAGGGCGATCAACCCGGAGAGTTATTTCTTCCCGAACGGGGTCTCCGAGATATTCCGGAGAACGAAGCTTCCCGGGGTGCCGGTTGGGGAGCGGGTGCCGGTCATTGGATTTGCGGGCGCTATCGGAACGTCGCTCGACATGGAGTGGGTCGCCGAGGTGGCGCGGATGCGGCCGAACCACCGGTTTGTGCTTCTGGGAAGCGTCGATCCCTCAGTGGATGTTTCGCTCTTGCGCGAGTTGCCCAATGTAAGCCTTGAAGGACGGGTGGAGCACGGTGCGCTTCCGGAATGGTTCGGTGATTTCGATGCGGCATTCATGGCCTACCGGATTAACGACTACCAGCGCTACACCTTTCCCTCAAAAATGGCGGAATACCTCTTGGCGGGGCTGCCGGTTGTTTCGAATCGCATTCCGGAGGTCGAACCCTATGCAGAGGTGGTCGATATCGTTGACACTCCGGAGGCCATGGCGCAAGCGCTCGACCGGGCCGTCAAGGAACGGATTGAACCGGAATCGCTGGCACGCCGCCGGACTGTGGGAGAGTCCTTGAGCTGGGACCGGATTGTCGAGGGGATGGAGGACGTGATCGAGGAAAGACTGAAGGCAAAGGGGTAAGAAGTAGAACACAAAGAGAAGAGGCTTGGGCTCTGGGTTTTTGCAAGGGAATCGAGGGGCAGGGAATCGGGGACTGAGGGCGGAGGACTGATGGAGGATGGCGGATTGCTGAGGACTGATTACGGATTGCTGAGGACGGATTGCTGATGACTGATGGCGGATAGCCTACTTACAGACGGTTTTTTGACCACAGATTTCACAGAATACACAGATAAAAAGCCAGAGCCGAAGCATCTGTGCCCATCTGAGCAATCTGTGGTTTGAATTACCAGCGAGTAAGTGTCTTCTTTCTAAAAATTTCGCAGGGGAATATGCTGGCAAGCACTTCGACAGGTTCAGGGCGGGGATTGAGGGTTGGAGGAGTGAGACGGTGGTTGCCGAAGAAGCAAGGACAAATCGTCCTGGACGGCGAGGCGGGAAAGGAATAGATTTTCGCAATGAAAGAATCGGGGCTTTACTTGTTGCAGGCCCGGGATCGTGAACGGGCTGAGAACCGGGAGAGAGAGCGGCTTCGTTGTTTGGGAGAACTCAAACGGAGTTTGCATCAGACGATTCCCGGCGTGCCCGTTTTTGTGTTCGGCTCGGTTCTCCGGCCGGGGCGATTTCGTCCGGATTCCGACATCGACCTGGCATTGGAGCGAATCCCCGAAGGGGTAGGGCCGTATGGGCTGACAGCTCTTTTGGAGGAAAAGTTGGGGAGGCCGGTCGATGTTGTCGAACTCGGCAGGTGTCGCTTTGACCAAAAAATCAGGGAAGAAGGAGAACGATGGATCGCATAGGATTGAAGCTCCTGGAACGGGAGCTCCAAGAGGATTGCCGCGTGGCCGCTGATGCCGTTCATCAGGCGAGAGAGCGGATGAAAGCCGGAGCGCCGCACGGCCCGGAGGCGGCGACGTTTCATCTTGCACGCTTCTTCAATGTGATTGAGGGTGTCGTTCTTAGGATAGCACGCCTTTTTGAGAATCATATCGATCCCGATGCCGGCTGGCACGCCGAATTGATTCGCCGGATGAGCCTTGATATCCCCGGAGTCAGGCCCGCTTTCTGGTGCGAGCCATCGTTGCTTGACGATCTCCGTGAGTTACGGGGTTTTCGCCATGTGGTTATACATGCTTATGATTTGACCATTGATCCTGCCCGGGTGCGGGATTTACTGGAACGGGCCGAACGGGTTAACTCGCAGCTTCCGGATTTATGCGAACGGTTTGTGAAAGAAGTATCGGATAGCCTGGATGAATAACGGATAACCTACAACCAGGGACCGGGAACCAATCTTTAACCACAGATTACACGGAGTACACAGATTTTAAGGCAGAGCATTATTATCTGTGGCCATCTGAGCAATCTGTGGTTGAAAATTGGTTTTTCTTGCGCGTGAGGGAGTATTCAATAAGTTTTCGATATGATGTACCGAGTGACTTTAGTGGAATCAGAAGAGGGGGTTGCGGTTTGGTGCGACGACCTGCCCGGCTGTGCGAGTCAGGGGGAGACGAGGGAAGAGGCACTGGAGAACATCCGGGAGGCAATCCGGGAATACCTGGCCTCTATCCCGGAAGTTGAAAAACGATTCGGCACAAAGGTCTCGCACGAACAAGTCGCTATTTGATGCCCCGTCTGCCCGGAATAAGTCAGAAGTCGCCGGAAAGAGCCCTTCGGAAGGCCGGCTTCGAGGTGATTCGTCAAGGAAAGCATATCACTTTGAGTGATGGAGTGCGTACAGTTCAGCTTCCACGGCACAATCCGATAAATTCGTTTACCATGGGAAAGATAGCCAAAGACGCCGGATTTACTCCGGATGAGTTCAAGAAGCTACTTTGAAGCTACGGCCTTTTGCGGAATTTTTGACCACAGATTACGGATTCAAAGACATAGAACCCACCTTTAACCACGAAGGTCACGAAGGGGGAGATTTCGCAAGGAATGAGGGGAAAAGGAATCAAAAACCAAGAACCGGGAACCAATCTTTAACCACAGATTACACGGAATGCACAGATACAAGACAGAGAGATGCACAAAAGAGGCTTCCCCATCTGTGCGCATCCGAGAAATCTGTGGTCAAACCCTGATACCCTTGCAATGCCTTCTGACCCTGAACTGACAAAAGGAATAATTGGATCCGCTTACACCGTCCTCAATACGCTCAGACCCGGTCTCGATGAGAAGCTTTACGAGCGCGCCATGGGGATCGAGCTCACCAAGCAGGGCCTGGATTGGGACAGCCAGTGTCAGTTCGATGTTCACTACGATGGCCAGCACATCGGCACACTCATCCCCGACCTCATCGTTGAAGGAGCAATCGTCGTCGATCCGAAGGGCGTTACCGCTTTCACTGACACTCACGTCTCTCAGATGCTCGGGTACCTTAATATTACGGGCCTCAAAACCGCGCTGCTGCTCAACTTTAAATATGCGAAACTTGGTATCAAACGTATTTCAGTATGATAGACGAAAAATTTAACCACAGATGACACAGAGCACACAGATACCAAGGCAGAGGTTTAGTATTTGAGCCCATCTGAGAAATCTGTGGTTGAATAAGGTGCCGATGCTACGGTCTATCCCGGAATTTTGACCACAGATGACACAGAGCACACAGATACCAAGGCAGAGGTTTAGTATCTGAGCTTATCTGAGAAATCTGTGGTTGAAAATAGCGGTACTGTCCCAATGGCCGATAAACAACAGAAAGCCGAGGCCTCCTTCGGCCCGGACATTATTTTCTTCGCCGGGATCGACTGGGCCGGGGGCAACAAGATGCCGTGCCATCATGTGGCGGAGCGCCTGGCGAATCGACATCGTGTCTTCTACATCGACAACTTCGGCGGCATTCGTGACCTGACCTGGTCGGATTGTGGGCGGGCTTTACGGAAGATTCGAAGTGTTGTTAGCCAAAAAGAGCACAGAGAACACAAAGAAGATACCTCGGAGGGCGCCGAGCAGAGGTCAGAGGACAGCAACCCTGGCGAAGCACCAGGAGCCCGGAACCCTGAACCAAGGACCAAGAACGAGGAACCAAACACCAAACACCAAGCACCAAGAACGAGGAACCAAGTACCAAGCATCAAGTACCGGCTTTGCCCATCATCGACCGTCCCCTGATCGTCCCCACGCCCCGGACGCGGTTATTGCAGGTTTTCAACGGGTGGTTGCTCAACCGGCGGATCGAGCGGCTGGTTCGGCGTCACGATATCGCCGATCCCATCATCTGGACGCGGCTGCCGATCGAACTGGTCTGGCGGGCGATTGAGGGAGTGGACCGGTCGTTGCTGATTTACCAAATGATAGACAAGTTCCCGGAGCATCCGAAGATCGCGCCCGGATTGCGCAAGCGGCACGGCTTTTGGGAAAGGAAGTTTTCCGAATGTGCGGACCTGGTTTTTACGAGCGGGCGCGGGTTGTGGGAGGAAAAGCGAGGCATCAATCCGGAGAGTTATTTCTTTCCGAATGGCGTTTCCGAAATTTTTCGAAGAACGACATTTCCGGAGAAGCCGATGGGAGAGCGCGCGCCGGTGATCGGGTTTGCCGGAGCGGTGGGAACGTCGCTGGACATGGATTGGGTGGCCCAGATCGCGCGACTGCGACCGAATTTCCAGTTTGTTCTTCTGGGAACAATCGACCCCGAAGTGGATGTTTCCGAATTGAGGATTTTACCAAACGTGCGGCTTGAAGGCCGGGTTGACCATGATGCGCTGCCCGAATGGTTCAGTGGTTTCGATGCCGCCATTATGGCTTACCGAGTCAATGAGTATCAGCGCTACACGTTTCCCTCGAAAATGGCGGAGTATCTGCTGGCCGGACTTCCGGTCGTCTCGAATCGACTGCCGGAAATAGAACGGTACGGCGATATCGTCCGTATCGTGGAGACACCAAAGGAAATGGCCGAGGGCCTGGATCGGGCGATCGAAGAACGGACCGATAGAAACGAGCTGGGAAAGCGAAAGGAATTCGGTGAATCTTTGACTTGGGATCGAGTTGTTGACGAGATGGAAAAGATTATCGCCGGGAAATTGGAAAGTAGGATCGTGAAGTAAATCGTCCTGGGCGGTTCGATCATGGCGCCAGGGAGAATGCCGGAAATCATGCGGAAAAAAGGACTTCTGGATTTTATGGTCGCCGGTCCGCAGAGGACCGCTTCGAGCTGGTTGCATGAGATGTTGCGGCAGCATCCGCAGGTTTCACTTCCTGAAGAGGTGAAGGAAACCTTCTTCTGGGACAAACGATTTGACAAGGGAAGGGAGTGGTACGAGAAGTTTTTTCCGAAAACCAGGATGAGAATAAGCTGCGGGGAGAAGTCGCGCCGACCGTTTTTGCTTCGGATATTGCGCAGGAGAGGCTGTATTCGGCGGCAACGGACTGCCGCATTGTAGTTTTGGTGCGGGATCCCGTTGAGCGGGCACTCTCACATTACAGGCACGAGAGGGCACTTGGACTCGTGCGAGGATCATTGGCAGAGGCCGTTCGTAGTGATCCGCGAATCCTCGAAGCGAGCCGCTATTCCAAGTACCTGCCCAAGTGGAAGGAGAGCTTCGGTATTTCCCGCGTCCTTTGTCTGCATCAAGACAGGATTCGGGTCTCACCACATGAAGTCCTGAACGAGGTGTGCCGTTTCCTGGAGATTGACGGCACCTTTCAATTCGAGGATGTGGAGAGCCGGCCCAGCCGTGCAACCGGTGTTCGGTTTCCTCTGGTGGCGCGAATTCTGTACCGCACAGCTTCAGGATTGCGCGGTGCTCACTTTAACAGGATGGTGAATATTGCGGGAAAAACCGGAATCCGTCACTTTCTTCAGGGGAACAAGGAGGTTCCTGTTTCGACGGAGGACCGGGAGTTTGCGGAAGAGCGTTTGGCGGAGGAACGTAACTATACTCCCCGTCATCAAGTTTTCGGAAAACACACCCCACCATGCTTGCGCATGGCCCCCCTCTCAAGAGCTGGTCGAGTATTTGAAGGGGAGTAGAATCCGAAAACCTGATGACGGGAAGTATACATTGCCCGCATGGCAATGGGGCATTCGGGATTGGAAGAAGATCCGTAGCCAATCCCGCAGGGCGATTCGACCGGGAAATTACGGTTGCCATGCCCGAACAGTGCGACAAGCGCGCCGGCTGAGTTAAGCCAAAAAATAGTCGAACTTTTTTGGTTGCGTTCCGGGAAAATGGATTATGCTCGGTTGTGACGGGATCGGACAGTGCCGATTCCATCAGGCGCCCGCCTGCTTTGGGCGCGCGTTTGAGTGGTTGCTGTTGAGTTGAGGCTCCAATGAATAAGAAAAAGAACGTATCCGAAATGAACAGGCGATCCTTTATAAAGCGCGCCGGCTTGGCAGGGGTGTCTGCCATGGCCGCCCCTATGATCCTTCCCGGAAGGGTGCTGGGCATGAACGGGCAACCCGGGGCAAACGAGCGCCTTGTCATTGGCATGATCGGCGTGGGGGTCCGCGGGCGGCAATTGATACGCCCGTTTGGGGAAAGTTGCCGTATCGCCGCTGTCTGCGACGTTTTTCTGCCGCGCGCACGCGAGGTGGCCCAGAGGGCAGGCGCGAAGTACGTGTATCAGGATTACCGTGAAGTTCTCGATCGCGACGATATCGACGCGGTGGTCGTTGCGACTCCCCTGCACTGGCACGCCCTCATGTGCATTCACGCGGCCCAGGCTGGAAAGGATATCTTCGGTGAAAAGCCTCTGTCCCGCTCCGTCGAGGAAGGACGCCGCATAATCGAGGCAGTCCGTAAATACGACCGAGTCTTTCAGACGGGAAGTCAGCAGCGGTCCGGTCGAAACGAGCACAACGCCCTCACCCACGTTCGCAACGGCGCGGTGGGCAAGATCAGAAAAGTCATCGCTTACAACTATTACAGCCCCATGGTGCCGGATTTCGCCGGCGAGAAGATTCCCGAAGGGCTCGACTGGGAGCGGTGGCTCGGACCCGCCGAGCCACACCCCTTTAATCGCAGAATATGGAGCAATTCCACCAATCCGAGCTGGGTGTCTCTTCGGCCGTTCTCCGGGGGCAATATGACCGATTTCGGCAGCCATGGCCTCGATATGATGCAATGGGGACTCGGCATGGACGAGAGCGGACCGGAGGAAGTCTGGGTTGAGGGCGACTCTTTCGAGACGGTGTACAGCACTCCGGAGAATCCCGGCGGGCGCCAGCAGGGTCCCCGTTCTCCGACCGTTTTCATGAGGTACCCCGGCGACATTGTCGTCGAACAAACCTCTGATGCGGGCGGGTTCCGCGCGCAGTTCGTCGGCGAAGGCGGGTCGATTTTCGTCGGCCGCGGCGGGTTTGGTTCCCAGCCTTCCGGGATTGTCGGTCGCCCGATGGAGAATCCTGATGTAACGCTTTACCGCGGATATGAATATGCGTTGAACACGAGTCACGAGCAGGATTGGGTGAACGCCGTCAAGGAACGCCGCGATCCAGTCGCCCCCGTCGAGGCCGGCCACCGCTCCGCCACCGTTTGCCATCTCGGCAACATCGCCCGTTGGGTGAGTGAAATCACCGGGGAAACCGGGAAGGTCCTCAAGTGGGACGCGAAAAACGAGCGCTTCACGAACAGCCCGGAAGCCAATCGGTTTCTCGGATCGACCTACCGGCCAGGCTATGAATTGCCGGAGGTTTGAGCCGCTTCGCTGAAGAATAAGCAAGAAAGCGATTCATATTCCGCTCGAAACAGGCGTGGGAGCGGGGTTTCCCTGAAGCAGGTCGTACGAGCGATCGGATCGCGAGCTCTTCGGGAAGGAAACCGGGCGCCGCATATTCGATTACATTTGACAAACAGTCGCGCGGAAAGAGAATTTTGTTCAGCGAAACGTCTTAAGAAAGGCTTGGAATTAGATTATTATGTGTAAACTATTAGCTGCAACATTGATCCTGGCTCTGAGCGCTTCCGCATGTTGGGCGTGGACGATTGAGGACCGTGCCAACGACGAATTTCCCGGGCGGACGATTGAGTTTCGCCATGGAGGGAAACTTGTTGCCGAATTGATCCATGGCGAAGGCCAGTATAAGCCGTACCTGAATGTTTACGATGTCGAGGAGCGGCGTTTGACGAACCCGGGAATGGAATCGGATGGGGAGTTTTACGGACGCTTTCCGCACCACCGCGGGATTTTTATTGGCTGGAATCACGTTCGGACCGATCTTGGCCGCGATGACCTTTGGCATTTGCGATCTGGTGAAAAAATGAAAGTGGTTTCGATTGAGAAAAAGGAAACCACCGACGATTCGGCCAGGCTCGAAGTTGTGATTCATTGGCTTTCCGCCGACCGCGACGACGAACAAGAGGGTTTGCTCTTGGTCGAGAATCGGAGTATCGAAGTGTCGCGGGTTAACGACCGGACACGGATCGATCACAAATCGAAGCTGACGGCCGCTCGCGACTTGCGCCTCGACGGTGATTTGCAACATGCCGGTCTGCATTTTCGCGCGGACGCCGCAGTAAACGATGTCAGAGGCGATACGAGGTACCTGTGGGCTCCGGCGGAGCTGTCGCCGGGTGGAGGGCGAATTGTTTCGGACGAACTGCAATGGGTGAATTTTCGTTTCCCATTGCACGGCCAGTGGTATTCCGTGACGCAGTTGAATCCTCCGGAAAACCGTGCCACCGAGCTTTCCTGGCGCGACTACGGACGGTTCGGGTTCTTTTTTAAGGATCAGCTGAATAAAGGAGACTCCCGCAACGTGAAGGGGCGTTTCTGGGTCGAGAAGATTTCTTCCGCCGAAGAAGATGACTTCGTCAGAGCGCGCGCGCAGCGTGATTACGAAGCATACCTGGGCGGTCGTTGACCGAGTCGGCTGACTGGGGTGGAACAAAATTATTCAGATCTCGCGTGCGTCCGCTGCGGGTGAATGTATTGAGTGGATACGGAGAAGCTTAAGCTATGATGAAAGCGAGTATTATTATCTTCCTGGGGGTTGCCTTGACTCTTTCGGCATCGTTGCGAGCGTCCACAGGTCAGTCCGTCGGAGCACGGCTGGAAAACGATCGTATTTTGATACAGGTTGACGGTGAAACCTTTACGAAATATCACTTCGGCGAAGAGCACAAGTATCCGTTCTTTTATCCTGTCACCGGCCCTGCAAGCGCGAGGTCGGTGACCGCTTGGGATCAAGAACCTTTCCCCCACCAAAGTTCCCTCTTCTTCAGTCTCGACCACGTGCGCAGCGAGAACGTGCAGCGAGGCAACTATTGGCAGCCCCGCCACGAATTGGGCACAGGGCAGGTTTTCTCCAGGAATGCGCGGATTATTGAAGCAGACGGCACAAGAGTGGTGTTGAGCGATCTTTGCGATTGGATTGTACCCAATACGAACAGTCACCAATTTCAGGACACACGCAGTGTTGTGATTTGGGCTCCGAATCCGGAGGTCCGAATCATGGATTTCGAGATAACATTGGTGGCGATGAAGGATGTCAATATTCGACAAACGCCCCATTCCTTTTTCGCTGCACGTATGCGTCCGGAAGTTGCCGTTGGCGATCCGGATCGCGGACCGGATTGGGTTGACTCAGCGACGGGTACCATCGTCGATTCCGACGGTAATCGTAATGCGGCCGGGGTTTATCAAAAGGCCGCGGACTGGATTGCTTATTACGGAGAGAATGACGGCTCCACCGAGGGGCTGGCTATTTTACAACATTCCGGCAATCCATTTTACCCAGCCAAATGGTTTGCACGCGATTATGGCCTTGTCTCACCGACCCCCTTTGCGTTCGATGGAAACCGTCGGTTCGAGGCGGGCGAGACCCTGGAGTTTCGTTACCGTGTGGTAGTATTCACCGGTGATCACGAGACAGCTGATATCGCTGGCTGGCACAGGGATTTTGAAGCGACGGCGAGCCGGATGAAGTGAGGTCGAGGTTGACGTTTACGCCCTTCGGTTCGTGCGGCTTGGGATTGTTAAGGAAGCCGATTCGTAGCGAATCGGCGCGAAGCGATTCGACCGGGCGGCGTTGGCTTTTGTCCATTAGCGTGGGTGCCGCGCCGGGAATCGATGGTCGCCCCGGCGAGCCGGGGTCGCTACAGTATGAGTTTCTTTATTGAATAAAGGGTGTCTTTGCGAGAATTAGGGACGTATTTGCTTATTCTTGGTCTTGGGGCGATCGCCGGGCCGGGGCTTGTCGCCTCCGAGCGGGTGGTGATCGTTACCCCGGACGAAGGTTCGTTTGAGGAATATGCGGCGGCGGTTTACCTGGAGTATCATCTGGGCAGGTTGGATGGCGTAAAGACGGGGATATTGACTGATGCCGAATTGACGCCGTCGATCTGGCGACGTTTGTCCGACAGGTGGCGCGGCAGGGAGCGGTTTTATAATGAGCCGGATGTTCGGATATGGGTAGGGAGTGCGGCCGGGGGTGAAAGGCGGAAGACAGAAGGGAAAAGGCGAAATTCAGAAATCAGAAGCCAGAGCAACAGCGCACGAAGAGCCAAGGAGCAGGAACGAAGTACCGGTTGCGAAGCACCAGGAGTGAATGATTTCATGCTTCATCATTCTCCTTTCTCCCTTTCCTACAGTCTCCGGAAAGAAGGGCGGGATATTAAAGTCACGGGCGAGGGATCGGCTTTGATGCACGGAGTCCATGGGTTGCTTCAGGACCATCTGGGATTCCGGTGGTATCTTCCGGGACCGCTCGGGGAACATGTGCCGGAGGTATCGTTGGCGGAGTTGGGCGATTTCGAGGAGACCGGGAGCCCCGGCTTTCGTTCGCGCCAGTTCAGTGGATTGCGGGTGCGGGAGTCGCGGGAGTGGGCCGTAAACAACCGAATGGAAAGACCGGGCCGGGCGAACCGGCGGTACCGGTTCCATCACAACGTCCGGCGAATCTTCACCCCGGACCTGTTCGACGAGCATCCGGAGATCTTTCCGCTTTGGGACGGCGAACGCTACCGTCCTCCCGAGAACGATCCCAACTGGCAGCCGTGTTTCGGGAATCCGAAAACCGCGGAGATCGCCGTGGAGGCTGCGCGGGATTTTTTCGACGGCAATCCCGGCGCCTTGAATTTTTCGGTCGGCATGAACGACGGTAACCGGATCTGCGAGTGCGGGCTTTGTCAGGAACTGGTCGCTCACGGACGCACCTTCCGCGACAAACCGGACTATTCCGACCTGGTTTTCACGTTTACCAACCGTGTGGCGGAGTTGTTGGAGGAGACCCATCCCGATAAATACGTCGGGTGCCTGGCTTACCATTGGGCCGAAAACACGCCCTCGTTTTCGGTTCATCCGCAGGTGATTCCCTACCTGACGGCCGACCGTTCTCAGTGGATCGACGAACGCTTCCGGAACGAGGACAGAAACCTCATAGAGCGTTGGGTGGAAGCCGGACCGGAAAAGGTGGGGATTTACGACTATTACTACGGCGGCAGTTTCGTGATTCCCCGGGTATTCAATAAGGTGATGGCGGAGAGCATCCGGCATGCGCACAGGACGGGAGTTCGCGGATTTTACGCGGAACTGTATCCGCGCTGGAGTCTTGACGGGCCGAAGGCGTGGCTGGCGTCGCAACTGTTGTGGGATCCGGAAGCCAGTCCGGAGGCATTGTTGGACGACTACTACGAAGGGTTCTTCGGACCGGCGGCGGGACCCATGCGGAAGTTTTTCGAATTGGCCGAGGAGCGGTGGGCGAACCAGGAGGGAAAGCCGTATTGGCTGCGGTACTACTTTCAGATCGCGCAACTGGAATTGTACCCGCCGGAAGTTTGCGCCGCAGCCCGAGAGATACTGGTTGAAGCGATGGAAGCTGCCGGAACGCGGGAGCCGTACCGTGAACGAATCGAACTTTTCGCAGAGGGGTTTCGGCTGACGGAATTTTACTCGCGTTATTATCACTTCGTTAAGGAACTGCCCTCGGATCGGGAGCTGTCCGAGGAAGCAGGATGGCGACTGTTGGTGGACCTGATGGTGTACGCCGAGGATTTTCGAGAACTCGTGCGATGGAAGGAGACCGTTATGGATCGCGACAGTATGCACCGTGAGGGAGGCGATCGGTTCTATCGGCGAGCGAGCTTTAAGCCGGAAATGCGTTTGTCGCAATGGGTGGCGCCGCTTCGTGATTGGGGAAAACAGAACGGCGGTGAAGAGCTCGTAGCCGCTGGCCTGGACCGATTGGAGATGGTTTTTCCCGCTGCGGGGATCGACATTGCCCGCGAGATCGATCGGCGCGAACGGGCGCCACGGCCGGCTGTTCGGAATCTGTTGGCCAACGGTAACTTTTCCGCGGATCGCTTACTTTCCCGCGACGAAACCTTCGTCGGAGCAAGGGGGCGGGCTCCGTACGACTGGGAGCTCTGGTGGCGTCCGGGGACGAGCCCGGCCTTTTTCCTGGACGACGACGACGCTTATACCGGAAGCCATGTTCTTAGGGCGGAGGGAGCGGTTGAAGATTTTGCCTATGTGAACGCGGCGACCGAACCGGAAGCGCTGTACCGGTTTTCGGCGCATGCGAAAGCAAGAATAAGCAACGGCGGACAGGTGCGGATCGAGCTGCTCTGGTGGGCGGAAGACGGAAGTCTCATCGAGGGCCAGTACAAGTTTATCGATCAACTTCCCGAGGGGGAAACCAATGACTGGAATCGCATGGAGGTCGTCTCCCGACCTCCGGAGGGCGCGGTGGCGGTGATGGCCGCGCTTTCGGTCGAAAACCAGGCCGAGGCCGATTGGGCGATCTTCGACGTTGTCCGACTGGAGGAATGGGGAGCGGTGCACCCGTAGATGTGGGCCGGAGGGACAGGATGACGGACGGACAGAAAGCCGGTGCGACGTTACTGGGATAGGTTGATATTCCGGCGAATGGATTCTGATTCCTCTTCTCGCCATTTCGTTGCCAAAAGGCAGAGGATGAGTCTCCGAACAAAAGCAAGGATTTCGCTTTCAATGATTTTTCCGATTCTGTTGCGCCCGACAACCAGGAACTGATAACCGACAGCGCACCACCCATGCTCCTTGAGCGATTTCAACTTGCGAGACGTCCTGCCGGCCGGGAATTCCTCTTCTTTAAGGACGAGGTGTGGACGTTTGGCGACTTTTGCCGGGCGATTGAAGGCGAGCGCGACCGGCTTGCGGCGGCGGGCGTTCAGGGAGGTACGGTTGTCGCGGTGTGTGGCCCATATTCGCCGGCGAGCGTTGTCGCGGCATTTGCCGCGGCGGAGCTGAAGGCGATCGTGCTTCCCCTGACGGAATTAAACGATTCGGTCCGCGAGGAACGGTTTCGCGTGGCCGGGGTTGAGGTGATGGCAGGTGTGAATGAAGAAGGAGGAAGGAAGAAGGAGAAATCCTGGGTCGAAGAAAGGGAAAATCGAGTTAAGATCGAAACAGTACGAACAAAGAACCGGGAACCACGAACCAGGGAGAGCGACAGAGTCGCTTCCCGGCACCCCTTGATCACGCAACTCACCGATGCCGGGCGGGCGGGATTGATTCTGTTCAGCAGCGGAACAACCGGAACACCGAAGGCGATGCTGCACGACCTGGTGCGGCTGACCGAAGGCTACGCGGTAAAGGCCGGTCCGGGACCGTCCACCCTGGCCTTCCTGCATTACGACCATATCGGCGGCCTCGATATCCTGTTTCGGGCATTGGCGTCCGGGGCGCCGCTGGTGATTCCGGAGTCCCGCGATCCGGCGGAGATCGCGAGGTCGATCGAACGCCACGGCATCGAAGTGCTGCCGGCGTCGCCGACCTTCCTCAACCTGCTGCTTTTGTCCGGAGCGGTCGAGCGGCAGGACTTGTCGTCTCTCAAGATCATCGCCTACGGCTCCGAACCGATGCCGCAAAGTCTGTTGCGCAGACTCGGGAACGCGTTTC
>SLTG01000007.1 GCA_007130045.1 Opitutales bacterium
CTTCGGTCGGCACGGATGAAGAAGGACGTTTGACGATAACCTACCGTGTGGACATGGACGCGGAAGGCGTGAGCGTGGCGCCGGAGGTGGCGCTGTCGCTCGATCAGGACGTCTGGTTCCGGGAAGACAACGGGGGTGATGCTCCTTATGTGGTGATCAGTGAAGGCACGCCCGTTGAAGGGAGCATTTACGAGTTCACCGCTACCGCGATGAACATCGAGGGTGGCCCGGCCGCGTTTATGCGGGTCTCCGTTGAGCAGCAGAATTGAGAAAAGTCGAGCTTTTCACCGAAAGGCCGGTCCCATTCGTGGGGCCGGCCTTTCCTCATTACGGGGCCGGATCAAAAGAAAAATTGCCCGCTGTTTACAAGATGCTAAGCTTGAGACAGTTTCTTAATTCAACACCATGTCGTTTTATCCTCCCGGAGTCATCAGCCGCACCTACCATCACGTCCAGCGTTATCGGGAGGTTGTCGCGGTTTTCATCAAATACGGGTTCGACGAGTTTCTACAACTGATCCACGGCAACCGTTACCTGAACTCGGTGTTTCGGATCAGCCGCCGGAACAAGCGGACCAAAGTTGCCCTCGAACGTTCGCGGCCGGTACGGCTGAGGTTGGCGCTTCAGGACCTGGGCCCGACGTTCGTGAAAATGGGACAGATCCTCTCGACTCGCGCCGATCTCATTCCCCACGAATACATTCAGGAACTGCGCAAGCTCGAGGATGAGGTTCCCGCCGTCGCTTTCCCCGAGATCAAGGAGAAGATCGAGACGGAACTGCTTTCGAATCTTGATTCGCTATTTTCCGAGTTCGATCAGGAGCCCCTGGCCGCCGCGTCGATCGCCCAGATTCACCGTGCGCGGCTCGCGACGGGCGAGCAGGTCGTTGTCAAAGTCCAGCGTCCCGGTCTCCGCCAGCGAATCGATACGGATCTCGAAATCATGTACACCCTCGCTTCCCTGCTGGAGAAACACGTGGAGGGATGGAGCATCCACCATCCTTCGGCGATTATCCGGCAAATGTCTCACATGCTGCGAAAGGAGCTGGATTTCACAATAGAAGCTTCCCACATCGAACGATTCGCCCACCAGTTCAAAGACGAACAAACGCTTCACGTCCCCAAGGTGTACAGCGACGTTTCCAGCGAGAAGGTCCTGGTAATGGAATACCTCGACGGCATCAAGGCGACCAGGCTGGATCTTCTCCAGGAAAAAGGTTACGACCTGAAGCGGATCGCCCATTACACGGCCGAACTTATGATGAAGCAGATATTCGTGCACGGCTTTTACCACGCCGATCCCCACGCGGGAAATCTCTTCGTCCTGCCGGAACAGGAGATTTCCTTTATCGATTTCGGCATGATGGGAATGATGAACCGGAAGATGCGCGAGCTTTTTGCGGACCTCCTTTTCTGCATCGCCCGGCGCGACGAAAGCGCCGCGGCCGATGCGTTAATTAAGCTCACCACATCGCAGCGGCCCCCCGAAAGGGGGGCTTTGGAGGCGGATGTCGCGGAGTTTATCACGCTTCATTTTTACAAGCCGATCCGCCAAATGAGCTTTGGAAGGCTCCTTCAGGAATTGCTTAACAAGACAACGCGCCACGGTCTGCGCATCCCCATGGAAATCTTCGTCCTGATCAAGGCGGTCGGTACCTTTGAAAGCGTGGTACGCCAACTCGATCCGGACTTCGACATTCTCAAGGAGACGGCCCCCTACGTGCGGAAGGTGCGGATGGACCGCACCCGCCCTTCGAGGCTGACGCGCAACCTCCTGGAGTCCGGGCTCAGCGCGCTCGAATTCATGAAGGAATTGCCCGAAGATCTGCGGGCCGCCGTCCGATCGATCGAGATGGGCCGGGCCCGGCTCGCCTTCGAGCACCACGGCCTCTCTCCACTGATTCAGGGCCTTGAACGCGTCAGCAACCGGATCGCTTTTGCGATCGTCCTCGCGGCTCTCATCGTCGGTTCGTCACTGATGGTCCACGCCCGTCTCCCCCCCACCTGGAACGACATCCCGATCATCGGTCTGGTCGGGTTCCTATTTGCCGCGATCATGGGCTTCGGTCTGTTGGTCTCTATCCTCAGGCATGGCAAAATGTAGATCCGTTCGTCCCAGGTCTTTTACGATTGACTTTGCGGCTGCCTGCGCCTGACTCTTCGTAAATTCCAATACCTTTAGTTGATCTGTCCTTCTGCATAATTTAAAATAAGGAAAGCGCTATGTTTTCAAAAGCAGTCACTTCATTGGGTGTAACCTCTTTTCTGTGCATGAATTTACAGGCAGGGTCGTTGCCCCAGGATGCATCAAGTCCGAATACGCAGACGAACCGGCCCAATGTCCTGGTCCTTTGGATCGACGACCTCGTACCCGCGTTGAATACGTACGGAATGGATTACGCGATCAGTCCCAATATCGACCGGCTGGCGGCGCGTTCAACCGTGTTCCAAAACGCGTATTGTTCAGTGCCCGTCTGCGGCGCATCCAGAGCATCTCTTCTTACCGGCCTGCATCCAACGCCCGACCGCTTCACCGCTTTCAATTCCAGGGCGGATGAGGATGTTCCTGAAATTAAATCGGTTCCGGAATTTTTCAGGATGAATGGTTACGAGACGATTTCTCTGGGCAAAATTTTTCATGTCAGGGCCGACCACGCCGAATCGGCTTGGAGCCGGCTTCCCTCAGGCGGCTCTCTCCCGCATGCGACGATGCTCGATCCGGATTCGGAAAACTGGATCGGCGGAACTCGAGAGCGTGGCCCATTCTACGAAATCGGGGATGTGGATGACTGGGCTTATCCTGACGGTAAGGTTGCGAAACGGGCCATCAAAGAGTTGGAACGCCTTAACGGATCGGACGATCCGTTTTTCCTGGCCGTCGGCTTTATCCGTCCGCACCTGCCTTTTTATGCTCCCCGGCAGTATTGGGACCTCTATGACAGGGACGAGATTCCGCTGGCGCCTTTCCGGGAACGGCCTGAAGGGGCTCCGCAGCAGTTGCGTGGAAGCGGAGAGATACGCACTTATGGAGACAGGGGTCTGGAATACAATTCAGACGAATTTCATCGCATCGCCCGGCACGGATACCTTGCGTGCGTGAGCTATGTCGATGCATTGGTCGGACATGTACTTGATGCGCTGGAAAAAAATGGGTTCGCCGAGAATACCATTATCGTTCTCCTGGGAGATCATGGGTTTCTCCTCGGAGAGCACAATTTCTGGGGCAAACATAATCTTCTTCACAACGCATTGCATACACCATTAATGATCACTCGTCCCGGGCAAAATCCAATTGACATATACACTCCGGTTTCTTTGGTGGATGTCGCCCCCACGCTCTTCGACCTTGCTGCTATCGAAAAGCCCGACTATTTGCATGGGCACTCACTGCTGGAGGCTCTTGATGGAAGGGGCGAGCATTTGGAAGGCGTCACCTACAGCCGGTGGAGAACGGGCGATGCGGTCGTGACGCGCGACTGGATCTATGCTGAATACAATGGGGGGGATTCGTTGCTGCTGGATTTGAAGAATGACCCGGAAGCGCGTCGCAATGCCGTGAGTGATAGTGACAAGGGCGACGCGGTCGAACTCCTTAAGGCTCGTCTGAACGATTTCCGTGCGCAAGCTGAGGTGCTGCCTTGATGTATTTGACGCCCGACTTCTTTTTGTCATCCCCGGGGCGGCAATGCCGGGAAGGGGGAGTCGTAGCGCTATAGTGACGGAAATCGACCCGATCTTCGGATCGTGCCAGTCCGTCTCCCGGCATGCCGGGACCGCTTTCAGGTTGTCGGGGATTGAGTGACCGCCGGCAATTGAGCCGAATTCGTGATAGGGGGAGGTCAGACAAGGGTTTTCCGGGCGGTCCGGAGGGTTTTCAGTACGTCAAAGAAATCCGGAAAGGTTTTCGCGCAGCAGTGCGGATCCTTGATGTTGAGCCAGGGACGTCCGTCACCCCGCAGGTCGTGGCTGCCGAGGATGGCGAAGCTCATTGCGATGCGGTGGTCGTCGTAGGTCTTGATTTCGGTATCGCGGATGAGCGGGGCGGGGTGGATTTCGAGGGAGTCGTCCTTCTCCCCGATTCCCTGACCGAGTTTGCGGAGTTCGAACGACATGGCGTGGACCCGGTCGGTCTCCTGTTTGCGTGTGTGGGAAATGCCGGTGATGCGGGTCGGTCCTTCGAGCAAAGGAGCGATTGCGGCGAGCGTGAGAAAGGTGTCGGAAATGGCCGTGAAATCGCGGTCAACACCGCGCAGGGAGGTGGGGGCGGGCTCCCTCCGGGCGCGAAGTCCTTCCGGAGTGGCTTTGACCTCGAGACCGGTCGCGGCCAGGATTTCGGCAAAATCGACATCGCCCTGCAACCCGGAGTAACGCAAATCCCGAACAAGAATTTCGCCGCCAACGACGGCCGGAAGGGCGAGAAAGTAACTCGCGGCGGTGGCGTCGCCTTCAACCGGATAAATACCCCCCGCCGGAGCGCGGTAGGGAGTTCCGGCGACGACGGCGAAAGTGTTGGCCGACTTCGTGTGATAGAACGGTTGGCCGAACTGGTGCATCATGGCCTCGGTCATGTTGACGAACGGGCGGGAAACCGTTTCCTTTGCGAGGCGGATCCGGAGATCGTCGCGGGCAAGCGGGGCGACCATGAGAAGCGCCGAGAGCATCTGGCTGCTTGCCCGGGCGTCGATCGTCACTTCGCCGCCCTGGAGTCCGGAGGCGGTGTCGATTTCGAGCGGAAACGAGTCGATGTCCGAGGCTTTGATGCGTATCCCGAGTGAACGGAGAGCGTTGACGAGTCCGGCCATGGGACGCCGGCGCATCTGTGGAACACCGTCGAGTTTGTATTTCCCGCGCGCTGCGACGCAGCAGAAGGCGGCGAGGAAGCGCGCGGCGGTCCCGGCGTTGCCGACGTCGATCTCAGCCGTTTTCACCGGAATTACGCCGCCCTGACCCTCGACCTCGATGGTCTTCGATTCCCGGTCCTCATGGACCGGAATCCCCAGGTCCTTGAGCGCACGGATCATGATCAGCGTGTCGTCGCTAAAGAGGGCGTTTCCGAGACGGGTCGTTCCTTCCGCCATTGCCGCCAGCAGCAGAGCGCGATTCGTGATGCTTTTCGAGCCGGGCAGAGAGACCGCCCCGAAGACGGGGTGAGTAAACGGTTGAATTGGCAATGGATTGCACATGGTACGAAACGGATGACGTCAGAGTTTGTCGCGGTAGGCTTTGCCGCGGTCGAGAATGTGGCGTGCGAGGTAGTAGTCTTCGTTGGCGAGTGCGGTTTGGAATGCGTGCAGTTCGTCCTGATACTCGCGAAGGGCGCGCAGAATCTCGTGGCGGTTTTGCTGGAGGATCTCGCGCCACATTTCGGTGTTTCCGGACGCGACCCGGGTGGTGTCGCGGAGTCCGCCTCCGGCGTACTTGACCCAGCTTGAATCCTTGCGGCCGAGGAAATCGCAGAGCGTCGAGGCAAGCACGTGGGGAAGGTGGCTGATGTGGGCGACGATCTCGTCGTGGGCTTCGGGTCCTATGGTGACGACGTCCGAATTGAGGTGTCTCCAAAACGCGACCACTATTTCAACGGATTGCGGATTGCTCTCTTCGAGCGGCGTTACGAAGCACGTGCGGCGTTCGAAGAGATCGTCGCGGGCGTTTTCCATTCCCGATTTCTCCGATCCCGCCATCGGATGGGATCCGATAAAGTGACGATTCCCTCCGAGTTCGTGGTGCCCTTGGCGGCAGATGAGGCTTTTCACGCTGCCGACGTCGGTGACGATCGCGCCGGGGGGAAGGGCGTCTTTTATTGCGCGAACGAGTTCGGGGATTTTCTCCACCGGTGTACAGACCACCACGAAGCTGGATTCACGGCAGGCGTCCTGCGGGGTGTCGAATACTTCGTCGCACCACGGGGCTTCCTTGAGTTCGAGGCGGGTTTCCGGACGGCGGGCCCAGACCGCAATGGTCGAAGCGAGACCGCGCTTGCGTACCGCCTGGGCGAGAGAAGCGCCGAGGAGGCCCGGAGCGAGAATAGTGATTTTTTTAAGCACCAAGAGTCCAGAAGTTTATGCATCAACGAGGGCCGGGGAAAAGATCTGAATTCCGCAGCGTGAACCACCCATTGTTCGCATATTTGTGATGCTAAGTCTTGCTTGGTTCCGAAATCAATTCAAACGAGGAGCAATTTTCTTGTGCCCGGGGTGATTGATCGTTTTTTTACAATAGGTATAACCTGCCGGAATCGCGGTTTCTTCGAGTGGACGCTCCTGTTATCGATGGACTCGAAAGTGGCGGAGAATTGAATGGAACCGCACCGTTCGATTTGGTTTCCTTGGTATAATTATAAAACGTATTTCACGCAGTCACACACCCAACGCATGCCCTACAAATCAAAGCTGAGTAGAAAAGCAAAGTTCCGACGTTTCGGCTACGTCTTTTTCTTCGGATTGATCGCCGTGGTGATCGGGGCGATCATCTACATGATTTTCGAGCCGGGTGGCGGACCACGCAGCGTCACTCGAGGCGATCGCGCAGAGCTTTCCCCGGAGCAACGCACCGCCTTGATGGGAGAAAGCCGGGAACTGGAGCGGCGGTTTAACGAGTCGGTTGCAGGAGAGGAGAAGCCCGGCGGAGAGGAGATTGCGATTCTCAGGGAGGCGTATGATAAACTCAGAAGGGCCGTCACCAATAACCCGTACGCGTCGATGTCCGATCGGCAGCGATTGGATCGCCTGCGGGAATATTTGGTCGAATACGAAGGCGACTATCTCGGGGGACGCGTTGCAGCACTCCGTGCACAGGCCGCGGAGGAGCGTGCCGCCGGCGCCTACCTGAACGCCGAAAGCCTGATCGAGGAGGCGCTCGAAATCCAGGTAACCATCAACCGGGAACTGAGACAGAGCCCGCACAGCAGCAACGCCCTGGTTTCGGCGTTGAACAGGGAGCTGGTGAACCTGCGCGCCGAGCCGATAATTGCTCGCAGTCGGGATGCCGAGGATGAAGCGCTGCAGGCGGTGCGCGAAGAGCGTTGGGCGGACGCGCTGGATCTCTACTCGGAAGCGCTCGAGGGGCAGGTCAGGATCAACCAGGACTTTCAGCGGACACCCTACACCGACCGCACCCGGGTAAATCGGCTCGAAGAGGAAATCGCATCCCTGGAAACGTTGGGGGTTCGGTCCGAGATCGCGTCGCTTGAAGAGGAGGGACGGGTCCTGTTGGAGGAAGGGAGCTTCGAAGAGGCCGCGGAGCGATTCGCCCTCGCCGCTCGGCGCCAGACTGAACTGAATCGCCGGTTTCCGGGGAGCCGATACGCGTCCACCGCCGCGGTGAGGGAGCTGGAAAGCGTACGGCAGACCGCCCTCAGCGGGGAGCTCGCACAGGAGTTGGAGGACGCGGTGGAGACTATGAACATGCACCTTCGGGAGCGACAGCCGGCGGAGGCCCGGAGCGCCATGAGCGAGGCGGACCGTTTGATCCGCACGCTCGAGGGCGAGTTTCCCCTTAGCGAATTCGGCGATGACGAACTTTCGCTGCGGATCAGCTATCTCAATTCGATTCAGGGCAGAATCGGCTCGATTCTCGAAGAGGTGTATGAAAACCTCGAGGCGGTCCCGGGCGGGAACGGCGTGATGCTCTACCGGTACGAAACGCCTCAGCGGCTGTATTCGGGAATTATGAACCGAAACCCGAGCCGCAACGTGGGCCCGGACCTTCCCGTCGATTCGGTCAACCTGGGGGAGGCTGAGGAGTTCTGCCGGCGGCTGTCGTGGGTGCTTGGAAAAACGGTTCGACTCCCGACGCGCGAGGAGTTTCTTCTCGCCGCAGGCGACCTTCCAGCAGTCGATGAAGTTTCGCGGTTCGCATGGCACCTCCGCAACAGCGGAGGCGAATCGCGGCAGGTCGGCACCCGGGACCGCAACGCGCACGGTTTCCACGATCTCCTGGGCAATGTGGCCGAATGGACATCCACCAATGAAGGTGATCGCCGGGCTTGGGTTGCGGGCGGGAGCTACGACGATGAGCTCGATGAGGGCGGCGAACTGCCGTTTCGGGCAATCGAGGTCAACGATCGTTCGCGTGCGATCGGATTTCGGTTTGTGGTGGAGGAGCAATTCACCTGACGTCCTTCTTTCCTGCGCCGGGGTCGCCGGGGTCAATTTCTGAGAAAATGCGTTGACAGGTCAATCGGAGTACGCTTTGTTCTTCCTCTTTATGAAAGTTGTCACGTCATTGAAATCCGTAAAGGGCCGCCATCCCGGTTGTCAGGTCGTTCGCCGCCGCGGGAAGGTCTACGTCATCAATAAAACGAATCCTCGGTTCAAAGCGCGCCAGAGGTAAGAACCTTTATTTGTCCACCGTGAAGAAAGATATTCACCCAAAGCTCAATCCGGTCGCTTTTGTCGATGTTTCTTCAGGGAAACGTTTTCTGTCCCGTTCGACGGCAAGGTCCCAGCGCAAGGAGGAAATTGACGGAGTCGAACATTTCGTGGTCCTGCGTGACGTGACCGCCGACTCCCATCCGGCGTACACGGGTGAGAAGCGCATGGTCGATTCGGCCGGCCGTGTGGAGAAGTTCGAAAAGAAATTCCGCCGGGTCCGCCGCAAAGGTTAGGGCGGCCGGAACGGGTGCCAGGTTTCGGCGCTGACACGGATCCCCCGGCAGGCGAACGAATCTCCCGAGCGCCGCCTTTATCGGCCAGGTCAATTCTCTCAGTCCAGAGTATGGACGACGAGACCGCTTCTTAGCTTGGGTTCGAACCAGGTGGTTTTCGGCGGCATGATGTTGCCGGTGTCGGCGATCGCCATCAACTGCTTCATCGTTACCGGGTAAAGCGCGAAAGCCACCTTCATCTCGCCGCTGTCCACGCGTCGTTCAAGCTCTTTGAGTCCGCGGATGCCGCCGACGAAATCGATCCTCTTGTCGGTGCGGAGATCCCGAATGCCGAGGATCTCATCGAGAATGTGCGTGGAGAGTACGGTAACGTCGAGCCCGCCGATCGGGTCGCTGTCGTCGTAGCTATCCGGCCGCGCCGTCAGCGAGTGCCACATCCCCTCCAGGTACATGCCGAAGGTGTGCGGTTTCTCCGGCTTGAAGGGTTCGGTTCCGGTTTCCTTGACTTCGAAACGCTGCTTCAAGCGGGCGATGAACGCCTCCGGCGCAAGGCCGTTGAGATCCTTCACCACCCGGTTGTAGTCGATGATGTTCAACTGGTTGTCCGGGAAGAGCACGGCCATGAAGAAATTGTACTCCTCGTCGCCGAAGTGAGAGGGGTTGGCCTTCTTCCTTTCAGCTCCGACGAGGGCGGCGGCGGCGGTCCGGTGGTGACCGTCGGCGACGTAAAAACAGGGCACGCCGGCAAACAGTCTTTCCAGCCGTTCAATGGTCGCGGCCTCGTCGATCACCCAGAAACGATGACCGAAACCGTCGTCCGCGACAAAATCGTACACCAGCGCCGAGGCGGCGGTTTCACTGGAAATGCGATCGATCTCATCGACCGCCGGGTAGGTGAAAAAGACCGGTTCGGCGTTGGCGTTGGTGGCGCGGACATGTTTCATCCGGTCTTCTTCTTTGTCAGCCCGTGTGAGCTCGTGCTTCCTGATCACGTCGTTGAGGTAGTCTTCGACTCCGGCGCATCCGACGATTCCGTATTGGGTTTTGCCCTCCCGCGTCTGTGCGTAAAGGTAGAACCGGCGCTCGGGATCCTGAACGAGGTAGCCTTGTTCGATAAAACTCCGGAAATTCTCTCGCGCCTTCTCGTAAACGGCATCCGAATAAATGCCGGTGTCCTCCGGCAGTTCGATTTCTGGTTTCACGACCCGCAGGAAACTGTACGGATTGCCCTCGGCTTCGCGACGCGCTTCCTCCGAGTCGAGCACATCATAGGGGCGCGATGCCAGGTCTTTGACGAGTTCCGCCGGTGGCCGATAGCCTTTGAACGGTTTGAATATTGCCATGGTTTTGTTGTTTGACCGATAGAATAAAATTGATGGTTTCCCGGCGAGAGGGCCGCCGCGAACGCGAAGGAAGTGTCTTTTGCGGGGAGGCCCTGCTTCAGGATCGGCAAAGAAAATCCATCGCCGTGACTGTAAAGCGGACCTCACTGGAAACGAATATGCTTCGGGGCGCGGGGCGATCGTGGCAAGCATAAACTCCCGAAAGCCTTGACAGTTGAAGGATAAAGGACGGTAATACGGGGAATGCGGAAAATCGCGTTTTCACTGTTCGGTTTGTTTCTTTTGATTTTTCTGCCGGGGTGCGAGACGGGTCCCGGGGGTGAGCCGGGGTCGGGGCGCGGGGGCGCCGCGGCGAATGCGGCCTTCTCGGATCTCGTCGATCTCGTTGAGGAGCGGCTTGCCCTGATGTATCCAGTGGCAAAATACAAGTGGCGGAACAATATGCCCGCCGAGGATTTCGAGCGCGAGGAGGACCTTCTGGATCTGGTGATCGAAGAGGGCGGGAGGCGGGGGCTGTCCGCCTCTCTTGTCGAAAGTTTTTTCGTCGTTCAATTGGAAGCCGGATTGCAGCTCCAGGAGCATTATCTTGCGGGTTGGAGCGCCGAGAGTCCGGAGAACTTCGAGAACGTTCCGGACCTCGAGGGCGAGTTGCGGCCCGAACTGGAACGCATCGCGAGGGCGATGGTCGCGCAATTGGCGCGCGTATACACCTCGCCGCCCTCCGAAGAGAATGCGGAGGAAAGGTTGACGGCGGCCAGGGAAAACCTCGTCGATTCCGGGAGAATTCCGGAGAAAGCCGTGGATATTGCTTTGTCCCCGTTCGCCCGGTAGGCCCGGCCGGAAGGGATGGAAAAGTTTCGGCTGGTCAAAGCCGGGAAGCACTTTCATGCTGCTGCCTTTCCGTCTTATGAAAGTCACCGGTCTCGCCATCGTTCCGCCTCCCGAAGCCGCAGACATGCCTCGTGTCACGCCGGAGTTGCTCGCTTCGGTCCTGGCGCGTTATTCCCGAAGCAACGAGGGGCTGGGAGCGATCCTGGAGAAGGTGGATCTCGCGAATCCGGACGCGTCGATCGACCGGATTCTAAGGTTTGTGGATTACGGGCACGCGTCGATCGGGGGATTGACCGGAGGGATCGCGATGGCCGTGGATGATGTCTCGATGTGGCTCGCCTACAAGCTTTTCGAGATCGCTCAAATGGCCGACGGACAGGAGTCGAGCACCCGCTACATCGCCATGCGGGACGACAACCTCCCCGCTCCGGAGGAGATCGGTCTGGACGAAGATCTCGTTCCCGGGTGGAGGCGCCTGATGGAGGACGCCTTTGCCGCTTACAACGAGGAGTTCGCTCGCCTGGATGCGATCGCGGAGGAAAACCCGGAGATGATCCGCTGCCCCGAGGGCGCGAAACCGGCGGTGATCAAACGAATCCGCAAGAACTTCGCCCTCGACCGCGCCCGGTATTTCGTGCCCTTCGCCACTCGAACGAACCTTGCCCTCGTCATGACTTCGCGCATGTGGGCCGAGACGGTCAAACACCTGGCATCCCTGCCGCAGGTGGAGGCGCAAACGGCGGCCGGACTCTTGCGCGAACAACTGAAGAGGCTTTCTCCGCGCCTGATGCGTCACAGCGAAGCGGAGGAATCATTCGTCCGGCAAGCCGCCGCCGATCTGGACAACAGCTTTACTGCCGGCCTTTCGGCTCTCTCGATGGAGAGGCTGCCCGATGAGGTTTGGGTGCGGACCGACAGCGAGGCGCCGCCGTTCCTGCCTGAAACCCAATCGGTGTCCGATGCCCTGCGCCACCGCGCCAACCGCTACGGCCGGGTCGGGCGGGCGTTGAGGCGCATGCGTGTGACCTTCGCCTGGAACAACATAGCGGTCGCTGAATTGCGCGATCTGAACCGCCACCGCACAGGGAACCGGTTCACCCCCCTGATTCAGAACGGATTCTACCTGCCCCCCGAGATCGACGCGGCCAAGTACAGGCCGTTCCTGGAGCGTCAGACAGCGCTGCTCAAACAGATGCTGGAAAGGAGGTCGGCCGGCTATACCTACGCCCTGTTGCTCGGAAGTCAGACGCCGTTCGAGCATTCCACCCAGGCGGACAAATTTCTTTACGAGGCCGAACTCCGTACGGGGATGGGAGCGCATTTCCGGTATGCCGAGCACCTGAGCGGCGCCTTGAGCCGGTTTTACGAAACGGTGCCCGAAGCGCGGGATTGGGTTGAAGAGGGGGCCGCCGAACCGGAATGATATCCGAAAACTTGGACTTGATTTTTTTCGGTCCTTGGTCTAGCGATGCGGGATGCTTTTTTCATGGCGCAGTGTGATCGTGGGGGTTGTTGCGGTGCTCATGGTTCCGGCGTCCCTCTCCGCGCGGGATGTTACCCGGTCTGATTTAACGCGGAAGTCGCCGTTCGGCGGTCAGGTTTCACAGAGTTTTTCAGCCGAACAGAAACGCTTTGAGGTCAATCAGAACATTTCCGGCAAGCGGTTTCCGGTAACCGAATGGCATGGGAGGTTCAACAACATCGGACGTCAGCGCGCCAGCATTGATATGACCCCGAGGGAGCGGGATATGCTCTCGTATGAGACGCTTTCCTTCGATACCAGGGAGTTGTCGATGTCCCGATATGACGGCAGGCAGGCCTACGTTCGGAATCAGGGTAATATCGAACGCGCGATGGATGCACGTGTGGCTGACGATGTTCCTGTGCGCCGGTTCGACGGCCCGATGAAAGAAATTCTGTCCGAATTGGATGTTGACGACCAGGTCACCATGGAGGACCTGAATCGGTTCTTCTACATGCGTAACAAACCGGGCGTTTCGGACACCGGAGAGATCCCGGTCAACCGGGCGGGCTCGGCGGAGTAAGCGAGTGGATCAGGGGTATTCCGACCGGCGACTCAATCCTTTCCTTCGCGTATCCGGTCCTTCTTTCCTTCTTTTTCTTCCTCGAAACGGGCTTTTTCGGCGACGATCTGTTTTCTGATCTTTTCAGCTTCTTCGTGTTCACCTTTTCCGAGTGCCTCGGCGAGCTGCTTCTCGAGAAAGATCTCCCGTTCCGCTGCTTTGGCCGAATAGAGTTTGTCGATTGCCGCCAGTTCTTCTTTCTGTTTCCGGCTGAGAGTCTTCCGTGTGTCGGGATCGGAGGCGTTCAGCTTTTCCATGGCAAGTTCGTACGCGCTTTTCATTTGCCGAAGCATCCGCTTCATTCGGGAAATGTCAAACGCACTCCGGTCAAAAGCAGGAGGGCGAAGACCAGGAACGGCATGACCGCGTTAATCCACTCCGGGCGGCCGCCGCGCTCGGAATAGAGCAGGAGACTGGCGAGTAAGGCGACTACGGTGGCGCCGCTGAATGCCGCCGTGCGATATTCGGCGTGCCAGAAATGGGCGGGAAGGAAGCGCCAGATTGCGACCGCGGATTCCATCAGAACAATGACAACCCAGGCGGCGTGATTGAAGAGAACGGTGAGCGGAATCAATCCCATATGGCCGAACAACAGCGCGAGCATCCCTGCCGAGATGACGAGAGAAGCCAGCGATACGAGGACCACATTCAACAGCACGGCGCCCGGTGCGAAGACATTGAAGTAATGGATACTGAGAGGGCTGCTGGCCAGAGTGGCCGTGAGGCTGACCGCCAGCGTGAGCAGGAAAAACTGAAGCATCGAGTCGGCCGTCCGGTGTATCCACCGAAGTTCATCCCGCGGAAGTCCGGCGAAAGGCCGTGCCCGTTCCTTCCAACAGTCGGCCAACGGTATGCCGAGCAGCAGGATCGATGCGACCACCGTGTAGGAGAGCTGGAATCCCGCGCTCCAGAGCTGGTACGGAAAGAGCAACAGGACGCACACCGCCGAACAGGCCAGGGCGGATACGGGATTCCCCGGACGCTTGAGAACCGACGCACACCAGAAAAAAGCGACCATGATCAACGCGCGCACCGCCGAGGGCGCCCCACCCGTGATCTCGACGTAGAGCAGGAGGATGGATAGACCGAATACCGCGGTCGGGACCGGAGGAACGCGAAGAATGGTCAGGACCGTGTGAAGCGCGAAGGCGATGACGCCGATGTGAAGGCCGCTGATTGCGAACAGGTGAAGGGTTCCGGTTTCCATGAATGCCGAGCGCTGTTCGGGCTCGAGCACCTGGCGCTTGCCCAGTAGCATGGCAACGTACACCCGAACGTAGGGTTTGTCTTCAAGAGCGCCACCGCGCAGCATACCGGCGAAGGTTTCGCGCCGTTCGCGACAGAAGCGGAAAAATGCGCGGGCGGGGCGGACTTCTTCCGGCGGCGGGCCGCGTGCGAACCGGAATTGCACGCCTGATCGCAACAGGTACTGGTAGAAGCTGTCCTGCGGTGACTCCGGATCGACCGGCTCCAATACTCCCCGCGCCCTCAATCGCGCGGTTCGGGCGGGTGGCTGGGTTTCAGGGTCGATGGGAAACGAGAAATGGAGCCTCTTGTCTTCCAGTTCGGAAACAAGGGGAGGCGATTCGATGATTCGACCGATGCCCGAGATGCGGTCCTCAATCGGTGACGCGAAGAGACGCTCGACCTTGAACACCAATTCGGCTTCGCGGGGAGGGAGGTGTCCCCAGGGATCCAGGTAGCCTTTGCGGTGGTTGTAATACGCGAGGGCCAGACAGAAGACCGACGCGGAGAAGCAGCATGTCCATGCCATCCGTGGTTCCGGGCGGCGGATTGCGAGAAAAGCGGCGGCGCCGGCGAATGCCGTCCCGGCCGCCAGCCCGGTCCGGAACACACCGGGCAAAAGATGCTCCGATGCCGCGTATCCGGCGATCAACGGAAGGAGAAGGCGTAGTATCGGGCATCGCTGGGTTTTGGTTTTCATCGGGGCGGATGGGGAGGTTGAGTCCGGATTCTCTTACAGGGTAAGTCCAGGTTCTACAGGCGAGGCGGTTGAGGTCAATCGGGAAAAGCGGAAACGGATGCCGTGAATCCTGGGTTCCGGCACCGAAATTCCTAATCTTCTGGACAACCGGGATCCGGGGGACACTCGCAGGTGTTTGCCGTACCATGACTCGCGTTTGGCGGCATCGGGCCGTACGATGAACCCCCGGTCTGTCCCGCTCAATCCGAATCGACTGATAAGGGTCGTCCCTGGGAATCTGTCGGACTTTGCCTTGAGGCTAAGTCCGACAGGCTGCTAGTCCGTACTTTGCGTGCGGCGGACGGGTCGATGAAGCGGTTTCCGGCGAGGGCCTTCGGCGCAAGCATGCAGTGATGGAGAAATGCGCGCGCGTCGGCGACGGCGGCGCTCATCGTATCTCCCCGCGCAAGGGCCGCGGCGATTGCCGCGGAAAAGATGCACCCGCTTCCGTGAGTGTTCAATTCAGGGAGTCGCCGGTATTTGAATACGGCAGGTTCGTTGCTTCCGTCGACCAGGACGTCGAGGACTTCTTCGCCTTCGAGGTGACCCCCTTTCATCAGAACCGCGCAACCGAAATCCCCTTGGAGCCGGCGCCCGGTCTCGATCATGGCGAGGATATCGCCCGGTCTTTTGCCCGCCAGCACGCCGGCTTCGTCGAGGTTTGGCGTTATCAGTTCGGCGCGGGAAAGCAGGCGGGCTTTCAGGGACTCGATCGCGGAGTCCTGCAAGAGCAAGGCCCCGCTCGTGGCGACCATAACAGGGTCCACCACCGCCTGGATCGCCGGATGGTCTTCCAGAAATGAAGCGACCGTGCCGATGATCTCTTCCGAGTACAACATCCCGGTTTTCACGACCGGCACATTGAAGTAGCGGGTGACCTGGAGCATTTGTTCGCGAACGAATTCAGCGGAGGCGGGAATGACCTTGCTGACAGATTCGGGGTTCTGGGCGGTCAGGCACGTAACGGCAGAAGTCCCGTGGACCCCGTAGGCGTCAAAGGTGAGAAGGTCGGCCTGAATACCGGCGCCGCCTCCACTGTCGGAACCGGCAATCGTCATGGCGACGGGACGTTCGGTGCGGGTTGCTTTTGTTTCTGGCATGTCCGGCATTTAAGGGATTTCCCCTGCGTATTTGCAAAATGAATCCGCGGTTAGAGGTTATAATAACAACCGAAATGCCGGACACTCGCAGGTGTTTGCCGTACTATGACTCGCGTATGGCGGCATCGGTCCGTCCGATGAACACCCGGTCCGTCCCTCTTGATCTGAATGCATTAATAATCTTGTTTGAACCGTGGCGGCCATGGTATTGGGTCGACGAAATGACAGGGGATACATATCGGATTGCGATTACCGGTGTCACGCGCGGCCTTGGCCGGGCGTTGGCGGAGGGCATGGCGAGGGAAGGGCACGTTATCTTCGGATGCGCGCGTTCGCACGGCGGAATTGAGAAGCTCCGATCGGCTATGCGTGCTCCGCACGCGTTCCGCGTGGTCGACGTCTCCGATCCGGCCGCGGTTGAAAAGTGGGCGCGGGAAATAATCTCCGATGGCGGTGCTCCGGACATCGTGATCAATAATGCCGGTCTCATCAACTCGAACGCGCCACTGTGGGAAGTCCCGCCGGAAGAGTTTTCGCGGGTGATCGACGTCAACCTCAAGGGAACGGCGTTCGTCATGCGCGCGTTTCTGCCATCGATGATCGAACGGGGCGCCGGCGTGATCGTGAATATGAGTTCGGGCTGGGGGCGTTCGGTATCACCGTCGGTTGCTCCCTATTGCGCCACAAAGTGGGGAATCGAAGGACTTTCGGCCGCCGTCAGCCGGGAGGTTCCGCGGGGGCTGGCCGTGGTGGCGCTGAATCCCGGAGTCATCAACACCCAAATGCTTCAAAGCGCGTTCGGAGCCGGGGCTTCCGCTTCGCCGGATCCGAAGGATTGGGCGGTTCGGGCGGTTCCCTGCATTTTGCGGATAGGCCCGGAAAACAACGGTGACGCGCTTAGTGTTTCGTGACGGTGGAATTTTCTTGCATAGAGCCTCCTTGGGGCTTTCTTTAGATGGGCTATTTTGCTTCGAGCGGTGAGGTTTTTCCGGATTCCTTGCCCACCTCGCGATCTTCCGGAAATGCCGGCGGGGATTTGACAAAGAAATTCAGAAGAAGGACCTTATTTTATGAAGATTAAAGCGTATCTGAAACCAACCTGCGGTTGGAGCAACGGCGTTCGAGCCATTCTGAAAAAGTACGATCTCCCGTACGAGGACATAGACATCATCAATTATCCGGACAACTATGCGGAAATGATGCGCAGATCCGGCCAGCAGCTTTCGCCGTGCGTTGAGGTTGATGGGGTAATGCTTGCTGATGTCAGCGGCGAAGAGGTCGAGAATTATCTTCTGGCCAACGAGTTGGTCGAAGCCAATCCGGCGGAAGCCGACGCCCCGACCAACAGTGCGTGTACCGACGAGGAGCACGCGCGAATGTCGTCCCAGACGATCCGGTTCTTCTGAACGGGCGCAGGAAACCACAGCTGTTTCACGGGGGCCGGAACTTCGATCCGGCCTTCTTTGTTTCGATCCCCTGATCATGGGGGGATAAAATTCTTGAAATCGAACTCCTTCAACAGATGGGCGTAATCCACCGATCCCCCCTTTACAGGTCAGAGTACGAGCACGACGCCTGCGGCGTCGGATTCATCGCCCGGATGTCCGGCGAACCTTCGTACGATATCGTTGACCGCGCGGTGGCCTCCCTCAAAGCACTGGCCCATCGCGGCGCGATCGATGCCGACGCTGTGACCGGTGACGGGGCGGGAATTCTTACCCAACTTCCCGTTCGCCTTTTCGAGAAATTTCTCGACTCGGAGGGAATCGAAACCGTGGAGACCGGCGGGCTCGGCGTCGGAATGATGTTTTTGCCAAGGGAGCAACTCGTTACCCGCGATCACTGTAAACAGATCGTCGAGGAGGCTGTGCGGCAGGAGGGGCTTGAGTTTCTCGCCTGGCGGGAGGTTCCGGTCGATCCGGCCTGCCTGGGGCACAAGGCTGCGACGACACGTCCGCTGATCGCCCAGGCGCTCGTGTCGGCTTCCGGGCGGATATCGAGCGATGCATTGGAACGGAAGCTCTACCTCGCCCAGAAGGTGGCCGAACGGAAGGTCCGCGTGAATGGGATTCATGGGTTCTACATTTGCAGTTTTTCGAGCCGTACCATCGTTTACAAGGGTCTGCTCAATGCGCCGCAGATCCGGAGATTTTTCCTCGATCTCCGTTCTCCCGATTTCCAGAGCTCCTTCGCTATTTTCCACCAGCGTTACTCGACGAACACCTTTCCGACCTGGCGCCTCGCACAACCCTTCCGAATGGTCGCGCATAACGGCGAGATCAACACGATCCGCGGAAACCGGAACATGATGCGCGCTCGGGAGTTTTCGGACGATTCCACGGTCTGGGGCGACCGGTTCGGCGACCTGCGACCCGTGATTCAACCCGGAATGTCGGACTCCGCCAATTTCGACAACGCCCTCCAATGCCTTGCGCTGGGCGGGCGTTCGGCCATCCACGCCTGCCAGATGATGATGCCGGTAGCCTGGGAAAACGATCCTTCCCTGTCCCCGGAGGTCCGCGAGTTCTTTCACTATCATGCCGGCGTGATGGAGCCTTGGGACGGGCCGGCGGCAATTGTTTATTCGGACGGGCGGTACGTTGCCGCGTCGCTCGACCGCAACGGGTTGCGTCCCGCGCGCTACAAGGTGTACGCCGACGGTACGGTGCTGCTCGCCTCGGAAGTGGGCCTGATTCCCGACTGGGGAGCCAGGGTCGTCGAGTCCGGTCGCCTCGGTCCCGGACGGATGATCGCGATCGATCTCGAAGAGCGCCGGCTCCTGCACGACGACGCGATCAAGGATCACCTAGCGGGACGCCACGATTACGGGGACCTATGCGCCCGGTCGTATATCGATCTCAACCGGCGTGCGGCGGATGTCGAAGCGCGGAAAACGGACGTCCATTCGGTCGATCCCCGCGAAAAGCTGTCGCAACAGATCGCCTTCGGCTACGAGCTGGACGAAATCGAGATCGTTCTTTTGCCGATGGCGGAGCAAGGGTTGGAGCCGACCGGGTCGATGGGCGACGATACTCCGCTGGCGGTTCTGTCGCGGCGGCCCCGGCTTCTATACACCTACTTCAAACAGCTTTTCGCCCAGGTGACCAATCCGGCGATCGATTCAATCCGCGAGAGGCTTGTCATGTCCACCCACGCCCTGATCGGCGGCGAGCTTGACAGTGTGTTCAATGAAAGTCCCAGGGATTCCCGAGTTGTCGAAGTCGCGTCTCCAATCCTGTTCAACGGGGAACTGGATGCACTCCGCGGGCTCGAAAACGAAATTGGAGAGATCCGAACACTGCCTGTCTGTTTTCCGGTTTCGGACGGACCCGAGGGTCTCGAGAACGCTCTGGTGGAACTGACCCGCGAGGCCTGCCGGCTCATGACGGAAGAAGACGCGCGGGTGATTGTGCTTTCCGACCGCGGCGTCGATCGAAACCATGTTGCCATACCGATGCTCCTGGCGACGGGGGGCGTGCACCACGCGATGGTGCGCGAGGGGCTGCGTCTCCGCTGCGGAATAGTTTGCGAAACCGGCGAAGCACGCGAGGTGCATCAGATGGCGACTTTACTCGGGTTCGGCGCCAACGCGGTCAATCCGTACATGGCCTTCGAGGTGATCGGAGACTTGTGCGAGGAAAAGAAGATTGAAGGTGTCGAGAGTGTGCGCGCCGCGTCCGAGAATTATCGCGAAGCGCTGAACAAGGGTCTGCTGAAGATCATGGCGAAGATGGGAATCAGCGCCCTCTTCAGTTACCAGGCGGCGCAGGTCTTTGAGGTTCTCGGGATCGGTGAACAGGTCGTACAGGAGTGCTTTTACGGGGCGTCGTCGCCCATAGGCGGCATCGGGTACCGGGAGATCGGCGAGGAAACGTTCGCACGCCACCGGATGGCCTACCCAGAGAAGGGTGACCCGAGCCTTGTCAGCGAGGGCTACTACAAGCTCAACCGCGGCGGAGGAGAGTTTCACGCATGGAACCCGAAGGTGGTGGCCGGAATGCACAAGTTCATTAAGTCCGGCAATCAGGAGTCCTTTGCGAAGTACCTCGCGGCGAGCGACACGCATCAGCCGGTTGCGATCAAGGATCTCCTCGCACTGAAATTTTCCGAACAGCCGGTCAACCTGGGTGAAGTCGAACCCGCGGAAGACATACGGCGGCGCTTCACGACGGCCGGAATGTCTCTCGGCGCCCTGTCTCCGGAAACACACGAATGCCTCGCGATCGCCATGAACGGCATCGGCGGGAAATCCAATTCCGGAGAGGGGGGCGAGGATCCGCGCCGGTTCTCTTTACTCGAGGACGGATCCAACGCGAACAGCGCGATCAAACAGGTCGCCTCGGGTCGTTTCGGGGTGACCGCCGAGTACCTCGCTTCCGCCAAGGAAATCGAAATCAAAATCGCCCAGGGCGCCAAGCCCGGCGAAGGCGGCCAGCTTCCCGGCCACAAGGTCACCCCGCTCATCGCACGGCTGCGATTCAGCGTGCCAGGCGTCACTTTGATCTCCCCGCCGCCGCATCACGATATCTATTCGATCGAGGACCTCGCGCAGCTCATTTACGACCTGAAAACGGTCAATCCGCGCGCCAAAGTGTGCGTCAAACTCGTTTCCTGTTCCGGGGTCGGAACCGTGGCGGCCGGGGTGGCCAAGGCTTACGCCGACGTGATCCTCATTTCCGGGCACGAAGGCGGCACGGGCGCCTCGCCCGTTTCTTCGATCAAGAACGCCGGGTCCGCCTGGGAGATAGGGCTGGCGGAAGCCCATCAGGTGCTGATGATGAACGGACTGCGATCCCGTGTTGTTCTGCGGACCGACGGCGGCATGAAGTCCGGACGCGACATCGTCATTGCGTCGATTCTCGGGGCGGAGGAGTACAATTTCGGCACCGCCGCGCTCATTGCCGCCGGATGCGCCATGTTCCGGGTTTGCCATCTCAATACCTGTCCGGTGGGGGTCGCCACCCAGCGCGAGGACCTTCGCGCGAAGTTCCGGGGAAAGCCGGAAAATATCGTCAATTACTTCAACGGCGTCGCAGAGGACGTCCGCCAATACTTGGCCCGCCTCGGTTGTCGCTCGATCGACGAAATCGTCGGTCGCACCGAACTGCTCGAACAGATAGATGATCCCGAGAATCCGAAAACGAAAATGATTTCGTTTCAGGGATTGCTTCACGATCCGGATCCCGGCGGCGAGACATCGAGAATCCACACTCGCGAGCGGAACGACCGCTTCGGCGGCGAAGGGTCGCCCGACGACACTATCATTCAGGAGGTCAAGGACGTGCTTCGCAGACGGTCGGCACGCTACGCCGGCAGGTACAAGGTGAGAAACACCGACCGGTGTGTGGGGACCCGCCTTTCAGGCGAGATCGCTTATTCGCTCGGCAACCACGGTCTGGCTCCGGGTTCGATCGATCTCACGTTTGCCGGAAGCGCCGGGCAGAGTTTCGGCGCGTTCCTGGTCCAGGGAATCCGCCTGATCCTGATCGGTGAGGCCAACGACTATGTCGGCAAGGGAATGAACGGAGGCGAGATCGTCATTCGTCCCGGCGACAACGAGGTCTTTGCCTGGCACGAAAACATCCTGCTCGGCAATACCTGCCTCTACGGGGCGACCGGGGGGTGTCTGTTTGCCGCCGGTCAGGCGGGCGAACGTTTTGCCGTCCGCAACTCAGGCAGCATCGCGGTGGTGGAGGGGCTCGGCGACCACGGCTGCGAATACATGACCGGGGGCGTGGTGATCGTGCTTGGAGAAACCGGACGCAATTTCGGGGCCGGCATGAGCGGGGGTCTGGCTTTCATTTACGACGAAAGGGACGTTCTCAACTCTCGCTTCAACCCGGAAATGATTTCCGTCGAGACGCTGGAAAGCGAATCCGAAATCGATTCGCTGCGGCGGATGATCGCACTGCATTCGCGGCTGACCGGGAGCCCGCACGCGAATGACCTTCTGGAGAACTGGACCGAAGCGTTTGGGAGTTTTCGGAAGGTCGTCCCGCACCCGTCAACCCCGGAGACGCCGATACCCGTTTTCGAGTTCTCCAAGAATGATGTCTTGGCCGAGGTGTAGCCCGCAAAGACAGCGCTCTGGGAAGGGGGTTTTTTCCGGATGATCAGTACCTTTGGAATAAAGTTCGAAAATTGGAACTCCGATTACTCGCTTTATGTTAATCCAGGGTGGACACTTGTGAAGGTGAGACCTCGCAGTCATACGGGCCGGCGGGCGATTCCACCTGTTTTTCTCCGCTACATTTTCGATCGGTTTTAGACGGGTTGGAAGTTTCGGACCGAGTTTTTGCAGTAGCGTGGCACACCCGACGGGTTGCGTTCATGGCCGATTCTGTCGTAGAAAGGTTGGAACGATGAGTTACGAAAAAGCGACGCGGAGTTTGCGGAGAAAACTGGGTTCGTGTGTTGTGACGGATGATGAGTCGCTTTACGCGGCGTCGTTCGACGGCAGCAAGCTCGCGTACCCGCCCGAGGCGGTAGTCAGACCGAAGTCGGAGGAAAATGTATCCGAAGCGCTGAAGCTGGCGAATCGTCACGGCGTGCCGGTGACGACGCGGGGCGGCGGATCCTCTCTCACGGGTTCGGCATCGCCGCGGCACGGAGGGTGGGTGCTCGACCTGACCGGGTGGAGGAAACTTCGTATCGACCGCGTCACGGGCATGGCCTACGCTCAGTCCGGCGTTTTGACGGGTGCGATTCACCGGGTCGCCGAGAAGGCGGGTTGGTTTTATCCGCCCGATCCCTCCTCGCGTGATTACGGTACGATCGGTGGGAATATTGCGTGTAACGCCGGCGGAATGCGGGGCGGAAAGTACGGAGTGACCCGCGACTACGTGCTGGCATTGCGCGGAGTGTTGCCTTCAGGCGATATCGTCTCCTGGAGCCGGGACCTGAAAAAGTACGCGGCCGGGTACAACGTCCGCGACCTCTGGATCGGGAGCGAAGGAACGCTGGGCGTGATCACCGAAGCGGTGCTTCGACTCATTCCCAGGCCGCCTTCGCGGTGGACGGCACTGGCATCGTTTGAAAACGAAGCGCACGCATTGAAGGCGGTCAAGGCAATTCTTTCGGCGCGGCTTGTTCCGGCGATCCTGGAGTTCCTGGACCGGGAAAGCGTGGCGTGCGCGGAGGGCGCCACCGGGCGGACGGTTTTTCCGGGCCAGGCGGGACGACCGGTCTTGCTGATCGAACTCGACGGGCATTCCGCAGTGGTTGCGGACGATCGGAAGCGGATCCTCGACGTGCTCAATGCTGCGCAACCTTTGGCCGTTCGGGAGGCGAAGGACGAAAAGGAAACCGAGGCGCTTTGGGAAGTGCGTCGCAAGTGTTCCGGAGCGATGTTTGAGCTCGGCGACAGCAAGCTGAACGAAGACGTCGTCGTCCCGCTCCGCAGCCAGCAGAAGCTTCTGGCGTTCATTCGAAGGTTGAGCCGGGAGAACGACGTACCGATCGCCACCTTCGGCCATGCAGCGGACGGAAACTTTCACGTCAACATCATGTACCACCGCGACGACCCGAAGGAGGCGGACCGCGCGACGAAAACGCTGCACGCTCTGATGAAAAAAGTACTCGAACTCGGCGGGACGATCAGCGGCGAGCACGGGATCGGCCTGGCGAAGACTCCCTTCTTTGCGATGGAGCACGGAACAGCCGAGATCGCCGCCATGATGGCGATCAAACACGCCCTCGACCCCAACAACATCCTTAACCCCGGCAAGCTGTTCGAGGTATGTGAAGTGTGGAAGAAACGGCCGGAGCGGGTCAGGCTTCCGTGGGATCACAAGTGATTTTCGGGGTTTGACGTCGAATTGTGAGCGACTGGCTCGGGCGAGGCACGGCCACAGGCCCGAAGAAGCGCACGGATCCTGCGCGCGGAACTCACGCTTCCAGCGTTCGCAGGCATCGCACAATCGACTTGCGTTCAATGGACAACGCATCGTAGAAACCGACGCATGGAACGCGTGTGTTTTTTGTTGAAGGTGAAGGCGGACAGGCTTTCGGAGTACAAAGAGGCCCATAAAGACGTCTGGTCGGATATGATCGAGGCGCTTCGCGAGACCGGGTGGACGAATTATTCGCTCTTTTTGCGTGACGACGGACTGCTGGTAGGGTACCTGGAAACGCCGGATTTCGAACAAGCTCTGGCCGGGATGGCTGAGAAGGAAGTCAACAAGCGTTGGCAGGACTCGATGGCGCCGTATTTTGAGAACATAGGCGGGGCGCACGCGGACCAGGCTATGGTGCGCCTTGAGGAGGTGTTTCATCTGGATTGACGCTTGTGGCTCGCTTTCATCCGGCGTCGCTCTTGAAAGGATGGAGCCGGGTGGGGGATGCCCGCAACGAGGCTCCCATCGACCGGGTGATGAACGGAGATACCCGGTTGGTAAACTTTTTGGCGATTTATCCTTGAACTCGGGTCCCGGAACCTTATCAATCTCATAGTATCCATCACTTACCAAGGTTCTCATGAAACTAAAAAAACTCTGCCTTCTCCTGTCTATTGTGGCCGTCCCTTTGATGTTTTCGGCATGTGCAACCTCCGAAAGGGGCGGTACGAAGCACACCATTGTGCTTGGAGGGTTGTATGAGTACAGTGAAGCGAGCTACAAGCCTGTTAAGAAGGCGTCGCTTCCGATCCGTCGATCGGACTTTGATCCGGACGCTCCCACCTCCGGGAATAATATGACGTTTCTGTGGGGCCTTTTCACCTACTACGATTATTGAGGCGGGCGGATTTGTTGAAGATTCTGCGGCTGAATTCGCCGACATGAATCGTTTCTTTTCCAGCTTTTAACCAAAGGCCGCTTACTTGGGTAAGCGGCTTTTTATGTTATCGAACGTCGAGCGGCTTTCGGGAAATTCAGCATAACGCCTCGATTGCTCCGCGCCCGCGGCTTTCCGCTTCGCGACTCATTCGGACGTAATGCTCGGCGCCGTGAGGATTGCGGTTGTGGCGTGTATATGTGCTTTTGCTAGGATATATATGGAAACGAATTTAGAACGATCGAGCAACGTAGCCCGATTCCTTCCGGCGCGGGCTGCCGCGGATCCGGACGCCTGCGCGTTGAAGATTCCGCGGCGGACAGGAGGGCGTCTCGAATATCAGCGGATGACGTTTTCGGAGTTGGATCGGGCGGTCGACCTCCGATGCCGGGTTCTGACCGAAAAAGGGGTTCGCCGCGGAGAGCGCGTGCTTCTGATGGTGCGTCCGGGACTGGATCTTATCGTTATCGTGTTTGCCTTGTTCAAGATTGGGGCCGTTCCGGTCGTGATCGATCCGGGAATGGGACTGCGTTCCTTTCTGCGATGTGTCGCACGAACGCGGCCCGAAGCGCTGATTGCGATTCCGATGGGTATTGTGGTCAGCCGGATCTTTCCGAGGGCGTTCGGGAGCGTGGGGGTCCGTATCGGCGTCGGGGAGGTTATGGAGGAGTTGAATGCGCCCAAGGAACCGTTTCGGACCTGTATTTGCCGGCCCGATGATCCGGCGGCGATCCTCTTTACCTCCGGGTCCACCGGGGCCGCCAAGGGGGTCCGCTATGAGCACGGAATGTTCGCGGCTCAGGTGGAGGCGATCAGGACAAATTACGGTATCGAGCCGGGCGAGGTTGACCTGCCGATGCTGCCGGTCTTCGCGCTGTTTAACCCGGCGCTCGGAATGACTACCGTCGTTCCGGAAATGAATCCGAGCCGTCCGGCCACAGTAAATCCTTTACATATCGTCGAGGCGATCCAAACCTGCAACGTGACCAACAGCTTCGGTTCTCCTGTTTTATGGAAAAGGATCGGCGCGTATTGCCTGGAGAATGGGGTGAAATTGCCTTCATTGCGGCGCATCCTGATGGCGGGCGTTCCGGTGCCTCCGGACCTGATCGAGGCCTTCGGCCGAATTCTCGACGGAGGAGAGATCCACAGTCCCTACGGAGCGACCGAAGCGCTCCCGGTTTCATCGATTTCGGGGCGCGAAATCCTCGAGGATACCCGCGCGATTACCGAGGCGGGCGGAGGGACCTGCGTCGGTCGTCCGCTTTCCGGAATCGAGGTGAAGGTTCTGGAAATCAACGATGTTCCTCTGGCCGGTTTCGACGAAGACCGCGAGTGCGCGCCGGGAACGGTGGGAGAAATCGTCGTGTCGGGTCAGGTGGTGACTCGCGAATACGATCGACTGCCTGAGGCGACCTCCGCGGCGAAGTTCAGGGAGGGCGGGAAGGTCTGGCACCGAATGGGAGACGCGGGATACATCGATGAGCGGGGGCGGCTGTGGTTTTGCGGTCGCGTGGTCGAGCGAGTGCGGACACGGGAGGGAACTCTGTACACGGACTGTTGCGAGGCGATTTTCAATCGGGTTTTCGGTGTCTTCCGTACCGCGTTGATCGGACTTGGAGAACCGGGCAGCCACACGCCGGCGCTCGTGGTCGAACCGGAATCCGGGGCGTTTCCGAAGAGCCGGGCGCAGAAGGATGCCTTAGTCGAACGCTTGCGGGAAGCGGGCGGACGGCACGAAATGACCGCCGGAATTCGCACGTTTTTCTTCGAGAAGAAGTTTCCCGTCGATGTCCGGCACAACGCGAAGATTCACCGCCTGACTCTCGCCCGCCGCTGGTTGAAGCGATTTCGACGTAAGGTGGGAGTTGTGAGGCAATCCGATTGATGCGCAACCGGAGGTGGTCGATGCTCTTGGCCGAGCATCGCTGCGGTGAGATCAAATTCGAGCCGGAGCCTGTTCGGAGTGAGTCGGAATCGTTTTTTTGCCAAGTAAAATATGTTTTCGAACGATCCGATTAACCCATGCGGGCTCTTGTCCTCCGGGGGGAATGCTGTTTGGGTTGTGGGTGATGGGCAACGTACTTGTGACCGGTGGAGGAGGGTTTCTGGGCCGCTATATCGTGGCTCGTCTGCTGGATCGTGCCGACAGGGTGACGATTCTCGGACGCACTCCGCACCCGGACCTGCATGCGCGCGGGGTCACCCAGATAAAGGCGGACCTTGCGGACCGGGAGAAGGTCATCGAGGCTTGCCGGGACAGGGACGTGGTGTACCACGTGGCAGCGAAGGCAGGAGTGTGGGGGAGTTGGGACTCCTATTATCGTCCGAACGTCGAAGGAACCCGCGCCGTTCTCGAAGGATGCCGGCGCGGCGGGGTAGGCCGGCTGGTCTATACGAGCACCCCGAGTGTCGTATTCACTGGGGAGCCGTTGGTGAACGTGGACGAATCTATTCCGTACGGGCGCGACTGGCTGTGCCACTACGCCCACACGAAAGCCATTGCGGAAGGCGAAGTGCTTGGGGCTGACGATCCCGGCGGTTTGCGAACCGTGGCGCTGCGACCCCACCTGATCTGGGGGATCGGCGACAATCATTTGATTCCACGGGTCGTGGACCGGGCTCGTCGCGGTCGTTTGAGGATTGTCGGGGACGGACGAAACCGGGTCGATATCGTACACGTCGCAAACGCGGCGGATGCCCATCTTCTGGCGGAACGGGCGATTGAAGGGAAGGCGCCGGCCGGAGGAAAGGCGTATTACATTACCCAGGGTGAGCCGGTGGTGCTTTGGGAGTGGATCAACGGGTTCCTTCGCTCACTTGGTATTGCGCCGGTCGAAAAGAGAGTCTCTCTTCGCACCGCATATACGGTGGGCGCGATGTGTGAAGCCGTTTACACCCTGTTGCGGAGAAAGGAGGAGCCCCCGATGACCCGCTTCGTGGCGATAGAACTCGCCAAGGACCACTTTTTTGACATTTCCGCCGCCCGCCGGGACCTGGGCTACAAGTCGAAGGTGTCGACGCGAGAGGGAGTGGATGAACTGGTCGCTTACTGGAAACGCGGCTCGGGTGCCGGAGATTGAGCGGGGGTTGGTTGTCGGTGGTCTTGTTGCTATCGCGCCAATGCCTCCGTTGCTGAAATCATGCTTTTTCTCCGGCGAGAATTTCGCAGGACTTCGCCGCCTGAATCAATTCTTTTCGGGGGCGGCGTCAACGGCGTCGGGCGCTCGCGAGGCGAATACGCCACTTTCTGGGGCGGGGATGCGAAGGCGATCAATGCGGCGCCCTTGCCCCCGGCGCGGAAAAATATGAATATAGACCTTGTTGTTTTATTAAACTTTCGGGACTTATTGAAAGTACGATGAATCAGGGCATTCCAGAATGTGCGCAGGCGTTTTATCACTCAATGGGGGGCTTTGGGCACGCAGTGGGGCATCAACCGGACGATGGCCATGATCCATGCGCTCTTGCTGGTGCCCGAACGCGAACTGTCCACCGACGAGGTCATGGAGGAGTTGGATATCAGCCGCGGCAACGCCAACACCAACCTGCGCGAGTTGATCGACTGGAGGTTGGTGGAACGGATGGTTCGGCTTGGGGAGCGCAGGGAGTACTTTGCGGCGGAGAAGGATGTCTGGAAAATATTCTGTATGGTGGCGCGGGAACGCAAGCGGCGTGAAACGGAGCCCGCCCGGAAGGTGCTGGATGCCTGTATCCGGGAAACCGAATCGGGCGATTCACCGGAGGCCCGGGAATTCCGGCGGGAACTGACCGCGCTTTCCGATTTCGTCGCGCTGGCCAACACCGTCATGGAAAAGGTCGCCGCCGCCGAACAGAACCGGGTGCTCCCGCGCATTCTGAAAGTTCTTTGATGGAGTACCGGCTCCACATTCGATTTAAACGCACATCTAAGTTTCCATATTTCTCGAAAGTTCGAGATATGAAACCGATAAACCAAGAAAGGATCCGTCATGAATCCCACAGTCATCACCTACACTCTCTACTTGTTCATCAGCGTCGCCATGACGATTTGGGTGGCGCGCACCCTGCACCGGAATGGCCGGCTGTTCCTTGTCCGCAGCTTTGGGGGCGACGAGGGCCTTGCCGATTCCGTCAACCATCTTCTGGTGGTCGGCTTTTACCTGGTCAATATCGGGTTCATTTCCCTATTCCTGAAACTGAAGGTCCGGCCGGAGACGACCGAAGGCGTTTTCGAAGCGATCAACGGCAAGGTCGGGGTGGTGCTCCTGGTGCTCGGCGCCATGCACTTCTTCAACCTCTACGTCTTCCATCGGCTCAATCAGCGTTACGAACAACGCAACGAGCCCCCTCCCGTCGAACCCGACGCCTACCGTGAACTGGAGGGCGGTCAAATGGAGCAACCATGAAAACCCGACGGAATCTTCTCCTGGCCGGAAGCAGTTTCCTTAGCGCCGCAGCCACCCGGTGGTTTCACCAAAAAGGCTGGCAGGTGCGAGTGCTCACCCGGCGTCCGGCCGCGGTCGAGAGCCCGGCGGTTCCGGTCTCCTGGGACGGGGAGTCCCGTAGCGACTGGGAAGTGGCGTTGCGTGAGGCCGATGTTCTGATCAACTTCTGCGGCCGGTCGGTCAAGTGCCGCTACCATGCTGCCAATCGCCGCGCGATTCTCGAAAGCCGCGTGCTTCCGACCAGGTTGCCGGGGGAAGTCCTTGCCGAATGTCCAATGCCGCCCCGGGTTTGGTTGAACGCCGCCAGCGCCACGATCTACCGTCATGCGGAGGACCGGGGAATGAGTGAGTCCGGAGGGGAGGTGGGTGCCGGGTTCTCGGTTGACGTATGCCGCGCCTGGGAGGACGAAGCCCGTCGGTGGCGGTTGCGGGAGACACGCCAGGTGCTCCTGCGCACCAGCATGGTCCTGGGAAACGGAGCCAACAGCGTTTACTCGGTGCTGGCCCGCCTCGCTCGTCTTGGGCTGGCGGGAAAAATGGGCTCCGGATCCCAATTCATTTCCTGGATACACATGGAGGACTTCTGCCGGGCGTTGGAGTTTTTGGTTTCCGGCGATCTCGAAGGGCCGGTCAATGTTACCGCCCCGGAGCCGGTGACCAACCGTTTTTTTATGGAGGCCTTGCGAAAAAGCCTCGGATGTCGCTTCGGCCTGCCCGCCAGCGCGGTGGGGTGTGTCTCCCAATGGCTTGATTAGAGACCGCCGTGTTATCGATGCCTTTTTGAGTAAGGCCTGAGGCTCGGCCTATCCAGCGTGAAAAGGAGATAGGCGGGGAAATGCCGAGATTGTGTTAGGGTAATCCCGGATGGCTCGAATCATGGAATCACTAATAGTATAAAAACCTGAACTCCGGTATGTTATAGAAGATCTCTTAAACTGATTACGCCCGGTTCGGGTGGGGGGATATCATAAACTCATAAGATTCATACGTTAAAGACAATGAACTACAAATCCAAACGGGGTTTTACCCTGGTCGAAATCATGATCGTGGTGGTCATCATCGGGCTGCTTGCCGCGATGGCGATCCCGGCCTTCCAGAAAGTGCGGGAGAATTCAATCCGCAGCCGGATGGATAACGACGCGCGCCAACTCGCGTCGGCCGCCCAGCAGTACTTCATGGAGAATAGCGAGGCCACCGTGCCGCACGGCTACGTGGCGAATTCCACGAACGGTCTTTTGAGTCCGCAGCTTCAGCCGTACCTGAGGCAACTGAGCCGGGGGTACATTCGTGTTGATGGGCATCCGACCGCAGCAAACATTCCGGCCTCACTCGACACAAACGGTTACGCGTTTACCATTGAGCACGCTCTCGTAGCCGCTCGCAACTACAACACGGAAGGCCAGTTTGTCGATTGAGGAGTTTCGTTTTCTGGCGTTTGCAATGTTATGAACGCAGCCAAGCTGCGAGAAGCCGCATCCCGATTTCGGGGTGCGGCTTTCTACTGTACGCTGGCTCGTAAACGATTGACCGGAGGAACGGCAGAATGCCGAGCTCTCGGATGGACTACGCGGGTGCGAGGGTGACGGCTCCGGGCATGCCGGGACAGGCGGAATAAGCCGCAGGAATTCTTCCTTCTCGGAGACAACTCCCCTTACTCCCTGTGACATAGGTTACAATCCGCTTGGCGGGCTACACTAAGTTGAATGATCATGCTGTCTGGTGGACGTGGGGCTCCTGTGAGTGAGCGTTATTGACGGTTGCGCCCTCGCGGTCATCGAGGAGGCGGGCGACAACGTCGGCCGCCGAGTAGGAGTGTTTGCCGGGTGTGATAAACTCGGCGATGAGCGAAGCGTCGTTGCCGGCGGTGACGAGTGCGGGTTCCTCTTCTCCGGTTTTCTGTGTCTGGCCCAGGCCGATTGTGGCGAGAAGTCCGTTGCAGACGCACTTTCGACCTTCGGTTTCCGCCGAAGAACCGCCTTTTGTCAGGAAATCGGCCTCCGGCTCTCCGGGACAGCGGTGCCCGACGCTACCGTCGGGCCGCCGGTAAGCGCGGCGAAGGTATCCCAAGTCGCAAATTTTCTTTCGGCCTTCGAACGTTCTCCGCTCCGAGAGAGTTCCGGGGACATGAAGAACTTTGATAGGGAAGCCGGTTGGCGACGCAAGCGGGTCGGTAAAGACGCGGGTTTGTCCGGTGCGGCTGCTACGGATAGCCTGCTCTTTAATCCCGGGCAGGATGCCGGACTCTTCGCAAAAGGCGAAGGCCGTTCCCGCCTGGATACCGGTGGCGCCAAGTTCCAGGGCTTCACGGAGTTTGCCGGGACGGCCGTAGCCACCGGCAAGCCAGAATGGGAGACCGAGCGCGCGGATCTTGTCGATCTCCGGCACATCGCGCTCGCCGTAAACAGGTTCCCCTTCCGGCGTCAATTGCAGCGGTCCCCGGGGCGGCGAGTTGTGGCCGCCCGCGGACTGACCTTCGATCACAAAGCCATCGACCCGCCCGGTGCACTTGCGCGCCAGGGTGGTGGCGAGAGCCGAGGAACTGACGATTCCCAGGAATGAAGGCCGTTTAAGGTCGGAACGATCGGTTCCCTCGAATCCGGCGGGATCGAACGTCGTGGTGAATTTTTCGCCCGGCAGGGCACCGGCGACATCCAGAGGCAGTTCGACCGGTTCCCGTTTGGCCAGCTTGTCGAGGATTCCCGGAATCGACCGGGGAATACCGGCGCCCATCAGGACGTAGTCCACTCCGGCCAGCATGGTTCCAAAAAGAGTGGGAAGGGTGGGGAGCTGGATTTTCTCAAGCAGGTTCAATCCGACGAGCCCCGTGTGGTTTTCCTTCGCCAGGAAAACCTCGGCGAAACTCGCGACCACGGTCAGCTCGAGGAGGCTTTGAGGGAGCTTTAGGCTCGGCAGCGAATGCCTGGTAAAGGGGACGCCATCGGATTTGCCGCCGGCTATGAAATAACGGTCGAAGACCCGCGTCGCGATTTCAGGGGCGGGGAAGGCTGAAAACGCCCGTCGAAGGTGCCCGCCCTCGTCGCCCGATTGAAGGCGCCGGGCGCAGAGTGTGGCGAGCGCGGTGCCGGCTACGACGCCCAGATGTCCGGATTGAGAAACCGCGCGGGCCAGAGCCCAGCCCGAAACCCCGGCACCCATGCCGCCTTGAATAATCACAGGAAGTTGCATGCCGGAAGCTAGCATGAACTGCTATGCGGAGCAATGAGAAACGAGCCGAAACTCAGACCTCCTTACCTACCCATTGAACCTGAATTCCGCGGATGGTCCGTCCTGGTTCCGCCTCCACCGGGTTGGGGTAAAGCCCCGGGGTGGCTGGAGGGAATGATTACGGAGCGAGCCTGTCGATGCGCCATGTGCAGTCGGCCTCCCGGGTGTACAGGAACCGGTCGTGGAGGCGGTTCCTGCGTCCCTGCCAGAACTCAACGGTTTGCGGGATAACCCTGTAGCCTCCCCAGGTGGAGGGGAGGGGGATGTCGCCTTCGGAAAACTTGCGTTTCATTTCCTCGTACTTCATTTCAAGGAACTTTCTCGAGGAAATGACCGAACTCTGAAGCGAAGCCCACGCACCAAGCCGGCTGCCGACGGGACGGGTAACGAAGTAACGCAGCGATTCCTTGTGGGAAAGCCGTTCCGCGGTTCCGGTGACGCACACCTGGCGCTCCAGCGCTTGCCAGTAAAACAGGAGTGCCACATGCGGATTCTCGGCCATTTGTCGCGCCTTGGTGCTTTCGTGATTGGTATAAAAAACGAAACCGTTCGGTTCGATGTGTTTGAGAAGGACGGTGCGAAGACTGGGGCGGAGGTCCGTCGAAGCGGTCGCGAGGCTCATTGCGTTCGGCTCGCGTTGCCCGGATTCGCAAACTTCGTCAAACCACTTTGTGAATTGTTGCAGTGGATCGGCGACCAGATTCGAACGCCGCAGCTCGCCGCCGGCGTATTCAGTGCGTTGTTCGATCGATGACTTTTCCTTACTCATTCCTTCACTGTAACGAGTGTTCGTCAAATGACCCGCCAAAAAAAGTAATGCTCCGAAAACCGAAGAAGCTCGGCTGACAAGCTGCGGATCCCGCCGAAGGTAGGTGTTGAGCAACGCGAGTACGAATCCGGAAACGGAACGTATTCCCTGTCGCCTTTTATGGGTCCGTGTCCGGCCTGAAAGCGAGAGGGACCGTGTGGAACGCCCAGACGGCGGCAGCCGCCACCCAGAGAAAAGCCGCTTTGCCCAGGTAGAAGGCGTATGCCTCCGGATGGACATCCGCCAGGAAACGGAGGACCAGTGACGCGACGGACAGCGCCAGGACGATCCCGAGAAATTTCACAGGGCCTTTGAGCCGCGCCCCGAGTCCGGCGTGGCCGAAGATCACGCGGGTCGCCACGATCCAGGTGATCAACCCGATTCCCGTGAGCAGGACGGCGTGGAGGCCGGCCGTACGGAAGGCGGGGAAAAGGATCATCGCGATACCGCCGAGCGGAACAGAAGCAAGCGCGACCTTGAGCGAAAACGTGAGGAAGCCGGGTTGCTCGGGTTTTTTCCAGAGCGGAACCATCCTCAGCAGGTACGCGCTTACGCTGACGTAGCGCAGGGCGATCCCCGTGGCTTCGTGCGTCATGTACTCGATCCAGAAGGAGGCGAAGACGAGAGCTCCGATCAGGAACGGCGCCATTGCTCCCCGCACCCATTCCGCGTCGGGTGTCGGGCCGCCCGGGAACCGCTGCCTTGGAGGGTAGCCGAGAAGCCGGGGAAAGAAGAATGCTCCGACTCCCGCGATCATGCAGAGCAACGCTCCCTCGGCGACGAATCCCATGCCCAGGCGGCTCCACGGAATGCCCGCTCCCCATCCGCTGCCGCCGAGCAGAAACAGGAGTCCGACCGGAAAATGCGCGAAACCGCAGACGACCAGCGCGAAGGACGGCGGAGGCAGGTCGCTGCGCCTGGGGAAACGGCGTGCGAGCATCGTCGCGAAACCCGCGAAAAACACCAGGAACGCTCCGTCACCAAAGGCGAGCCAACCGCCGGCGTAGGCGACGCTGCCGGCAAGGTAAACTCCGAGAAGAGCAGCGGTTTCCGGCCAGCCCAGCGGGCGAACTTCGAGGATGCGGGGCGCGGCGGTTCCGAGAAATCCGACCACAAACGCCCCGAAAAAACTCATGATCATCATCCGCCCGTGGGTTGGGCCGGGAAAAAGCGGCCATAGACCGTAAAGAAACAAGGGCCACAGGATGACCGCAAAGACTCCTGCCAGCAGACCCAAAGGAAAGAAGAGACGGAACGGCTCGCCTGGAAGTTCGCTCCAGCGTATCGTTTGGGGACGAAGTTCCTCGTCGGTCGGACCGCCGTCCGCCGGCACGGGACCCGGAACTCCCGCAGGCGGATCTTGTTTCATGGGTTTTCTCATTATTACCCTGACGCTGCGGACACCGCGGAAGTTCCGTCCGCGTGAACGCGTACGCGCGTTCTGACGTTATTCCACGTGCATGGTCCCCACCATGCCGGCCGGGGTGTGGTTCGGGAAGGAGCAGACGAAGGGATAGTCGCCGGCATCCGAGGGCGCGGTGAAGGTCAGGGTTTCCTCTTCGTTGGGGCCGAGGATCCGGGTGGCGGCGATTACGCTGTCTTCCATTTCGGGTGCGATGTATTCATTGTCCCTATGCCGTTGCGCGGCGGCCGAGAACGCGTTCGCGTCGGTCCCCTGTTCGAGAATTGCGAGATTGTGACCCATCGCGTCCTTGGGCATGCGTCCGATGTTGCGGAAAACGACGGTGACTTCGCTTCCCGCCTCGACCGTGAACTCCGTCGGGCTGAACTGCATCAGGTCGTTTCCCGTGATGACGATTTCGCCGGCTGATCCTCCCTGTTGGGGAGCGTCGCCGCCGCATCCGGCAAGGATTGAAATTCCGGCCAGTACGAGAAGGCCGTTGAGGATTCGATTTTCTTTCATGGGTTACTCTTGCTTGTTTTCGGTTTTCTGTGATCAAAGCTCATTGTGCGCAACGACAGGGGTGTCGTCGATCAGCTTGAATTCACCCGCCATGCCGGCTTCTACGTGGCCGGGAATCGTGCAGTAATAGCGGTCGTCGGTTTCGGCGACGAACGTGATACCCGTGACCGCGCCGGATTCGACGATGGTGTCGCTTCGGACCCGGTGCCGGCGAAGCGCGATGTCGTGAACCATCCGTTCGCCGTTGACGATGGTGATCGAGACCGTTTCGCCTTCACGGGCGCGAAGGACGGGATTCCGTGTCCCGTCGATTTCACCGCCTCGACCGTAATAGCCGGTCATGACCGCAACCAGGGTGAACTCCCTGTCGGATGGTCCGGTCGGCTCGACCGCTGCGTCGTTCTGGTTGCGGGTGCACGCCACACCGGCCGCCATTGCTGTGGCGACCAGCGCGCCGAATATCAAACGGAATCGTGTCATTGGCGTTCACTCTAGCCGGGGGCCGGGTGAACGCGTTTGATCTTGATCAAAAAAACGAAGAAATTGGATCCGGAAGAACCGGGCGCTTCGAATCAGCGCCCGGTTGGGAGGAACGATTTCTCGTATTCAGCACCAGGGCCGTCCGAAAATACGACCCGCCGTGGTTCCACCGCCTTCAGCCTCACCTGGACTCCTTGTCCGATGGCTTCACCTTCTTTAAGGAGGCGACCGTTGACGATGATTCGATTCCAGCCCGGCGCTATGGCACTGATCGCGAGTTGGTCGATATAACGTCGCGTTTCCGCGTTCTGGCCGGGAGCGGTAATTCGTGTGAGTTCGGACAAAATCCGTTCCTCCATAGGAATCTCCGGTTCCTTATCCGCGTGTTCGGTCCCGGCGATTTCCTCTTCCGCGAGCGGCTCGGGTTCCTTTTCGACCGGTGCGGGCGTTCTTTCGCGTTCGTCGTCTCTTGAGGCGACACGAATCGTCACGTCCGGTTCGTCGAATCTGACCGCGATCCGATCGGCGACGAGTTGATGGTTGACGAGTTCGATAGGCGAGTTACGTGTGCTGAAAGTGAGCTGCTCGATCGCTTCTTCCTCGTCGTAATTCACTCGGTACATCAGGACCGTGAAGGTTTCGCCGGGATTGTCCTCCGGTCCGAACGTTTGAGTTCGAGCCTGAATAAGAGAATGTCGCCGGTATCGTCCAAGGTTCTCTTCGATCTCGGCAAGAGTCTCGATCCAGCGTTCGCGCGGCACACGTTCGTAGAATCTGGGCGAATACAGCGCGGCGGCCTCCTGGTAATCGCGCTGACCGAGGCGCTCGTACACCTGGTTCGCGTGGGCTTTGGCTTCTTCCGAATAGTCGATGCCGCCTCTGCCGCACGCTCCGAGAAGAAGTAGGATGATAAGAAGGAAGGGCGCGGACGCTTTCCTTAATAAGTGATTAAATGATTTTGTTTTCATGGTAAGGCGTCTCTCCAGGTGACGGAGCAGGTTATGTGTTATTCACTCAATACCCAAACGATGGTGGTCGAATCGACGAGGTAGAACCTTCCGGTCATGATATCGCCGTTGTCGATTCTCTCCGATATGCTTTGATAGAGAATGTGCTCCCTGTCGGTTCCGGCATAACGGATTCCGACTCCGGCGTCGTCGTTGTTGTTGTGCCATTTCCATTGACCTCCGACGGCGTTCGTCTGCGCAAAGCTTCCGGATCCGATGTATCCATCCATTTCCGGAGGGAGTTCTCCGACAACCGTATCGGAAGGCCAAGTACCGTTGGCGAAATGATAGCTTTCGAACTGCCCGGACAATACCCGCAGGTCATTGAGGAATTTGTTTACGTTGGCTTGGTGCCGTATTTTCTGAAATGAGGGAATCGCAAGCGCTGCCAGCAGACCGATGATAACCACCACAAGCACGATCTCAATTACCGAGAATCCCGATCGATCCCTTAATCGACGGCTTTCGGGCTTTGAGAAATTTTTTACAATTGGAACGGAATTATGATTGTTAAAGATGTCCTTGTTCATAGGGACGTTCTCCTGTGAAAATAAATTGAGAAATACGGTTGGACTCTGTGCACGCGTTCCCGGAAAGCGGAAAACGATGTTTTCAGCTTCCACTATGGGAGGGAGACACGCTCCTGGATGCACTCCATTAATTAATGAGGAGGCTTACCGACGCACCATACGATTTCCGAAACACAACTGCGGGGGGAGGAAATTGACGAAATGGATTTCAACGGTTCCATTTCAGAAAAGAGCTTGAACGGTTCCCGGGAGGATGGGGGCAATGCGTTCGATGATAAACGTCATGAACTCAGGTTCATCGCGGTTTGCCGACCAGGAAACGATCTTGATTGTAAGAGCCAGGAAACACGTTAGCGGGAAGAAGACGCGGTTGAACTTGTTCGAGCCCTTGAAATACATGTAGAAACAAAAGATGAGCAGAATGAAAAGCGCCAGATGTTCGACGATATCCAATACCGTCATATGGGTGAATGGTCTGAGAAGAATTTCCATAGCGATTTCGAGTTAGGACCCGTAAGTGTATAGAAAATCGCAACGCAAATCTACCCCCTGGCCTGAAATATGTGTCAAAAAAGGATAAAACCAAAAACCGCTCGTCGTTGAGGACGAGCGGCTTAACCCTATGAAGCAGAGCCTTGCGGCGGTGGCATTGCCCCGGTCGTTCGGACCGGGTTAAAACAGCACGCGCCAGGCGCCGTAAACGGTGGTGGCCTTGAGGTCGCCGTCGGCGGTGTCGTCGAGTTGCGAGAGCTCGACGCCTCCCATGACCTTGTTGGCGTCGCCCGCGAAGTAGTAATTGGCGCCGGCGTAGATCGCCCGGTAGGTGTCGCCCCTGTCGTTGTCCAGTCCCGGCGCCTGGCGGGCGTAACGGCTCGCTGCCCGGAGTCCGAAGTCATCGTCGGAGTACGCTTCCTCGTAGCGCAACACACCCTGGATCTTGTCGGTGAAGTACAAGGACGGCATGATGTACCAGCCGTAGGTGTTGTCCTCGGCCCGGTCCTCGACCGTGATGAACTCGGTCCGGAGATCGAAAGGGCCGCGGACGTAGTGTCCGCTGACGCTGATGCCGTTTTTGAATGCGCCGCCGAAGTTGCCGCCGCCGTCATCCGAGGCGATGAAGTCGGCCCGGAAGTCGAGATCCTGTCCGTTGCCGATAAGGTCTCCCAAATTCACACCCGCGCTCAGGTTGTAGAGGTGGCGGGCGGGCTCTCCGGCTGGATTCATGTTGGCGCGATCCGTGTAAACGCCGGCCCCATAGGAAAAGCGGTCCTGGGAGCCGTCAATCGCAACGCCCAGTTGCGCGCCGGGCGCCACGGTGTTGTTGATGAGGGTGCGTTCCACGGTCAGAATGCTGGCCGATGAGGTAATTTCCTCGAATCCGAAGGTCGGTTTATCGAACCCCACCTTGATATGCGCCGCGTCGTGTTCCCGCCACTGCAGAAAAGCCGAGCGCATGGAAAAGCCGTTCGGCAAGAGGTTCGCTTCCAATTGAGCGCGCACATTTTGCAGGAGGTGCCCGCGCGCGCCGAGACGGACGCGACGCAACTCCAGGGTGCTGTAGTCCTCGCTGATTTCGTCGTTGCTGACATTGGTGTACCCGAACTGCGTTTGAATGCGTCCGCGAATCCGGAAGTCACGGAAGTTCGTGCCGGCGGGTTCGACCGTCGGGCGGGAGCGCGCCATTTGTTCGCGGAGGTCGCGGGCCTGTTCTTCCGTCAGGGCGTTATTCTCGACCAGTGCGTCGATCAGGCCGGGCATTCCCTGAAGCTGAGCCGCGTTTGCGAATAGCAGCGCGGCCGTCAGGAGGAGGCGCCAGCGATATTTTATTATCGTATTTATTTTGAAGGGATTCATCGTTTGGAACTGATATTGTGGTTGTATGACTTTGACGCACGCGTCGTGCGATCCATCGTTTATAGATCTGAAGTGTTACTGTTGTGTTGGCGCGTCGTGACGGTCATGTGACAAATCGGGCGGACGTTTTTCTCTCGGATCCATTCCTGCCGCAATCCTTCGAGAATGTCACCAATCTGTAACACGCGGAAATCCTTCTTATGGTAGAATATAGCGAATCGATAAAATGGTATTAGGAGAACACATAAGCCAAGGCCGGGAAATCTAACCACCGGTCAGCCGGAAACCGGAGTGACTATGAGTGAGGAAAAGCCCTTTAAGGTTCTTATTGTCGATGACGAAAAGGACGTGACGGAGTTGGTCAGTTATCACCTTATCGCGAAGGGGTATCAGTTGAGGGCGTTGAACGATCCCCACCTGGTTTTGGAGGAATGCCGGCGGTTTTCTCCGGACATTGTGATTCTTGATGTTATGATGCCGGATCTGAGCGGGATTCTGCTTTGTCGCTTGATGCGGGCGGATCACAAGCTGAAGGAAACGCCGATTCTGTTCCTGACCGCGAAGACGGCCGAGGGGGATCGTATCGCGGGACTCGAAGCGGGCGGCGACGACTACATCTGCAAACCTTTCAGTCCGCGGGAACTCGTTCTGCGGGTGCAGGGCTTTCTGCGGCGTTCGGCCAAGCGCGGGGACTCGGTCGTCCGGCCTTTGGCGGCGGGGAGGATTGTAGTGGATGTCGACCGTTACGAAGTGACGGTGGCGGGCCGGCCGTTGGAGCTGACCGCGACCGAGTTCCGGCTCCTCAGTCTGCTGGTGGAGCGAAAAGGACGAGTGCAAAGCCGGGAACAACTCCTCGCCAATGTGTGGAACTACGACGAGGAAATGGAAACCCGAACCGTGGATACCCATATCCGGCGCATACGCGAGAAACTCGGCGAGGACGCCTCCATTATCGATACGGTGAGGGGGGTCGGGTACCGCGTTGTCGAGAGTTGACGTGGCGGCGGACGCTCCTCTGATCACTCCGTGCGGAGATTTTTCGGGGAAGAGTATCTCCCTTTTAGCGCGAATACAGCTCGGTTAAGCAAAAAGTAGAACACGCTTCCAGCGTGTTGACTCAGGCATCTATACATTATGCGAAGTTTCGTGCCTGCCGGGAGAAGCCTAAGCTACATCGATCCAGGGCCATTCCGTTTAGCGGTGATCGCCGCGAGTATCGACTTGTAAACCTCGCCCAAAAACCCGGGTTTGTGGGGAAGCGGTATTTCTGCTAAATGGTCTCAATCATGTCGTCTTTCGTCGTTCCCGTTTTGGTTCTTGTGTTGGCTCTGGCCTTCTGGCGGCTCGCCGCGCAACGCCGGTTCATCCGGCGCCTTTCGGAAGCCATTGCCAGCGACCAGGCCCTGCTCCGCGCCCGGGAGGGGGGATTTTACCGAAGTGGATTTTGGAACCGTTTCCGGCTCCAGGTGAACGGGTTGATCGACGAATTGAAGCGAGTTCGTTCCGACCGGGCGACCCAGGTCGGCCAATTGCAGGCGACGCTGGAGAGTATTCGGGAAGCGGTGTTGATCCTCGACGGCGACAACCGTATCGTCCTGGCCAACGACGCGTTACGCGCTCTGTTCGCTCCAGGGCAGGAGATCGTGGGAGCGCGCGTCGAGACGGTGTTCCAGAGTTCCGGTTTTCTGACGTACGTGGCGGAGGCCAGGCAGGCGGGCGGGGAGAAGCAACGCGAGATCGAGTTCGCGCGCCCGAAGGGCGTAGTCTGGGCGGAAGCGACTTGCTCGGTGATTCCGGGATTCGGCGAGAAGGAGCCCGAATCGATGCTGTTTGTCCTGCACAACATCACCCGCCTCAAGCAGCTCGAATCCATACGCCAGGAATTCGTGGCCAATGTTTCGCATGAATTGCGCACTCCCTTGAGCATGATCAAGGGTTATGTCGAAACCCTCGTTGATGGCGGAAACGACGTGGCGGAAAACGATCGGGTGCGATTCCTCAATACCATCCACAAACACACGGATCGTTTGAACGCCCTGCTGGAGGATCTGCTGACCATTTCACGACTGGAAAGCCGCCGGGAAAAGTTGGCCTGGCAGCGTATCAACCTGAGGCATCTGATTGATGAAGTGGCGGAAAACTACCGGGAATCGGGTCTCCTGTCGGGGGATGATTTGTCGGTTGACTCGCCCTTCGCCGATCTTCCTGTCCTCGGCGATCATGCGCGCCTGATCCAGGTATTCGAAAACCTGGTGGACAATGCGGTAAAGTACTCCGCCGAAAAACCTGGAATCGAAATCGGCAGCCGGATCGAAGGCGGACTTGTAAAGGTCTGGATCAAGGACCGAGGCGTCGGTATCGCCGCCAAAGACCTCCCCCGGATCTTCGAACGCTTTTACCGGGTGGACAAGGGGCGATCCCGGGAGAAGGGAGGGACCGGCCTCGGCTTGAGCATCGTCAAGCACATTGTCCAACTCCACGGCGGTTCGGTCTGGGCGGAAAGCCGGCAGGGCGAGGGAACGACCTTCTTTTTCACATTGCCACGGGCCTCCGAAACGACGGGGGATGAGGTGTTGTCTCCGCAGGGGGAGTGATTCCAGCGTGTTAACTCAGGCTGGAAGCCTAAGCTACATCAATCCAGCGGCTTAACCGAGCGCCATTCACACTAGGCGGAAGTTTTAGATCAATAAATACGTAAGTCTTTGTTTTGTAATTATTTGATTTAAATCAAGACTGTGGGCTACTGGCTACATGGTGTTGCTTTGGGTGTGATTTTCAAGAGATTGAAGGCCTTCTGTTGGATTGCAGTGGGTTCGGCGAGCTTGTAGATGAGTTGCGCTCCCTTTATGGCCGGGCGCAGGGTGACCCGGCA
>SLTG01000093.1 GCA_007130045.1 Opitutales bacterium
CTTTCGTCGTTTATCAACGACTTACGCCAAAATCACCCTCCAGTTGAGAAAGTCGGGCTAATATTGCAAACGCGTTCTGGCAAAAAGTTCTTAAGGTTTTTGTTTCCAAGATGTTTTGGAATTTTATGACAATTTTCAAAACATCATTTTCAATGAGGTTTTGCCACAACGCTAAATCGCACAAGCCCGCCGTGGCGGCGTTGGCCCTGCAACCGGCTCGCTCACGTACTTCAGTACTATCCCTGCGCCGGTTTTGGGTCCGCCTTGCCAGCCGAACTTCTGCGATTTTTGCAACATCAGGGTTTACTCTCTTCAATTAGCGTGGATTAGCGGTTCTTGAGCCGGGGGAGCAAGCTTCATTTTCGTTTCCGGTCCCGGCGTACGGCTGCAACTTCCTTGTCGATTTCCTCCATGGAAATCCTGTCGGAACCTTCGCGGACCGCTTCGGCCTGGGAGCAGGCCAAGGCCTGGGCAAGACGCACTCGCGCGACAAGGTCGATGTCTTCCTCGATTCCCTGCCCGCTCGGGGGGATGAGGATTCCCGCGACCTCTCCACCACGGGTGATGATCCGGGGACCGGATTCGGAAAGTTCGCGCAGGACGCGCGCCGTTTGCTTCGAAAGTTCACGGGTATTCAGAACGGATGGTTTCATTGGGATCAATGTCCCCCAAATGGCAGACAAGTCAACCCTAATATTGCAAACGCGTTCTGGCAAAAAGTTTTTAAGGGATTAGTTTCCAAGATGTTTTGAAAATTTATGGCAATTTCCAAAACACCATTTTCAATGAGGTTTGCTCCGCCGTCTGCAGGACTAAATCGCACAAGCTTACAGTCCCGTGCTTGCCGGGGCCCGCCGTGGCGGCGTTGGCTCTGCAACCGGCTTCCTCCGTCGCTCCGTTGGAGCTTTGGAGGACAGGTGGCGTGATTTCTGGTGATCCCTGCCTGTCCGCCGAAGCCTCGCGCGAAGGTGGGCGCCGGTTTTGGGTCCGCCCCCGGTTCGCGTCGCCGCTCACTTCCCTTCGGCGGGACTCAGAGCAGCTTGCCGACCGAACTGAGCGCTCCGAAGTCCGAACTTCTGCGATTTTTGCAACATCAGGGTCAAGTGCCGGCGCCTGCGGTACGGTTCACGGTTCGACGTTCGAAGTTCAGGGGACCCGATTCGACCACGCCGATGGCTGGTAATTGCCCAAGCAGGCAAACCTGTGAGCACGAATTATTCCTTGATAAACTCTGGGAAGTTTCCGGATTTTTTCGGGTTGTGCCGGATGTTCATGTCAGGATAAATCTCTGAATTTTGTGCTTCAGGCCGTAAGAATCAATCTCTTCCATTCCGTGTATTCCGAGTAATCCGTGGTTAGATTAATTCCGTCTGTCGAACCGGGCCACGGAGCATTTCACCAACCTTCCTTCCCCCAATGATTCCGCCGTAGATCATTCTGCCGATAATCCCCGAACGATTCTACCGAGTCTCCTTCTTTCGCAATGTGGCTGGATCATTGACGGCAAAATCACTACTTTGGCACGGGAAGCTGTGCTCTGTTTCCTGTTCAAAGGGAATCCGGGATAGGGGATCCCGACCCTGTTTGCGCTCCTTGCGTCCCACCGACGCACCGACGCACCGTCCCACCGCTCCCCTTGCGCTCCTTGCGTCCCTTTGTGGCAAAACCACCTTCATTGACTTTTAACTTCGAACTTTATACTTCGAACTTTCCCCTCCCTCCTCCCGTAACCAATCGGTAAAACCGAGCAATTCACTACATTTTTTCTAGTATTTACCCTGATAGTAGCATTCAATAAGGCATGGTATTGTATGGTTTTTATCAATCGGTTGTGTTTGCGTGGAGCATTTCACTCGGTTAAGATCCGGTTGGACGGTTCGAAATGATTCTTAAGGTAACGTCAGCGCCAGTCAAAAAGGAACGGGGTTCGATCCAGGCGGAGATCGGATCGCCGCGTCCGCGATGTTCCTTTCCCGTGTTCCGCCGCTCATCGAAGTTATGAAATCCAATAATCCAGCGCCACAGACGGGTCCGAAGAAGCACACCCCGATTCCGGAGTTCACACTTCCCGACCTCAAGCACTACCTGATGGTGATCCGCGAGAGATTCTTTCTCGCGGCGTTCGGCGCGATCGTCGTCGTCGGATTGGTCGGCTATTATTTCTTGAGCGATCCGCCTGTTTACCGCACGGCATCGGTCCTTCAGATTGAGATGGGGCAGCCGCGGGTCGTCGACATGGAGGGTGTCGTCGAGCCCGACGGCATGGACCGGCGCGACGGAGGAGCCCAACTGATCGCAACCCACATGCAGCAGCTTCGAAGCCGTGCGTTCATCAATCGGGTTGTCGAGTCCTTTGACGAAGAGGAGCGGGCCGATATGGTTGCCGCATACATCGACAATTCGAACCCGGACGAACCGGTCGTGCCGTCGCTGGGCGGAGTGATTCGATCCAACTTCTCGGCGATGAGGCGCGAGGGAACGATGTTCCTGGAGCTGACGGTACGCCACCGCGATCCGGATGCCGCCGCACGAATTGCGAACCGGATCGCCGAGGAGTACATCGAGTACCTGGTCGAATACAGTGATGCGGGGAATGTTTCGGCGATCCGCTTTCTGCAGGAACAGGCGGCAAGCCTTCGCCAGGAGGTGGAAACCGGGGAGCGGGAACTGCAGCAGTACCGGACGGAACACGATCTGGTGTCGCTCGAGGAGAATCAAAACATCGTTGTTGCCCGGCTTCAGCAGTTGAACGATTCGCTGACTGGCGCGCGGGTGGAACGCATTGACCTGGATTCGCGGTTGGAGCAGGTGGAGCGGTACAAAGAGGAGGGACGCGACCTTCTTGAAATCGAAGCGATCGCGGGCTACGGATCCCTTCCGAGGTTGAAGGAGCGGCTCGAGGACCTGGAGTCCGAACGCGATGTGATGTCGGAAAGGTATTTGGAGCGCCATCCGGCAATGTTGGAAAACGAGCGCAGTATGGCCGTTGTCGCGCGTCAGATCGAAAGCAACATCGAGCAGGCATTGTCGGAGTTGCGGGCCCGCCAATCGAACGCGCACGAGCGCGAAGCGCGGCTGCGGAGCGAACTCGCCCAGGCGGAGCGTGAATCGCTCGAGCTCGACCTCCTGCGCGTTGATTACCGGGTGAAGGAACGCGAATTGGCAACGGTTCGGGACACGTACTCACGGATCCTTCGGAGGCTCGATGAAGCCACGGTGACGAGCCAGCTCGAAAACCGGAACATCCGCGTATTCGAGACGGCTTCACGTCCGGGATCCCCTTCGGAGCCGAATGTGCCGCGTGTGGCGATGATCCTCATCTTCCTGGGTGGAATGGTCTTTGTGGGGTTGCCGGTCGGGCTGGACGCTTTGAATTCACGGGTCAGAAGCTGGGCGGACGTCGAGAATTACCTCGGGCGCCGGGTGCTGGGGGAGATTCCCAGAGTGAAACGAATCAAGCGCGCCTTTCGCGCTCGGATTGTCGACCGCGAGTTGAATGACCCGGTCGTGATCGAGTCCTTCCGTTCGCTGTACAACCAGATCGGATTTGCGTCGCATCACGAGGGGGCGAAGGTGATGCTGGTGTCCGGAACGGCGCAGCGGGAAGGGAAGACGTTTGTCACTTGCAATCTCGCGGCGACGTTTGCCGCGCACGGAAAGAAGACACTGGTCATTGACGGCGACCTGCGCGGACCGAGCATCCACGTTGAGTTCGGACTCGATAACAAGGCCGGGCTGATGAAGTTCCTCCAGGGAGGGGAATCCTGCGAGGGCGAACCTTTGAAAAAAACGGACCTTGGGATCACCGCGATTTCGGGGAACCTCTACATTCTGCCGTCCGGAGGGCACAGCAGGAAACCGACGGAGATTTTCGAAGACGTCAGCGCAAGAGCGTTTTTCAAATGGATCAGGGGATATTTCGATGTCATTCTCATCGACAGTCCGCCGCTCGCGGTGTTTCCCGATGCGCTCAACCTGGTCCATTTCAGTGACGAGGTCGTGTATGTGTGTCGCTTCAACGGTGTGAACCGCGAGGAAGTTAAGAGCTACGTCGATGGATTCGACGAGACCGACGCCGAGATCCTCGGCTTGGTTATGAACGAAATGCCCACGGGTCGCGCCGCCTCGCAATACTATTCCGGCCGCGGGTATTATAGCCACAAGGCTTACAGCAAATACTACGCGAATAAGGCGTAGAAGGGCGGTTGGCGGTTTTTTTAGAGCCGCAAAAGAAAGCAACGAAAACGGTGTATCGTGCCGGGTGATGTGGAACCTGAGGCTGATCGAACCTGCTCGTCGGTCAGTCGCGGGGACCCGATTCGAGTGCCCCGATGCCTGGTAATTGCCCAGGCAGGCAAACCTGTGATCCCGAATTATTCCTTGATGCACTCTCCGGGAAGTTTCCGGATTTTTTCGGGTTGTTCCGGATGTTGAGAA
>SLTG01000058.1 GCA_007130045.1 Opitutales bacterium
CGGAACGTTCGCTTGCCGCGAAGATCGCGATGTCGTCGGCGTATCGCACGAATGACACACCGCGTCCCTCCAGTTCCTTGTCCAGCGGGTCCAGATAGATGTTCGCCAACAGGGGCGAAAGGTTGGCGGCACTTTTTGGCTTGGGTCGGGGCATGCCCATTGGAAAGCGGTGCAAAGCACCGCAGTCCAGGAAAGTCACATGGGTGAAGTCAGTTGTGTGCCTTGTTGTTTGTTGTGTTTTTGCATTTTTTGTCCTCAACGCGTACGGATCACCCGGATACAATACGCTCGCGCTCACTGACTCCGGCGGCGAACCGGTGTTGGTGGTGCATGACGAACTTGCGGGGGTGGTGACCTTGGCGAAGGGGCTGCAGACGTCGGATCCGGAATTCATCTACGTACCTGTGCGCCGGTACGGGTTTACTGAAGGACATTTAATTCGCGCGGGAGATTTCAACGGCGACGGCCTGCTCGATCTCGTGCTCCCGGCGTATTCGACGAATCGCGTCCTGGTCCTTTGGGGCGCGGATCTGGAAGGCCCGGACGTTCCGGTGGATCTGTTTTCCCCCGGTCCGGGACCGGGGTTCGTGGCGCCGGCGAGGATCGGCCGGGCGCCGGCGGATGCGGTGCTGGCAGCGAGCACGGCGCGAGCGAACGTGCAGGTACGCGGGTGGGACGCGGTCGCAAAAACGCCGGTCACCACCGCGGCGGATTATCCGGAGGGTTTTGGGCAGGACGGTATTCTCGGGTTTGATACGGCGGCCTTTTCCCGGGGACGATCCGATCCCGTCCTTGGAATCCTGCGGCGGGATGCCGGAGCGGAGTTCGTGGTCCTTAAGATCGTCCATCGGGCGCCCCCGCCGGAGTACGGCCCGGACAATGAAATTACGTCATGGGAATCCGCAGTGGCCCATACGCGGCTGATCGGCGGGCACCCTGCCGGGGAAAACGAGGCGGGTTGGTTTCTCGCCTATGCACCGGGCGCATCGTTACTGAAGCTTTTTTCCTCGAATCCCGGGGACCGTGTGGTTGCCGATCTCGGGAGTCCCGTGGCGCAGGTCTGGTTTCTTCCCGAGGTCGACGACGAAGTCCTGGTTCTCTTCCATGATGGCCAACTGGCGCAATACGACTTCTCGCCGGGGACTGGTCTGACTCTGGCCCAGGCGTTCAGCCCGCCGCCGGGCCTGCAGTTTGCCGGAGCGGCTGGAGGTCATGGTATGTTTTCAGCGATATTGACCGACGGTTTTGGTCAATTGGCGCAGTTTCATGTGTTTGAGAAAGGGCCGCAGGGGTATGACCTGATCAACCAGGGAGACTGGCCGGTTCTTCCGATGACGGACGGTGTGGTGACTGTGGTGCTGTACACCGGCGACCCGTTCGCGATGCCGGCTCCGTTCGCATTCGAAACGTTCGCGGCTGGGGAGTGGACGAGTGACGCCGCGTTCAGCCAAGGCACGGTCTCGGCCTGGGTGGAGACATTTGGAGGATCGGCGCAGGGACTGGGGAATCCTTCACTGCAACTCCTTCAGCCCGCTGCGGATCCGGAGCCCGGCGGGGCGGCCCGGGGCAACCAGTGGGAACCGTCCTCCAGCCTCCATTACCTGGCGCCGGCGGCTACGTCCGACGGAATCGCGGCAGTGGCCATCCAGCCGCCGCCCGGGAGTTATCCGAACACGATCGCCGTAACCTTCCAGGCCGGCGAAGACGTGTCGGTGCAGTACCGCGTCAACAACGGCCCGTGGCAGAGCGGCTTGGGGCCGTTCCTGGTTACTCAGGATGCCACCGTGGAGTACTACGGCGAACACATCAGCGGCGCTCTGAGTTCGATTCACACGGCGGTTTATAAGATCAGCCAGTCGCTCGCGGTGGATACGGACGGCGACGACGTGCCCGACATTATCGAGGACCTGGCCGGAACCAATCCCTTCGATCCCGATTCAGGCGGCAACGGGTTCGGTGATTTCAACTGGATCCTTTACCGAGATCCGGATGACCCGGACGCGGTGCCCTCGCATTTGGCTTTGCCCTTCGACCGCGTCAATGTGGAGGTCCTGTGGGACGGCGATACGGCCGCGCTTCCGGCGACCGGGCAGAAGCTGTTCGTAGGAAACTTGTCCAACCACAATCTCGGGGCCGCCGAAGCTTCGCTGTCGAGTCCGCGCAAATACGACAATATCACGCTCAAACGCGGGGTGACCGAAAACAACGCCGTCGCGAAGTTCTGGTTTCCGGCGAGCTATCTGGTGGAAGTGAACAGCCCGGGCGAACCCGTGGGGCCGGCCATGACGGCGTTCGGGGGAATCCCATCCATACCGTTGCCATCAATTCCACTGGACCTCGACGCCGAGGATCCGCTGCAAGCCTGGCGCCAGGCGGCTACGGCGGCGGTGGCGGAGCACGAGAACACGGTCGTCGAATTCACCATAGGCCCGTCCGGCACGATGGCCGCCCTGGTATTCGAATACTGGTACGGGACGCGCCTGGTGGAGGTGGGACGCCTGCCGGCGCTGAACGACCGTCCCCGTCTGGCGGATACGCCGCAATCCGTACGCGCCGGAATCGCGGCGCTCGCGGACGTCGAGGACATCGAAAGCCCGGAGGGCGAGGAGTTGTTGGCGCACGAACTGGCGCACGTGGTCCAGCAGGTCAAGGAAGCGGTGGGGAAGGATCCGGATTTCCTGGCGCTGCGGGAGACGGCGGAGGCTTTTTACGGACAGGCTATCGCCGCGGCCCGCGAAGGGACGCCGCTCGATCCGCCGATCGAATCGTTGCGACAAGCGCTTACGGGAAGCGTTCCCGACGGGTACCTGCTTCCACACGAACCGGCGGTCCTGGAGGCCCAGCGTGATCAGATTTTGAATACGATCGAACCGCGCGGGCTGGTCGTCTTGAACGGGACCCTTTCGCGGAGCGGGGACGATCTGATTCTGGACGCCGGAGGAAAACTCTACTTGCTGCGCGACCGACGCGGGCGCCCGTACCGCCTTGCGGGATCGGGACTGGTTGTGGACGGGAGCGTGGCGCGGGTGACCGGGACGGTTCTGCCGTCAAACGACGCCGCCATCGAAGAATTGATAATCGCGGTGGAAAGAATCGAAGTGGAGTCGGTCCCGGCGGCTCCCGATACTGATCTGAACGGCAACAGCCTCCCGGATTCATGGGAACTGTATTTTCTCGGTACGCTGAAGCACGGGTTCTGGGACGATCTTAACGGCGACGGCTTTTCTCTGGGTGAGGCCTTCCTGGCGGGGATCGACCCGCGCGATCGGTTTTCCAGCCCTCCGGGCGCGCCGGCGATCCCTCGAAACCTGCGACTGAGCCACGACGGCCCGAACGGCCCGCGGGTGGAGTGGGACGGCTCTTTTGTTGCCGAGTACGAATTGTGGAAGTCGATGGACATGCTCAACTGGACGCAGCATCCCGGCGAGATCGACCGGGAGGGCGACCGCGAACATTCGGTGGAAGTCGAACTCGCCGATCCGCGTGGTTTTTATCAGCTGCTTATTCGTCTCCCGGTTCCCTGAACAAGTGTCCTATACTGAATGGCGCTCGGTTAGGGCGGTGGATCGTTTGAAAATCCAAATCGGGATCGGGATCGCTATCGGGATCGAAGGCCCTGATGGGGATTGGGTTAACGAAACCTCGATTCCGATCCCGATCCCGATAGCGATCCCGAATGGAAACCTTAACCGAGTGCCATTCGTCCTATACTGCGCGTCGCCCGACTATGAGGGAAACGGAGATGCGGGAGTTCGTGCAATCCGGGCTTGGGTTTTCCGAGGAAAGTCGCGCATAATGACGGAATGCAAGAGGGAGACACGCCGGAGGATAAGAGTTCCGGAACGGACGGAGCGGAAGACGTTCCTGCAGTCCGTTTGGTGTCCACGGGAATAAGCGGGCTCGACACGGTGCTCGACGGTCTGCGCATCGGTGACAATGTCGTCTGGCGGGTGGAACACATCAATGACTACCGCCGGTTCGTCGATCCCTTCGTTTCTTCGGCGCTGGCGCGGGAGCGCTCCATCGTCTATTTGCGATTCGGACAGCATGAGCCGCTCGTACGGGCCGGTCCGAATGTGCGAATCGCGAATGTCGACGCTTTCCGGGGATTCGAAAGCTTCACGCGGAACGTTTACCAACTGATCACCGATTACGGCCGCGGCGCGTTTTACGTTTGCGATTGCCTGACGGAGTTGCTCGATGCGTGGGCGACGGATCAGATGGTGGGGAATTTCTTCCGGGTGGTCTGCCCGTACCTCTACAATCTCGACACCGTAGCGTACTTCGCGCTGTATCCACAAAATCATTCGCACATCACCCTTGCGCGCATTCGCGAGACGACCCAGGTCCTGATCGACGTCCGCCGCGCAGGCGACGAGGAGCAGGTTCAGCCGGTCAAGGTATGGAAGCGCCGGTCCCCGACGATGTTTTTGCCGCACCGCCGGCGCGGAGATGTGTTTGATCCTGTGGTCGACAGCGGCGACGCGATTCGGCTTCAGGCGCTCTTGGAGCAGGAGCACCGGCAGGAGAACCAGCACCGGCTGCTCGATTACTGGGACCGGTTGTTTCTGAAAGCGTCCGAATCGGCGGCCGACGGATTCGAAGCGCGGGAGCGCTCGGACCTAATGGACCAGATCCTGCGCGTCCTGGTTGGACGCGACGAACGGATTCTTGAGCTCGCGCGCCGATACCTCGGACTCGAGGACCTGCTTGCCGTTCGCCGGCGGATGATCGGCAGCGGATACATAGGGGGGAAGGCGGTCGGGATGCTGCTCGCCCGTGCGATCCTGGTGCACGAGGACCCGGAACGCTGGCGCCGTCGCCTTGAACCGCACGATTCCTACTACCTGGGGTCCGATGTCTATTATTCGTACCTCGTTCACAACGGCTGGTGGCCGCGATTGATGCGCCAGCGCACCGAAGAAGGCTTTTTCCGCGAGGCGGAAACGCTGTACGAGGACATGCTGCACGGCGAGATTCCCGTGGAAATCCGAATGGAGCTTGAGCGGGTGCTCGATCACTTTGGCCAGTATCCCATTCTCGTGCGTTCGAGCAGTCTCCAGGAGGACGGGTTCGGCAACGCGTTCGCGGGAAAGTACGAAAGCGTGTTCTGCGTCAACCAGGGAAGTCCCGAAGAGCGTATTCGAGATCTGGCGGATGCGATTCGCAGGGTGTACGCGTCGGCGATGAGCGAGGATGCGCTCACGTACCGGCGGAAACGCGGACTCACCGAACAGGAAGAGCCCATGGCGCTCCTGCTCCAACGGGTGAACGGGCGTTACCACGGGCCTTATTATCTGCCTGACGCCGCCGGGGTTGGCGTGTCGCAGAATACGTTTGTCTGGAGTCCGGAGCTGGATCCGGACGCGGGTCTCGTGCGGCTGGTCGTGGGCCTCGGCACCCGCGCGGTGGATCGCATCGAGGGAGATCACGCCTGTGTGATCGCGCTGGATCACCCGGAGAAACGACCGTTTCGCGACCGCGACGACGCCCACCGCTTTGCCCAGCACCTGGTGGACGTGCTCAACATAGACACCAACCGGCTGGAATCGGTACCGGTCCTCACGCTTGCCGCCGAAGCCCCGGATTTACCGCTCGATCACATGGGGGAGCTTGATCGCGAGGCTACTGCGCGCGCACGAGAACTGGGCCGGAGCGGAGGACCGGTCTGGCGATTGACTTTTGTCCCGTTGATCCGGCAGGGAGCCTTTGTGTCGCACGTCCGATCCATGCTGAAGACCCTGGAAAAGGCCTACGCGCATCCGGTGGACGTGGAGTTCACCGTTCATCTGAGTGAAAACGGCGATCCCTCCGTCAACCTTGTGCAGTGCCGTCCGCTGGCCGTACTCGGTTCGGATCAGAAAGCGGAAATCCCCGACAGCGTTGCGCCGGGATCGTTGTTTTTCGCTACCCGGGGGCATTTCATGGGCGGCAATATGAATCTCCCCATTGCGCGCGTGATCCGGGTGGACGGTGACCGGTACAATGCTCTGAGCATCCGGCGGAAACACGCCGTCGCGCGCGTCGTTGGCGGCTTGAACCGGGAGATGGCCGACAGGGAAACGTGCCCGACCCTGTTGATCGGCCCCGGACGCTGGGGAACGGCCAGTCCCGAACTGGGCGTTCCGGTTCGTTTTTCCGACATCAGCAACGTCGCGGTGCTCGTCGAAGTCGCCGAGATGGGAAAGGGGATGGTGCCGGACCTTTCCTTTGGCACGCATTTCTTTCAGGACCTGGTCGAATCCTCCATCGCATACGTTGCGGTGTTCCCGGACGATCCCGATACCGAATACAACGGCGCGTGGCTCTCTCGGTTGCAGCCGATGTGCGTGGGTCCTTTTGAATCCGGGGAAGACGTGGACACCGAGGTTATGGCTACGGTCGAGTTCTACGACACGTCCGGACTGGGATTGCGGGTGCTTGCGGACGCGGCCGATCAGCGCCTGATCTGTTCCCGGATCGATGGGGGCGGTGGCCGCGGAATCCGAGAGTGAGCCGCGGAATCGGCGTAACAGGGATTCCCGGATTCAAACCAACCCCAGGGCCGTCATGGCGCGGGCGACTTTGAGGAAGCCGGTGATGTTCGCGCCGACGACGTAATTGCCCGGCGACCCGAATTCCTTGGCGGTCTCAAAGCAGCTCGTATGGATCGTTTTCATGATCTCCTCGAGCCGGCTCTCGGTGTACCGGAACGTCCAGGAATCCCGGCTTGCGTTCTGTTGCATTTCGAGCGCGCTGGTCGCAACGCCTCCCGCGTTGGCCGCCTTGCCGGGGCCGTAGGCGATGCCCGCCTCCTGGAAAACGTGGATGCCCTCCGGAGTGGTCGGCATATTGGCGCCCTCGGCGACTGCGATGCAGCCCTGGCTCACCAACTGCTTGGCATCGTTGCCGTTGAGCTCGTTTTCGGTGGCGCAGGGAAGAGCGACGTCGCATTGCACGCTCCAGATGCTTCCGTCCTCGATGTAGCGGGCGCTCTTTCTCTCTTCGGCGTAGGCGCTGATACGGCGGCGTTCCACTTCCTTGATCTGTTTGACGAGATCGAGGTCGATCCCGTCTTTGTCGACGATGATGCCGCCGGAGTCGGAGCACGCGATCACCCGCGCTCCCAGTTGCATCGCCTTTTCCATGGCGTAGATGGCGACGTTCCCCGAGCCTGAGACGATACAGGTCTTGCCGTCGAGCGCGTCGGAACGGGCCTTGAGCATTTCCTGGGCGAAAAACACGGTCCCGTATCCGGTGGCTTCCTTTCGGGCGCGGCTCCCGCCCCAGTCCAGACCCTTTCCGGTCAGGACACCCGACTCGTAGCGGTTGGTGACGCGTTTGTACTGGCCAAACAGATAACCGATCTCGCGCTGGCCGAGACCGATGTCGCCCGCCGGAACGTCGGTGTACTCGCCGAGGTGGCGGTAGAGCTCAGTCATCAGGCTCTGGCAGAACCTCATAACCTCATTCTCGGACCGTCCCTTGGGATCGAAATCGCTCCCGCCCTTGCCGCCGCCGATCGGGAGACCGGTCAGCGCGTTTTTGAAGATCTGCTCGAAACCCAGGAACTTGATGATTCCCAGATAAACCGACGGATGGAATCGCATGCCGCCCTTGTACGGCCCCAGCGCGCTGTTGAACTCGACGCGAAACGCACGGTTGATGTGCGTCTCGCCGGAATCGTCCTGCCACGGGACACGGAAAATGATCTGCCGTTCGGGCTCGCAGATGCGTTGAATGATCTTCTGCTCGGCAAACTCCGGATATTTCACCAAAACGGGTCCGAGGGACTCCAGGACTTCGCGCACGGCCTGGTGGAATTCGTCCTCTCCCGGATTCCGCCGTAGGACGTCCCTGAATATCGGTTCAAGTTTTTCGTCAAGCTTTGTTGCCATGATCAATCCATTTTATTGCGGCCACATTTCCCCCCCACGAACGGCGCCCCTTGGGTCGCTGCCGGCAAGTGTTCCGTTTGTTTTCGGAATGTCAACGGCCAACGATACGAATCCCGTTTCAGCTAAAGAAGCTTATTAGAACAGCTTCGAAGCAATGTTCGACTACCTCGCCTCCCGCGGCTTACCAGGTCGGATCCGGGGCGGATCGAGGGCCAGCGCCGGGGTGGACATCGGAATACCTTTCCGCAGGAATTCAAATTCTCGTGAAGGCGATCATCCGGCGCGGGGGCTATTTCGAAGCAAAGACCTCTTTGTTGACGAGGTTCGGGATCGGCTCTCCGCGGAGAGCTGCGAGAAGGTTGTCGATCGCCATCATTCCCATCTTCGTGCGGGTGGCGATCGTGGCGCTGCCGAGGTGCGGCAGCAGAACGACGTTCTTCATCTCGAGAAGTTCGGGTTCGATCTCCGGCTCCCGCTCGTAAACATCCAGTCCGGCGCCGGCGATTCCGCCCTGCCGCAGTGCGTGGACAAGCGCTTTCTCGTCGACGACCGGGCCGCGCGCCGTATTGATGAGGAACGATGTCCCGCGCATTGTTTCGAGTTCCTTCGTTCCTATCAGATGGCGGGTCTCGTCATTGAAAGCGACATTCAGCGAGACGAAGTCGGCATGTGCGAGAACCTCTTCGAATCCGGCGTACGTGACGCCAAGTTCGCGCTCTTCCGATTCGGAAAGGCGGGTCCGGTTCCAATAGAGGATCTTCATGTCGAAGCCCCTGGCCCGCCTGGCGACGGCCCTCCCGATCCGACCGAATCCGATCAGGCCGAGCGTCGCGCCATGGATGTCGAGCCCGAGCAGCTCCAACGGCCCCCACCCCTTCCATCTTCCGGTTCGAACGAGTCCGTCGCCTTCGACGATCCTCCGGGCGGCGGCCATGATGAGGGCGAATGCGGTGTCCGCCGTCGTATCGGTCAACACACCCGGCGTATTCGTTACCGGGATACCCCGCTCCGTAGCCGCGGCCACGTCGATGTTGTTGAATCCGACGGCGTAGTTGGCGATCACCTTGAGATCCCGGTTCGCGTCCATCACATCGGCGTCGATCTCGTCGGTGAGCAGGCAAAGCAGGGCGTCCCTCCCCTTCACGCCCTCGATGATCTCGGCCTTTGAGAGGACGCGGTCCTCCGTGTTCATTTCGAGTTCGACCTCGTCCCGGAGGCGCTTCATCGCCTCCGGGGGAAGTTCGCGAGTGAGAAAAATCCTGGGTTTCATGTTTCCAAATTAGGTTGAAAGTTAAATCTCCAGCAGCCTCCAGGCCTCCGTCAGTTTCCGTTTCGCATTTGCGATCACGAGATCGGGGTCCTCGTCTCCGACCGGCTTGATCTCGAACGAAACGGGGCGCGGCTCCGAGCCGTCCGCCTTCAGGTAGCCGATCTGGAAGAGTTCCTTCAGGAACGCGACGATCTCGTTCACATCGTTCGCGCCTCCGGGATATCCGAACCGCGGGTGCATATCGCCGTAGGCGGGATCGCCGGTCTCCTTCATGTAGCAGTTTCCGATGTGGATGTGGCGGACGTAATCCCGGACCGGCCGTAGGGCCTCGGCCGGCGACTCGTGGAGCAGGGGGATGTGGCTCAGGTCCACCATCAAACCGAAATTCTCGTGGGAGCGGCAAATCCGTTCCGCAATCTCCCTCGCGTCCGCCGCGCGACCGATCAGCGCCTTCTTGTCAATCTTCTGATCGAAGACCTCGAGAACGACCGTCACGGACTTCGAGGCGGCGTGGAAGCAGATCTCGGAGAGTGATTTCTCGAGCAGATCCATGGCGGTCGCCTTTCCGTCCTCACCGGGGTATTTCCCGCTGAGGAGGCCGAAATCCGCGATGCCGAGGTCGGCGGCGTCATCGATCGCGTCCTTCATCTCCTGGACGGCCTTCGCGCGGTGAGACTCGTCGGCGCTGTTCAGGTCGAGCTGCTGGGTGAGGAGGCGCGGCTGAGCGCCGTACTTCACCTCGACGGCGCTCGTACGGAGCATCTGTCGCGCCTTCTCGCGGACCTCGGGATCCCGGATCCAGGAAATTTCGACCACCTCGAAGTAGTCGTCCTCGATGATCTTCTTAAGCGTCTCCAGAACAGGCCCCTCCCCCTTGATGACGGGGTGGATCATGAAGTGGACGATTCCGGGTTTGATGTAATGTTTCAGTGGTGCGTGCATATTCGGGTCGGATCTGGATTCGTTTCGTAGGGATTGCGGGACGACTTGCGGCGGCGGGACTATCAACGCTGAGTCACCACCGGGCCGCATGCCTCCAGTCGCGGAACCACGTTCTCCAAGCGGTCTTCGGTGCCGATCGGAAGAGGGGGTACTCGCCGGCTGCGAAGCGGGTATAGTCCGCGGCAATGTTTGTACCAACACACGTCATGTAACATGACAATAAATCTTTTCAATTTCACCTGATATGTTCGTTCTCCCGATTTCAAATATATACCGAGATTGTCGCATACGATTCTCTTATAATTTCATCTGGAGTTTGTAAACTTCCTTCGCAATTCCCGTATCCATCCGCGGGCGAACTGGCTTGCCGATGACGGAACACCGATACCGGAGAGCGGCGAGCCGTTGCCCCGGCATCCTTGCGGGCACAATGGTGCTTATCAGCTCCGCGTTCGCCTTGCTCGTCGATCCCTGGTGTTTATTGCCGGCGGTCTTCGTCGGCGTCAACCTGATTCAGTCCGCCTTTACGGAACAACCGCCCGGAGTCGGAAAGTTCATGGCTTGACAAATGAACAGGCGTCCATAGTCATTTATTCACTATGGACTCTCTAACACTTCGCCAGCAGGAAATCCTCGGTTTCATTCGTATTTACTCCCGGGACAACGGTTATTGGCCCAGTATCCGGGAAATTCAAAGTCACTTCGGATTCAAGAGCACCAACGCCGTCGCCGGTCACCTCCTCGCCCTGGAGCGCAAGGGGGTGATTTCGAGAGCGCCGGGACAGGCACGGGCGTATCGCGTCATGTCCGACAAGGACGGCGCCCCCTCCACCCGCGACACGCTGGACGTTGTCGATATTCCCGTATTCGGGAATATTACCGCCGGTTACCCGGAGGGCGTGGAATCCGGAAACGCGGTGGCGCAGCTCCAGATCGACGTCGAATCCGCCGGACTGAACAGGAGCCGGAAAAATTTCGCCCTTCGCGTCCGCGGCGAAAGCATGATCGACGCGGGCATCCAGGACGGGGACACCGTGATCGTGGAAGTGCGAACGCCGCGCAACGGCGACATCGTCGCCGCGCTGATCGACGGCGAAACCACACTCAAACGCTACGTCCAGACCTCCAACCGTCCGCCCTTTCTGAAGGCCGAAAACGCATCCTTCCCGTCGATCCACCCGATTAACGAACTCATCGTCCAGGGTGTGGCGACTTCCGTGGTACGACGTCTTTGACACGCGCAGGAAGGCGGGCGGGTGCTCATCCTCGGACTGGGTTTCGTCGAGGAAAACGACGAAACGGATTATGCGTTCCGCCGGTGTGATACAGCATAAATGTATCACAGATAGGCACCGATAAGAGATTTCAGCCTTATGAATCTGTGTCATTCGTACAATCTGTGGGCAGAAATCCCCTGATAGAGCAGAGCCCGCGGCATCGGGCCTTCCCGCTGGCCTTGTGCTCCGCGCCTCTCCTCACCCTGATTTTCCTTTGTGAATCGTGATGCCGTTTCCGTCGGGATCGGCGATCAGCGCGAAGCTGCAAATGGGCGACTCGATTCGTTCCTCCATGATCGTGACGCCGACGGCCTTCAGTGAGGCCACCGCGGAATCCAGATCGTCCACCTCGAAGGCAACGGACGGTCCGCTTTGCCCGGACGGCGGCCAGGCGTTCGAGATCGAAGGCGTTAGAGAAAACTTCGGTGATCTGCTGCTGGGTTTGCTGTTTATTCATAATTAATTTTTCCCCTTTCGTGGTCAGCCGGTATTATTGAAGGCGACTTTGGGGCTTCTCGGGGATGGTGCGCCCGATGAATTTCTCAGTGAGCAGGTGGTCGAGGTTGTTGCGTTGAAAGGTTTCTCGGTGCCGTATTCCCAAAACTTTTTGAATTTCCACACTCTTCCGGGGAAGCTCGCAGGCCAGGAGGGCCTTGATGATCCATTCCTCGACTCACAACTTGTCCGGCGACTTGTCTGGTGACTTGTCCGGCGACTTGTCCGGCGACTTGGGTATCCTCTCCCTGGCCTTGGGGTTTCATCGGCGGGTTGAGGCGGAAGCCTGCGCGGGTGCCTTCGAAACTGGGGTGGGCACCGTTGGTATGGACGGGGAGGTATTTATGGATATTGATGAACCCGGAGCCCAATTCGTCGAAGCGGCCGAGCCGGATCATGAACTTGCAAATAGAGGGGTTTTCGCGTGGGATGCGAAGTTGTCCGGGGTGATGGGCTGGTGGAAATACTGGGTTCCCGGGTTGTCGAGGAGGACGCGGTCTTCGTAAATGATGAGGCGTCCTCGCCGCGGAGATGGATTTCGCCCTTGTGGCGATGGATTTGGGAGCTGAGAGGCACTTGCAGGACGATGATCGATTTGCCATCCAGCTGTTCCTCTTTCGGGAACAGGAGGTAGGGAGGATCGAGCTTGTGCGGGTTGTTGGAGACAGCGGCGATTTCCTTCTTGAGCCGGGCAACGGCTTCCGGCTCGACGCCAGTAACGGTTCCATCGTCGCGAATGCCGAGCATCTCCAATGGATCGAGGGCAAACTCAACCTCACGGTGTTGGCGCAGTTCAACATTGAATTCACGATTTCCAACCAAGCCGGAATGGGAGAAATTGCTCGAACCGGTAATCACGAATCCGAAATCAATGGCTTCCGTTTAAGAAAAAACAAGGGGTGACTACAATTTTACAGAAAAAGCAGATACATCAATCAGGTAAACCCCTACTATTGAATTGAACCAAACACATTAATCCATGAATGCTACATCATCCCCTGAGTTAAAGGAAATCGAACCGGAAGTCCGAAAAGGCATTGATGAATGCGTGGACCGGTGGAAGGACAAGGAGGGGAATCTCATAATGATTCTCCACGAAATTCAAAACCAGCATGGGTATGTTCCCCGCGAAGCCAGTTTGCTTTTGGCGGAAAAAACCGGGGTCCCCATGGCACGGATTTATGAGGTCATAACCTTTTATCATTACTTCCGGCTGGTTCCCCAAGGGAAACACAATGTGACGGTGTGCAACGGCACCGCCTGCTATTTGAAGGGAGCGGGGCGTCTCCTCAACGCCTTCGAGCGGAAACTGAAGATAAAAGACGGGGAGACTTCGAATGATCGTTTGTTCCACCTTGAAACGGTTCGTTGTATCGGCTGCTGCGGGATGTCGCCTGCCTTGGTCATTGATAAAAACACCCTGGGCAAGATGGTTCCGGAGAACATCGAGAAAATCGTGGACGATATTTTAAAGACCGAGCAAACCAATGAAAACTAAATCGTTCGAAGAGACGCTGGCACTTCTGAAAAAAGGCGCCGAATCCAAGCCCGGTTCGCCGCAACGGATTCGCGTGGGACTCGATTCGGGAGGAATCGCCGCCGGGGCGGAATCGCTGATTGATGTGCTCCGCAGCGCATGCGATGAAGCCGGATTGAACATTCCCGTTGAGCGAACCGGATCCTATGGGTATGCTTTTATTGATCCCCTGGTGGAGGTGTGCGCGGACAATAAGCCGGCCACTCTTTACGGGCAGGTGGATGAACAACTGGCCGCGCGTATCGTCAAAGACCACCTTCAGGAAAACCGGCTTTTGGAGGACCACATCGTGGCCAGCCGCTCCAGGGCAACTTCCTGCTACGGGCCGCCCGAAGCGATTCTGGTGTTGGACACGTCCCAGGAGGACGGCGATAAAACCCGTTTTTTCCAATCTTCGATCGTGGATGAACTTCGCAGCCGGGGCTGGGAAGGCAAGGTGCAGGTGGTTCGGGCTCTCGATATGGGCCTTTACGACAAGGGAATGGTCATGCAGTTGCTGCCTTCCCGCGTCACCTACACCCATGTCCTCAGTCGCGACATCGCCCGCATCGTGGAAGATTCCATCGGGAATGGCAAAGTGGTGAAAGATCTCCTCTGCGAGGAACCCGACCGGCAGGTTCGCATTGTCCTGCGGAACTGCGGCCTGATCGATCCGGAGAGCATCGAGGATGCCATCCGGGCGGGTGCCTATGAAGGCCTGGTCCGGGCCGTCACCGACGGGAATCCCGATGACGTCATTGCCACGATGAAGACCAGCGGCCTGCGCGGACGAGGCGGTGCGGGTTTTCCAACCGGGCTGAAATGGGAATTGACGCGCAAACCGCAAGCGGATGTCAAATACGTCATCTGCAACGCCGACGAGGGAGACCCCGGCGCTTTTATGGATCGCAGTATTCTGGAAGGCGATCCCCACGCCGTTCTGGAAGGCCTCATCATTGCGGGATATGCCGTAGGGGCGAACAAAGGGTATTTTTATATTCGGGCGGAGTATCCGCTGGCGGTCAAACGGATTGAGCTGGCCTTGACGGAAGCGCGCGAAAAAGGGCTTTTGGGAAAAAACATCCTGGGATCGGGATGGGATTTTGACGCTGAAATCCGTTTGGGGGCCGGCGCTTTTGTCTGCGGGGAGGAAACGGCCCTCATCGCATCCATCGAAGGAAAGCGGGGCAGTCCCGAGCCTCGTCCCCCCTACCCTTCGGTGGAGGGATTGTGGAAGAAGCCCACCTGCATCAACAATGTGGAAACCCTTGCAGCGGTGCCTTGGATACTGGCCAAGGGCGGGGAAGCCTACGCCCGATACGGGACCGAAAAGTCCAACGGCACCAAGGTTTTCGCCGTCACCGGAAAAGTGCGCAACCCGCAATTGGTGGAAGTTCCCATGGGCACCACCGTCCAGGACATCATATTCGAGATCTGCGGAGGCGCGCAGGACGAGATCCCCATCAAAGGGGTGCAAACCGGGGGCCCCTCCGGAGGCATCATCCCGGAAAGGCTTCTGGATACTCCGGTCACCTATGAAAACCTGCTGGAACTTGGTTCCATCATGGGTTCGGGAGGGATGCTGGTCATGAATGAAAGCGACTGCATGGTGGATGTGTCCGCCTTTTATTTGCAATTCTGTGTGGACGAGTCCTGCGGGAAATGCGCGCCTTGCCGGATCGGCGGCTACCAAATGCTGCAATTGCTTACTAAGATCGGAAAAGGACGGGGCCGCACCGAAGATCTGACCCAAATTCACCGGATTTGCAAGTCCATGCAAACGGCTTCGCTTTGCGGCCTGGGGCAAACCGCGCCGAACCCGGTCCTGTCGACCTTGAAATACTTTGAAGAGGAATACAAAGGCTACATCGAGGGAGGCCCCGCCTACTCCCGTAAACGCAAAAAAGGACTGGAAGAAGGAAAAAACCTGAAAGCCCTCGCCTGAAAACGATCCATTACCTGCCATGATCAAACACAACACAGTAAAGGCAACCATCAACGGGATGGCCGTGGAAGTTCCATTCGGCACGTCCATTCTGGAAGCCGCCCGCAGCGTCCAGGTCAATATCCCCGTGCTCTGCAAGCACAAGGATTTGCTTCCCACAGCGGCCTGCGGCCTCTGCATTGTCAAGGTAAGCGGCAACCGAAAATTGCCGAGGGCCTGTGCCACCGCCCTGGAGGATGGCATGGAGATCACCACCCATGACACCGAGTTGACCGAGGTCCGCCGCACCACCCTGGAACTGATTCTGTCCAACCACCCCAATGCCTGCCTGACCTGCGGCCGAAACGGCAGTTGTGAATTGCAGACCATGGCGGGTGAATTCGGGATCCGGCAAGACGATATTCCCCGCTATGTCCGTGATCTGGAACCTGATTGTTCGTCCGGTTCCATTGTCATGGATTTCACCAAATGCATCAAATGCGGCCGGTGTATCCAGGTCTGCCAACAGATGCAAAACGTGTGGGCTCTCTCCTTCCTGGACCGCGGGATCAACACCCGCATGGCTCCGGCCGGGGATATCAGCCTGAACGAATCTCCCTGCATCCGCTGCGGCCAATGCTCCGCCCACTGTCCCACCGGCGCCATCGTGGAAAACGACGAAACCGCCGCGGTGTGGGAAGAGCTTCGCGATCCGGACAAATATTGCACCGTCCAGATCGCCCCATCCGTGCGTGTGGCCCTGGGGGAGGAATTCGGGCATGCGCCGGGCACGGATGTGACCGGAAAGATCTACACCGCTCTCCGAAGGCTCGGCTTTAAAGCCGTGTTCGATACGAATTTTTCCGCCGACCTCACGATCATTGAAGAGGCCAGCGAATTTCTCGAACGCTTCGCCCACGGCAATGGAGAACTCCCGCTGATTACCTCCTGTTGTCCGGCCTGGGTCGATTACATGGAGAAGCGATTTAGCGATTTTGTCCCGAATTTCTCCACCGCCAAATCCCCGCAACAAATGCTGGGGGTTTTGGCCAAAACGTATTTTGCGGAAAAATCCGGCATTGACCCGGCCTCGATCATCCAAGTGTCCATCATGCCCTGCACCGCCAAAAAATACGAATTGGAGCGGACCGACGAGATGTATGCCTCGGGCTACAAGGACGTGGACATTTCCCTGACCACCCGCGAACTGGCCCGCATGATCAAACAATCCGGTGTGGATTTCAATCGATTGCCGGACGGGGAAGCGGATTCCATCCTCGGCACTTATTCCGGGGCGGGCCTGATTTTCGGGAGCACCGGGGGCGTCATGGAAGCCGCCCTTCGCACGGCCTATTTCAAAGTGACGGGAAAAAACCTGGAAAAGGAAGCCATCAATCTGCATGCGGTCCGGGGCATGAAGGGAATCCGTGGAGCCGCGATTGACATCGAGGGCACGGAGGTGCGGGTGGCCGTTGCTCATGGACTCGCCAACGTGGAAGCCTTGCTCAAGGAAGTCCGCGAGGCCCGCGACAGCGGTGGCCCGATTCCCTATCATTTCATTGAAGTCATGGCTTGCCCGGGAGGCTGTATCGGAGGGGGCGGCCAGCCTTACGGGGTGTCCGACGAGGTCCGGCTCCAGCGTATCAAGGGTTTGTTTGACGGCGACGAATCCATGGCTCTGCGGTTTTCCCACGAAAATCCGGATATCAAAAAGCTCTACGACGATTATCTGGGTGAACCCTTGGGGGAAAAAGCGCACAGCCTCCTGCACGCCCATTACAAACCACGTCCGGCCTATCAGCGCTGACCAACCTGGTAATGTACGCGGGAATCCGATAAGGTTATCCTGTGTCGGCAAATTGGCGCCGAATGGGCCGGATGTTCATTCTCAATTTCCTTTCGGAAGGAATATTTTGAATATAAGGTCCGAGCCCTTGTGAGAAAAAAGTTTTCTTCAATCGCTTTTTTGTCCTTTGGGGCGACCTTGTTTTGGTTTCCGGCAGCCGCTCTTTCAAGCCCGGAAAGGGCTATGGATGAGGAAAGTGTGTATCAATTGCCGGGGATTACCGTGACCCCTCCCCTGGAGAGCCCTTTTACCGGACTCTCCAGTCGGTCCCTGGCCATGCCGGTGGACGCACCGGCGGCGGGCGCCGGGTTGAGGGAAACTTTGCAACACATCCCCGGGCTTATCCTGCAGGACAGTTTCGGCGGTTTCGACCCCCCTCGTTTAACCGTGCGGGGATCGGGCATCCAAAGCGCTCCCGTAAGCCGGGGGGTTCAACTTTCGCTCAACGGATTCCCCCTCAATTTTGCCGATGGGTCTTTCAATCTCGCCCTGATCGAAAGCGGTTGGCTGGAATATGCGGCTCTCACTCCCGGTCCGGGGGCGGGGGTTCCCTCCCTTGGAGGTTCCCTTGCGCTTTGGAGCCAGGGCGGCCTGTTTTCGGAGACAGGTTCCATGGAGGCGGGATACGGCAGCAACCGGAGCTTCTCCTTCTCCACCCAGGCGGGTTTCCAAAGCGAATCCACGGATTCGGTTTTTGAGGGCGCGATTTCCGGGACCGACGGCTGGCGGAGGCTTTCCGAACAGCGGCGGGAGAGCATTCTTTTCGCCACCCGGACCCCCATGGGCGAAAGAACGGAAGCCGTTTTTCAGTTTTTCGGGTCCCGGCCCCGCTTTGATGTGCCGGGGCCACTTTCCAAATCCGAAGCGCTGAACGACCCCAGGAGCAATTTCGCCCGTGTGGAAATGGATCGTCCGCGCAGGGAGACGGAATATGGCCAATTGGGAGGAAGGCTGACCACCGGCGACGCCGAAGGTCATGTTTCCATGGGAGTGACAGGGGGTTACCACCGCGATGATTTTTTTCAATTGCTGCCCAATGGAATCAGCACCACTCGGGCCTGGGAAGGGGCGCTTTTTGCCGATATCCAGCGGGAATGGGACGGAAGCGCCCTGCCCCAGAAAACGGAAGCCGGGCTGCTGCTGCAAGGCAGTCGTGGGGATGTCCGGCGTTATCAAACGGATGGCGGAGAAAAAGGAGCCCTTATCGGCGACAACCCCCTGCGGCCGGTTACCTTGACCCTGGGGCTGGATCACAGTCTCTCTCCCACCGGCACCCAAACCTTTGAAGCGGGGGCATCGGTCCTGGCCGCCCGCAGGAAAATCAAGACGGGCGCCATCCAGGATGAGAGCGCCCTGAATCTCTCCGATGCAAAAGTGGCGCCACGTCTTTCCTGGGAGTGGACGCCCCTCGACGGGTACGCCCTGACCCTGTTGTGGGCGCGTTCCTACGAACCCCCCACCTTCGATGATCTTCTCATTACCCAGGCGCCGCCGCCGCCGCCACCCCAGCCGCCCGGCGGCGTGGAAAGCATCGGGTTGCAATGGCAAAGGGCGGATTCCTATGAAGTCCGTTTGCGTGGAGACACCGGCCCCGTCTCCTGGACGTCCGGAGTTTATTACGCCCGTTGGAAGAGAGAGTTTCTCCGTTTGCAAGACGACGAGGGAAACATTGGCACGGTGAATGCGGATCGCACCCTGCACATGGGCTGGGAATCCTCCCTCAACTGGATGCTGATGGAGGCCTCCGATTACACAGTGCGCCTGTGGGCCAACTATCAACTCAGCGACATCCGTTTTGACGACGATCCCATTTATGGAACGAACCGGCTCGGCGGGATTCCGCCGCACGCCGGTTCGGTCGGCCTGCGCTCCGACCTTCCGGGAGGGTGGTTTATCTCCCCCGGCCTTTTCTGGCAGGCCGGCAAGACTTATGCGGACCATGCCAACACCTTGTATTCCGGCAGCTTCGGAGTTTGGTCCCTCGACCTGGGACGGATTCATCCCTCGGGTTGGGAAGCCAGCCTCCGCCTGACCAATTTATTTGACCGGAATTATATCGCCAGCACCGCGGGGGTTCTGGAAGAGGCCGCCGGCCCCGGGCAGCCAATATTCCTGCCCGGAGCGGGCCGGCGAATCGAGGCCGGGTTGCGGTATCATTGGTAGGACACGATGCACGCGGCACTCCTCACCGCCTTTCTTTTCGCCCTGACCGGGGTTTGCGCCAACCAATCTTCCCGATTGCTCGGCGCGGCCCGGGCCAACACCTGGCGACTGGTCGTCGCCCTGGCACTTCTTGCGGGTTGGGCGCACCTTTTTGGAAAAGGGTTGGGGTCGGAAACAACCCTGTGGTTTTTCCTTGCCGGGGGCATTGGATTCGGGATCGGCGGCTGGTGCATGTTCCAGGCTCTCCGCCGGGTGGGCTCCACTCTCAGTCTGCTGATCGTGGAATGCGGGGCCGCGGTTTTCGCCGCCGGCATTGGCTGGATCGCACTGGGTGCCGCCTTGCGCTGGGAGCAAATGCTCTTTGCCGGTCTCATCCTCTGCGGAGTCATTGTCGGCATGACACCCGGTCCCATTCCGAATTTGAAGCGGGCCCACGTCCTGGCCGGCTGCGGCCTTGCCCTCGCCGCCTCCCTCTTCCAGGCAATCAGTTTCAACATTTCCCGGCATGCCTTCAACCTGCTCCGGGATGCAGGGGAATCGATCGCATTTTCCAGTGCCGCCTACCAACGGTTGATCGGGGGACTGCTGGTGGCCGGCCTGATTTACGGGCTCACCGCTCTTTGGGCCCGCCGCCATTCGGTATCGGCCCCGGCGAAGCATGTTTCCCCTTTGCCCGCTCCCGTATGGGTGTTTTTCAACGCTCTGTTTGGTCCCGTCCTTGGGGTGACCTGCATGCTATGGGCCATCAGTTTGGTGGAAAACCCCGGATTAGTGCAATCCGTGGCGGCCACCGCCACTCTACTCACCGTTCCTTTCGCCTATGCCCTGGAAAAGGCGCGCCCGGGTTGGAGCTACTATATCGGATGCCTCATCGCGTTGATCGGAACCACAGGCCTGATCCTGCTACGACATGGATGATTCCAAACTCCAAGAGGGCGGGATGGGGTCAGGCCGAAAGATGGGGTTTCTCACCGCATTGACCGAGGCGAAGCAGACGGCCTCTGTAATCTTGATGTTCCCGGCCGCGCTCTGATCCGAATTTCCGAAGGGTTTTGTCCTAGCTGAGAATCGGCTCGGAGAGTCTTTGGCGCTTTCTTCACGATTACCGAAGCGGCCTGAGCATCGGCGCGGCATGGGAAAAGACCTGCTGCGTCGCAAGCAAATCGCTCCGAACACCTTCCGGCGTCTGATCAAACAGTACGAACTGATCAAGCCCCAGAGCGAAGTGCGTTCCGAAAAACGTCTCGCCTTCGCCACGCGTTACGCCAACGAAATGTGGCAGGCCAACACCCTTTACGGCCCACACACGTGCGCGACCACTCAGGCAAGCCCCGCCAGACCCGCCTGATCGCCTTCCTCGACGACGCCTCCCGCCTCCTGTGCCACGGGCAGTTCATCTTCGAGGAAAACCGCCCCGCGCTCAACGCCGCTCTCAAACTCCCCCTCTACAAACGTGGCGTTCCGCAAACCCTCTACGTCGATAACGGCTCCACTTACGCTTCGGCCACCAATCCAACACCCTTGTCCTCGGCCCCGGCGGCTACCGATTCTCCGACTATTGGAAACTCGGACTCCCCGTGCAGACCCTCGTTTTCCTCGTCGCCCTCCCCCCAGGCCTCTGGGCCTGGCCGCCGGGAGGGTTAGCGGGGTCGGGAGGGGCGTGGCATCGGCGCTTCCGTGCTCGACTGAGCTCGTGACCCGACCGAGCTCGCCGAAGTCCGATGACCGAAACCAAGACTCACCGCGAAGGACACGCCCTCGACGAGCTCAGGCCAGGGAAAGAGCACGAAGGGAAAGGCAGCCGAACCAAGAACAAGAGGTTCAACCACAGATTTCACAGATGGGCACAGATGAAATCCGTTCCTGGTTCTTAGATTCTGTCCTATGATTCCTTGCCCCCTATTACCTGCGAAATCTCCCTTCCCATTCTTTGTGATCCTTGTGCTCTTTGTGGTTAAAGATCGGTTCTCTGCCTTGTATCTGTGTTATCTGTGAGCAATCTGTGGTCAAATATCCCCAGCCTTCGGCATTTGTTTCACGTAAATGTCCCGCTGCGGATAGGGAATCCGGATACCGTACTTTTTGAATTTTTTCCAAATCAGAAAATTGACGTTACTGAAGAGCAGCTTGGGACGGTTGTAAAGCGAATCGGTCCAAACGCGCAGTTCGAAATCAACGGAAGAATCCCCGAAGCCGATCAGCCTCACCGCCGGCGCCGGCTCACTGAGCACATTCCCGCACTCCGACGCGGCCTCAAGGAGGGCCTTCTGCACCAGTTCGACGTCGCTGTCGTAATGGACGCCGACCGGGACCTTAAAGCGCACCTTTTTGTCATGGTAGCTGAGGTTCGTCACCTGATTGGAGATGAACTGGGAGTTCGGCACGATGATATCGATGTTGTCGTTGGTACGCACGGTGGTGCTGCGGGCACGGATCTCCACCACCGTGCCAAAGGTCCCGGCCACTTCGATGCGGTCGGTCACTTTAATCGGGCGTTCGATAAGCAGGATCAAGCCGCTGAAAAAATTGTCCGCCACGTTGCGCAATCCAAACCCCACCCCGAACGAAAGAGCGCCCAGGACCACCACCAGGGTGTTGATATTGAACCCGGGGGCCATAACAGGCAATATGACCAGCACCCCGATGAGCAGAATCGCGTAGCCGATCAAAGCGCCGACCGCGGCGCTGACGCCCTCGGTCAAACCCAGACGCGGAAAAACCCTTCGCTGCAGCAGACCACGCATCCGGGTCACGACCAGAAAGAGCGCCGCCAGCAACAAAAAGCCTACCAGGAGCGACCGGGGCGTCACCACAATATCTCCGATCTCCACCGCACGATTCCAGAAGTCCATGCCGTGGATGAAAGCAGAACCCCCGCCTTAAAGCGAGCCCAAGCGCCACCTCACCCGAAACCACCCGAACCGCCCAGCCAACGCAGCAATCTGTCAATTACATTTTGCCTGGCCAAATAAGATCTACGGCCCGGGACATCGCCGAATTGGAACGGATTCTGCAACACTCGCCGCTCGACGCGTATTACCTGACCCATGCCGTTCTGGGAGATCTCGAAATGCAGCGCAACCGCGTCGCCGCCGCGGCTTCGCACTTCCATGACGCCATCAACCTCACCGAAGTGACCTCGGAAAGGATTTTTCTGGCTCAAAGGCTCCGCGATTGCCGGACCGGGAATAAAAAAAAACGCCTGACCGTGTCCTTTCACGCCACCCCTGTTCGTCGTGTTATTGGAATCCGGAAAAAACACTCGACTCTACCAGGGAACCAGCCATGCCGATAGCCGCTCCACCGACCGAAGACGAGCTTTACAGCCACCCGATTGTTGACCACACCTATTCCACCTACGCCCGCGGCAACGAAGAGGTCGATGGCGTCTTTATCTACCTCGATATGACACCGAAGGGGCGCAACGAGAACGAGATCATGGACTGGGTGCGCCGCCGCGACGAATATCCGGACGCGAAGGGAGGGGACGGGGCATGAGCGCACATTGCCAGTGCGGCCGGATCGCCGGGAAACAGAGGCGAACCGGACGGCTCGGGATGTGCGTGGGACGCGCGGCGGCCGCCGGCGCCTGGATCGCCCCCGGGGCCGTGCTGGCGCTTCTGCCGAAGTGCCCCGCCTGCCTCGCGGCGTATATCGGGCTCTGGACCGGACTTGGAATTTCCATAAGCGCGGCGGGTTATTTGCGGACGGTCATCATCGTCGCTTGCTCGGCCGTATTCGTGTTTCTCATCGCCAACACTGTCCTGCGATTTCGCCATCGTCCAAACCGCGAATCCCGCTGCGGCACGCCAACCTTTACGGAGGAATTACCATGACCACAACCGCCATTAACTATCCAAAAACCGCCTCGCGCGGGGAATGGCTGGAGGCGCGCCGGAAACTGCTGGTAAAAGAAATGGCGCTCACCCGGGACCGCGATCAGCTGAACACGGATCGTCGCCGATTGCCTATGGTTGAGATCGACAAGCCGTACGTTTTCGAGGGGGCGGCAGGGAAAAACACTCTGCTCGACCTGCTTGAAGGACGCCTCCAACTCATCGTCTACCATTTTATGTGGCGCTGGGAAAACGCCCAACCGCTGGACGCGGGCTGCCCGAGCTGCTCGACCTGGACCGATGAAATTTCACGCGGCCACCTCAACGCCTTAAGGACGCGCGACACCTCCTTTTGCCTGGTATCACGTGCACCGCTGGAAAAAATCGCGCCGTTCAAGAAACGCATGGGCTGGTCGGTCCCCTGGTATTCATCCTTCGGCAGCGACTTCAATTACGACTTTCAAGTCACCATGGATGAATCCGTCGCGCCAATGGAATACAATTACAAAAGCAAGGCCGATCACGAGCGAGCGGGCACAGGCTACTACTTCGAGGGCGCACAGCCATTCGACCTTCCCGGCCTAAGCTGCTTCCTGCGTCGCGCCAACAAAATTTATCACACCTATTCGACGTACGGCCGCGGCGGAGAAGCCGTAGGCGGCAGCCATTACTTCCTCGATCTGACCGCCCTCGGCAGACAGGAGGAATGGGAGGAACCCAAAGGCCGCGCCACCGGCCTCGGCGCTCCAGCCGGGAGCGAGAAGATTCTCTACCCTGACGAATACGAAAGGTAATCCGACATGCAGCTCTATTTTGAAATTCAAGCTGACAATCCCGAACGCGCCGTCGAGTTTTACCGGAAACTCTTCGGCTGGAAATTCGAGGAAACGCACGGCCTTCCGGTCAAATATTGGCGCATCGAAACTGACTCCGGACGCGGGGGTCTCTTGGAACGACCGGCCCAAACACCCCCAATGGAATGCGGAACCAACGCTTTTACCTGTTCTTTCGAAGTCGATAACTTTGACCCCATGGCTGAAAAAATTGCCGAAATGGGAGGCCGGGTCGCATTGCCGAAATTCCCCGTCCCGGGAATCTGCTGGCAGGGTTACTTTCTGGATACGGAAGGCAATACATTTGGAATCTATCAACCCGACGCCAATGCTGGCTGAATGCCGCACGGCAAACCCAATAATAAGAAAATGAGCAAATACGTAGATGGATTCGTTCTTCCATTGCCGAAGGACAAGATTGAAGGCTACCGCAAAGTGGCGGAGAAAGCGGGCGAAATCTGGAAAGAGCACGGCGCGCTGGAATATATCGAGTGCGTGGGCGACGACATGGAGATCCAGGATATGCTCGCCTTTCCCAAACTGGCGAACGTCGGACCCGACGAGACGGTCGTGTTCGCATGGATTGTCTTTGAGTCGCGCGAGCACCGCGACGCGGTCAATGCGAAGGTTATGGCCGACCGGCGGATGAAAGAACTCTGCGGTCCGGACAAAGTCGATTTCGACTGCAAACGCATGGCTTACGGCGGATTTAAAATAATCGTCGAGGCTTGAAAAAAAATCCCCGGGAAACGGATTGGGGAACCACGGAATATGCCGAACACACGAAAATGGAGGGAAGATGATTATCATTAAAAACGCAACCGTTGCGCTTGCAGGTGTAACCCTGATTGTTGTCGCCGGCTTTGTGGGAGCGCAGGAAATGCCCCAACCGAGCGAAGAACACGAATGGCTTCAGAGGTTTGTCGGCGAATGGTCGACCGATGTGAAAATCTTCATGGATCCGGACGGTCCGCCCACGGAGGTCCAGGTCGCCGAAACATTTCGTCCCGTGGGGGGATTCTGGGTCGTGGGCGACATGGAGAGCCGGACCGAGGAAATGCCGTTCTCGGGCGTCTACACAATCGGGTATGATTCCGAAACCGGAAACTATATCGGATTCTGGATCGAATCGATGACCGGCAATCTGATGAATTACCGAGGTTCGGTGAATGCTGCGGGCGACGTTCTGACCATGAAAGCGGAAGGGGCCTGCCCCATGCGGCCGGGAGAACTCACGAAATTCCGGGAAGTGACCGAGTTCAAAAGCGACGATTACCGCCGCATCACATCGGCGATTTACGTCGATGGCGAATGGGTGGAGAACGTGACTATTGAATCCCGGAGAAAATAAGCCGGCAATCCAGCGGAGTCACAATCCGTCCCAAACATGAAAGAACATTCGCAACACAGAAAAGGATAAAGCCATGCCGATCGCAAAAGCACCGACAGCCGATGAGCTAAAGAATCACAGTGTCGTTTCTCCGGAGGACTGGCTTGCCGCCCGTCGGGAACTCCTGCGGAGGGAGAAAAACCTTACGCGACTCAACCAATACGAAGGCGTTGCGGAGAAGGCCCACTCATGAAAATCGCCGTCATTATAGTGCGGGTCCTGATGGGACTGCTTTTTGTCTTCGCCTTCGCCTGCCGCAAACATTACCGTGAGCTGTCGGCGCCCAAAGCGCGGTTGTCCTGAATTTTCCACACCGATCAACAAAACCACAAGGAGACACCAACATGAGCACAATACAACACCAGCCCAAAGGTTACCACACGGTGACCCCTTACATCACGGTCAAAGACGCCCCGGGCTTTATCGAATTCATCAAACAGGTCTTCCAGGGCGAGGAACTCGAGCGCATCCATCAAACGGACGGAAGGATCATGCACGCGGAAGTTCGCATCGGAGACGCTCCCATCATGATCAGCGAAGCCTGCGACCAGATGGGGCCCATGCCCGCTCAGCTTTATCTTTACATGAAGGATGCCGATGCCGTGTACCGTGACGCGCTGGCCGCCGGGGCGACTTCCGTCATGGAACCGGCCGACATGTTTTGGGGAGACCGCTACAGTTGCGTCAAAGACTCATGGGGCATCGTGTGGTCGATCGCCTCCCACGTCGAAGATGTCCCGGCGGAGGAACTCGAAAAGCGCGCCCGCGCCTTCACCGAACAAATGGCGGCCGAGCAGGGCAAATAACCAGGGCTTCAGTTCGCCAGCACCAGGCCGCCCGGGAAATCGTGGGCAATGGATCCCTGAAGAAGGGCATGAATCCAATGGAGAACACCGCCACCATTCCGAGAACGAGCGGGACAAACTGCCGAAATCCCCATTCGCCCCCATACCGTTGCATCAGGACATCGCAAACCGCAAAGCTGGCGGCACTCAGCAGCGTGAGAGCAATGGAGACGAACAAACGGTTCCTGTCGGCGGTACGCCCCACCCGCAACAACCACACCGACCAAAATGCCAACATCGCCGCAACCCACCAGGCAAGCGGCACCGGTTCCGGGAGAATGATCACGGATATCGCGGCAACAAAGATCACTTTGCTCCCCATCAGCGGAGTCGCCACCGAGACATCTCCTTTGCGCAAAGCCAGAATGGTAAATATCTGACCGAGGAAAAAGAATACCGCGGTGATCGCCGGAGCGTGCCAGTTTTCCACCGACAGCCCCCCTTCCGTCCCAAACAGTAGGGGCAGAAACAGGAGTCCCATGGCGACGTTGGCGACAAAACCGGTCCGCAACACCCCCGCCCCTCTTCCATGGCACGTTTAAGGAAAAGCACACTCAGCGCATACCCCAAAGCGGAGGTCAGCGGGAAGAGAAGAAACCACGAATTCATCCCAAAATCAGACAGATTATGCCCGCGATGGCAACCCCGACCGCCACCGCCTGCCTCCGGGTCAGGCGTTCGCAAAGGACCATAAACGCCAGCAGGCTCGTCGCCACCGGGGAAAGGGCGCCCGCCACCGAAACGATCGATATGTATCCGTCGGCGACCGCCAGCGCAAATGCGGTGAAGGCCAACCCTTGGCAAAGCCCGACGGCGACGATCAGGGGCCATACGCCTTTGGCTTCGACATGACGGTTACCGTTACGAAAACGAAAGAACAAAATCGGCGGAATCGACCCTGCGAGGGTCATCAGTACCGGCCATAACGGCCCTCCGCTCGATGCCAGCCCGAGAAACACGAACGAAAACCCGAAACACGTCCCAGCCACCGCACCATCCGCGATCCCGGTAACCTGCCGCCGGGGTAACCGAAGAGAATGCGCGTCCATCGCGGCTTCCCCCCGCTTTGCGCGCCCGTTCCTCCGGATCGCCAGAAACAAAGCGAAAACGATGCTCAACACCCCCGCCACCGCCACAAGGGACGGCCGCTCACCCAAAGCGATTCCCACCACCAGCGGCACCAACGCCGAAAACGCCCCCATCACCGTCGCCACCCACCCCATGGCCCCATGGGTCAAGCCGTGATAATACCGGACTATCCCCAAGCCGACCGCAATGCCGGCCGCCAACCCCCACCCCACCGCCGCCGGATCCGCCGCCCCGCCGAGAAAAATCACCGCCAGCGTCGCCAAACCGATCGCCACCCCCTGCGAATAGAGCGATACCGTCAGCGCCGAAACCTTTTTTGACGCCAAACCCGCCAGAAAATCCCCCGCCCCGAAACCCAGTGCGGTCAGCAAAATCAATAACGGCGTCATGACAGGCCCACCCCACCCCCAAACCATCCGACCTGTGTCTGCTTCTTTTTCATGTCCGCCAGTATGGCACAAAACTTCCCTGCCCGCATGGTCTCAAATTTGTGAGCAAAAAAAACCTCCGGCAACTGTTGCAACTTCATTGAAGAGGGCGGCCGGCTTCCCTCGCGGCGGTGAGAAAGGCCGAGACTGCGGCACCGGTGCAGTCCTCCAGCCAAGCCGCACCTACGATAAACGGGGCCGGGGGCGGATGGAGAGGACGGATGACCAGGCGCGGGCCGGAGAGGCATTCGAAGCCCTGCTGGACCAGAGCGACGCCGCGGCCGGCTTCCACCGACGCGATCAGGCTGGTGGAGGTCTGCGTGGCGATCCCCACCCTCTCCGCGCTGGAGCAAGGCTACGAAGTTTTTGTGGTCACCTACGCCTCCGGCACGCTCAACCAGACCACCCGGGATGCCGCCTGGGACCGGATGTCCGCCGCGGGAGCGCAACTCATGACATGGTTCGGCACCGCCTGCGAGCTGCATCGGGATTGGCGCAACGATGTCGAGGGACTGGGAACGCTCTTCTCCAACCACCTCCCCATCTACCGTTGCCTGATCAACAGCCACCTCACGCAACAGAAGTAATCCCCTCTATCCGACCACCCGCCGTCCTCCAACCATCGAGGGGTGGCGGCGGACGATACTTGACACCGTAATCGCGCCCATATAAGGGAATCAACGCACCACACCTCACCGGTTCCCTCGGCGGATCCGGCACAACCCCCTGCTCCCAGAGGCCGCACCACTCGCGAGATCAAAAGACCCTTGCGCGAAAGCAACTGGATCTTCACCTGGCTCCGTCAATCCACCCACCTCGTCGGCCGGGCGGAATGGATTTCGAGTGTTGTGATCGCGGACGACGAAGCCGGCGCGATCGAAAAGGAGCCGGAATCCATGTGGAAGGTCGAGTTCGAAGAACACGAGCGGACTCTCTGGTGGCCGATTTACCACCGGGCGAAGGAAGGGGATCGCAAAGCCCGCAGGGAAATTCTTTGGCGTCTCTACGACAGCCGGACGCAAACCGCCGGCGATGACCGGACCTATGCCCGGCGCCGGGTTCTCTGGCGGCTCTGGCACCAGGAGCAGCACGACAGTCACGTGAGCACCGACTTCTTTCCATTCGTCTCGACGGACAGGAACCGTGAGAATGATCTCTTCGGCTGGTCGTTCGCGGGCGGTCTGCTCGGTGTGCACCGGGAAGGCGATAAGCGCCGCTTCCGGGTTCTTTACTTCACCCTGTAAGGCGATCCCCAGCCATTTCCTCCGGGCAAACCTTGTGTTCTTCTTCCGGCAACCAGAATGTCTTTCGTTCGTCTCAGGAAATCACCGCGTCACCAGGCGCACCTGGACTTCGATCGCGTCGTTTACCAGATGTCCGCCGAGGTTGCGGAAGAACTTTCCGGAACCGTAAAGCACGTGCCAGAGGGTGCGATCGAAAGACAATACAGCCTGCGCGCCAAAGCGTCCTTCCGTGTCAATACCGGAAACCCCGTCGAATTCGATTGGCCGGGTCTGGCCTTTCAGTGTCAATTCACCGCTGATCCTCAAATCGGGCGAGCCGACGGTGGCTTCGGCAACGGGGATGGCGGAAATCAACTGAAACCTTGCTTCAGGATAAATCTCCGTATCGAAAAAATCGTGACTTATCAAGTGGGCGATCAAAACGTCGTGCAGCCGATCTCCCCGGAGGTCGGAACACTCGATGGCATTCATATCCAAAACAAACTCACCTCCCGACAACCTGCCCGCCTCGAAGGTCAGGAATCCCGACTTCAACCCAATCGTACCCCAATGGCTATTGAGCAGGTTCCGGCCGATCCATCGAACCCGGCTTTCCGTCAAATCCGCCTCCCGTTTCCCGTTCAATACCGGTCCCCGAGAAGGGGCGACCGCCAACGTTCCCTCCACGGCAAACCCGGCCGACTCCCAGCCCGCCACCCCCTCCCGCAATTCGCTCACCCGGCGATAACCGGCGCGCACCAGCTTTTCCGCCGCCATGCGCGCCTCGCGCGTGCCCGCGTCGTGCCCGTACACACACACACCCATTTCTCCTTATCGGCAACGAGCTCCGGCATTCGATCCAAAAACTCGACTTCGTAGACGCAATTATTCCGGGCGCCCGGCAACCGGCGACGATCAAAATCGTCAACCGAACGGACATCAAGAATCGTAATCGCCTCCCGATTCGAAAGCGCGGCATTCAGCTCAGCGGGTGATATCAGTTGGTGGTCCATCGGCCGATTCGGTGAATCGAGAATGGAAACCGCCGGCCGGGCTGGCAATCACAATAGGAGGCGAAAAATTCCGTCAGCAATCCGCAGACCTTTCCCTTCATGCCCCTGATGTCTTTTCCTCCTTCGAAATCATAACACCCGGACCGATCCCGGCCCCGCAAAACCCTATTGTTTCCCGTATGATTGACAATAATAGCCAAAATAGCTAATTTAGCTATTATGGACATAAAATATTCTTCGTCCTCCCGGTCAGACCTCAAGGTGCGGAAGCTTCCGTCGGTCACTGCCACCGCGTTGAAGAACTCGGCGGCCGATGTCCTCGACCAGGTAACCGCTCAGGGTGCGGTCGCCATTACAAAACACGACAAGCCGCGCGCGGTCCTCGTTTCGATCGAGCAATACGAGCGGATGACGGGTGCCGGGAACAATTTGCTCAACGAACTGCAGGCGGAATATCGCGGTATGCTTGAAAGCATGCAGAAACCGGAGCAAAAAGCGGCGGCGAAGCGCGCATTCAATGCGACACCAGAGGAGTTGGGTAAAGCCGCCGTAGCCGCGGCCCGCAGGCGTTAGCCTGAATTATTCACCGGATTGCGCGAATAACCCAGGTTAGGGCTCATCGGATGCGTGCGGGAAAACGGAACGAACCGGCTCTCTATGTTCTCGCCGGAGTCAACGGAGCCGGAAAATCCAGTCTCGCGGAGGAGATTTTTCGCGCAAAAGGCTCGGCTGTCTTCACCCCCGACACCATCGCCCGGAGAATCCGCACGCTTCATCCGGACATTTCACCGACCCTCGCCAACGCCCGCGCCTGGGGGCTCGGCAAGTCGCTGCTGGAACAGGCCATCGAGGAACGCAAAGATTACCGGTTTGAAACCACGCTCGGCGGACGTACGATCACCCGTTTGCTGCAAGAGGCGGCGCGTGGCGGACACCGGCTCCAGATTTGGTTTTGCGGACTGGAAAGCCCCGACCTTCACCTTCGCCGGGTGCGGGCCCGCGTCGCGCGGGGCGGGCACGACATCCCGGAAGAAAAAATCGGCGAGCGTTGGAACAGCAGCCGGGAAAATCTCATCCGCCTGCTCCCGCACATCCATCACCTCCGGGTTTATGACAATTCGACCGAAGCCGACCCGGCCAGGGGCAAACTTCCCCGGCCCGTGCTCCTGCTCGAAATGAAGCGGCGCAAGATCACCGCCCCCGCCGATCTTTCCGGCGCCGCCGATTGGGCGCAGCCGATCATCGCCGCCGCAATCCGCCTGCACATGTTTACTTGATCCCTTTTGTCGGAAATCCCAATCCGTCCCGACAGAAAGCGACCGACCTTTCGAGATCCTCCACTCCGAGCGTGATAACGGTAACATGCGGGTTCATCGTTTACTCTTCACAGTAATATCTCGAACTCGCAAATCAATGTGGCCAAAGGGATACATAAGAATTCACTTAAGAAATGGAGCAAAATATTTCAACCGCGATTCGCCAGCACGGCTTTCTATCGATCGCGCCGCCCCTTAGGCTATCTCCCGCCCCCCCGGAAAGGCGGTCCGCACCGTCAGGCGCGCGAATTTCACCTCGTCGCAGGTCACATCCACGCGGATCCGGTACACCGGATAGCCTGTGATCGGATCGGAGGCCAGGAGTCTGACGGAATGAGTCAGGGCTTACAAGGAGCCCTAACGATTAAAGATGCTTCATGGTCAGCTTCGCGATCTTCTTGAAATCGGCGTCGAAGCTCGCCACGGCATGCCCGGTCAAACGCGCCTCCGCGGCCAGGCAGGCATCGACGTAATCGATCGAGTGATCGCGATACAATTCCAGGGCAAGCAGCACCACATCACGCTTTTCAACGTTCAGGGTCGGGGATTGGAGGAAAGGGATCAGTGCCGACGTGATTTCGTCCCGTTCATATCCGTACATCTTGCCCGAAAGAACAAAAACGACTTCCGCCACAACGAGAGGGACCACCTTCAGGTCCAATTCCCCCTCGTCATTCGCCGCAAAAAGATCCCTGGCACGGGCGGCCTGTTTCTCCGGTTCTCCGGTGAGAAATCGGATGATCAGGTTTGTATCGACAAGGCAGGAATTCACCCGTCCGAGCCCTCTCGTTCCGCATGGTCGGCCCAATCTTCCCGCGCCGCGGTGCGCGCCTTCTTAAAATCCCCCTGCCGCACCCCTCCTCTCTTCTTGAGCGTGCCGAACGACGCGAGCGCTCCGGGATGGGAATGAAGGACAACCTTGTCCCCTTCGACCTCGTAAACAAGACGTTGGCCCGGCTTGATACGCAAGGCCTCGCGCACATGCCTTGGTAGCGTCGTCTGGCCGCGCTTGGTGACTTTGGATGTGATCATAAGATTACAATGCATTTCTCTTTTGCCTTGTCAATCTTCAGCCATCACCTCCGGCTTGGTGACCACTCAACCGGGGCCGACCCGGCTGGCGCAAACCTCCCCGGCCCGCGCACCTGCGCGAAAACCCTATGCCTCGAACAACCAGTGATCAAACCGGGCAAGTCGCCGAAATAAGGTACAAAAAAATAAATTTATTTCTTGATTCGTACTGAACTTTCAGTAAACACTGAAATACAGATGAATCAAGACTTCCAAAACGTACGTCGACGCTTCATTACCCAATGGGGTGCTTTGGGCAGCCAGTGGGGCATCAACCGGACGATGGCGATGATTCACGCACTGCTGTTGGTGGCCGAGCGGGAGCTTTCCACCGACGAAGTCATGGAAGAGCTGAATATCAGCCGGGGCAACGCGAACACCAACCTCCGCGATCTGATCGACTGGGGACTGGTGCAGCGGATGGTGCGACCCGGTGAGCGCCGGGAGTACTTTGCGGCCGAAAAGGATGTCTGGAAGATTTTCTGCATGGTGGCGCGGGAGCGCAAACGCCGCGAAACGGAGCCCGCACAGAAGGTGCTGGAGGCCTGTATCCGCGACACCGAAACAGACGACTCCCCGGAGGCCCGCGAATTCCGGCGGGAGCTGACCGCGCTCTCCGATTTTGTCTCCCTGGCGAACACCGTGATGGAAAAGGTGGCCGCCGCCGAACAGAGCCGGGTACTCCCGCGCATTCTCAAAGTCCTCTAACGCGGGCACGGCTCCACCTTCCACTCAAACGCACCTCTAAGTTTCACTAATTCTCGAAAGTTCGAGATATCAAACAACCACCAACAAAAGGACCTGTCATGAATCCCACCGTTATTACCTACGCCCTCTACCTGTTAATCAGCGTCGCCATGACCATCTGGGTGGCCCGCACTTTGCATCGGAACGGCCGGTTGTTCCTGGTACGCAGCTTCGGCGGCGACGAGGGTCTGGCCGATTCGGTGAACCACCTTCTCGTGGTGGGCTTTTACCTGATCAACACGGGCTTCATCGCTCTGTTTCTCAAATTGAAGGTTCGCCCGGAGACGATCGAAGGCATTTTAGAGGCCATTAGCGGCAAGGTCGGCGTGGTGCTCCTCGTGCTCGGCGCCATGCACTTCTTCAACCTTTACGTGTTCCATCGTCTCAATCAGCGGTACGAACGCCGCAACGCGCCCCCGCCGGTGGAACCGGACGACTACCGGGAACTGGAAAACGGTCAAGTGGAGCAACCATGAAAAAGCTGATTGTTTTTTACGACAACCACTGCGACCTCTGCCGGCGCAGCCGACGCTGGGTGGAAACGCAGCCGGTCTACCTGCCGATACGGTTTCAGCCGCTGCACAGCACGAAAACCCGGCGGGCATTCCCGGATCTCGAACGGTTTTCCCCGGAAAAGGATCTGGTGGTTTTCACCGACGAAGGCGCCGTTTACCAGGGTACCAACGCCTGGATCATGGTGCTGTGGGCGCTGAAGGACTGGCGGGAGTGGAGTTTCCGTCTGAGCCGTCCCGGCTGGCGCCCACTGGCGCGGCGCTTTTGGAACTGGATCAGCACCCACCGCATCCGGCGTTTGCCGGGAGCCATGGACGACGACGTAATCAGGGTCCTCGACGACGAGGCGACGGGGTGTGATCCCGGAGAACCCGCCGGCCGGGTTGCTTTTCAGCGAGCGAAGGCACGGACTCTCGGCGCCAATCCCGAACCACACGGAAAGACGAACCCATGAAGGCTCAACAGACACTGCTGATTGCTGGAAGCGGTTTTCTCAGCGCCGCGGTGGCTCGTTGGTTTCACCGCGATGGTTGGCGGGTCCAAGTGCTCACCCGGCGTCCGGCCGCGGTCGAAAGGCCGGCGGTTCCGGTGTCCTGGGACGGACGGACCCGGGGAGACTGGGAAACAGCGTTGCGCGAGGCCGATGTGCTGATCAACTTCTGCGGCCAATCGGTCAATTGCCGTTACCATGCGGCCAATCGTCGCGCGATTCTCGAAAGCCGGGTACAACCGACCCGTTTGCTGGGAGAGGCGCTCGCCGACTGTCCGACGCCGCCGCGGGTCTGGTTGAACGCCGCCAGTGCGACGATCTACCGTCATGCCGAAGACCGGGGGATGAGCGAAGCCGAAGGCGAATTGGGCGCGGGGTTCTCGGTTGACGTTTGCCGGGCCTGGGAAGAGGAAGCCCGTCGCTGGCGGCGGGCGGAAACGCGCCAGGTGCTCCTGCGCACAAGCATGGTCCTGGGGCACGGCGCCAACAGTGTCTACCCGGTTCTCGCCCGCCTGGCTCGTCTCGGGCTGGCGGGAACGATGGGACACGGCTCCCAATTCATTTCCTGGATACATCAGGAGGACTTTTGCCGGGTCGTGGCGTTTCTCGTTTCCGGCGATCTTGAAGGTCCGGTCAACGTCACCGCCCCGGAACCGGTCACCAACCGGTTTTTCATGCAAGCCCTCCGGACGAGCCTCGGACGCCAACTCGGCCTTCCGGCCACCCGTTGGATGCTCGAATGCGGAGCGGTATTCCTCCGCACCGAAACCGAACTCGTTCTGAAGAGCCGCCGCATCATTCCGCGACGCCTCCGGAACGCCGGCTTCACCTGGCGATTCTCCACCGCGCCTTCCGCTTTGGAAGATCTGGCGAAAAGGCAAAAATGTCTGTGCCACCTCGCCGCCGACCTGGGAGCGCGGGGCATGCGAAAGCATGGCTCTCCAGGTGAATATCTGGCCCAGAACCTTTCTCGATCAGGTTTGCAAACGGTTCGCTGATCTCTCGCGGTGAAGAAAATCCCCCGGCGTAAGAATGGCCAAACCGTAGAAATCCTTTCCCGGAATCTTCACTTCCCCCGGCGAAATCGTTCGAGATCGGCCTCATCTTCGGCAACCCACGACTGGATTTGCTCGCGGGAAAATTTCCGCGGTTCAGGTAAACGCGCACCTTCATCCCGAAGACGCGCACTCAGAAACAGAATCAGCTCCTGCTTCTCCTGAGTCGACAGTTTTTCCACCGCCTGCTCGATCTCCATAAGGGTGCTCATCAGAAAAAAACACTACCTTATCCGGCCATTCTGTCAATTCGTCAAAGGACGGTCTGCCGGTGAGGGCTCGCGGCGAATTTCGACCACGGATTACGAGGATTGGCACAGATTGGCCCTTCGACAGGCTCGCCCCCACGCCCCATATCCGCTGAGCCAGAGCGAATGCGGATCCCTCGCCCCCCTCCCCTATCTGTGCCCATCTGAGCAATCTGTGGTTGAAGATCGGTTTGGGTTCCTGGTTCTTGGTTCCGCTGCCTTACCCTTCGTGCTCTTTCACCGGCCTGAGCTCGTCGAGGGCGTGTCCTTCGTGGTGAAACTTGGTTCCTGTTCTGAGGCGTGGGCGGTGGGAGACGCCGTCTGAAGAGCGGAGCTACGGTTGAGCGACCGCAGGAAGCGGGCGGGATAGTGCTCGTATCGCAACAGATTTCGGCTTGCCACTTTCCATGAGGTCAACCGGACCCCTTCCGCCTGCTGATCGTCTTTGCTCCGTAGGTCAGCACCTCCAAGCCCGGAATTTCCTCGAAATCTTCACCGTTCCGGGTCAGCAGACGAGCCCCGTTGGCCCGTGCTGTGGCCGCGATCCACAGGTCGTTGTGCGACCGGCCGGACAGGAGTTTCTTTCGGCGAAGGTGAGTCGTGATTCGCCCGTAGTGTTCCGCCACATCCAGGTTAGCGGATACTACTGTCCGCGCCCGCAGCAAGGTCAAGGCTTCTTGGACTCTCTCTTCCGACACCATTGCGGCGCCATCGAAAAACTCTCCAGCCGCGGCGACTGGAACGATCAGCGCCTCGGCGCCGTGTTTCAACATAGCCTTGTTGACCGGAGCACCGGCATCACCCGCCGCGCGAAATTCGTCGATCAGGACCGTGGTGTCGATGCAGATCATTCCGGAATTTCCACCGACCAGTTCGCGCGCCTGCGGTTGGACCTGACAACGGCTTCCATCTTTTTCGCCCCGGAAAGCGACCGTTTCCCCGCCCAAACGGTCGCCGCCTGCCTCACCGCATCAGCGCAGGTTCCGGTGCCGCTCTGCGAGTCCACGAGACGATCAATCGTCCTCGTGAACGATTCTCCCTCCCGTTTTTGTCGCGCCAGCTTCTCGTAAATCCGGCTGTCCACGGCGATCGTCTTTGTACTCATATATGTAGATTTACATGTATCTCCGCTAAAGTCAAGTAGGCGCTGAGGGGACCGAAAGAGACAGGTCCTGGCTTCGTGGACAACCCCGGCAACGGCTCGTTCCTGGACAGCGAGGGAAACCCGATCATCGACAACTGGCTTACCGAAGGCACGGGCGGCTTCGACCTCGACGCCATCGGCGCCCTGCACGCCTTTCCGGAACCCCGCGCCTACGCCGCCCTCGCGGGACTTGCCGCATTGGGCGTCGTCCTCATGCGGCGGATACGCAAACGGTCCTGACAACAACGACCGGGCAGCAACCGGCTATCCGCCTTCGGGCGGCAAGCCGGTCTTCAATGTTCCGAATACCTCCCCTGCCTCAAAACCAAGTTTAACCAAACTACCCTGCCGCCATCGCTTCACCAGTTCGACTGAATATCCTTGCCCTACCTATCCAGGTAACTTCATACTTACGACAATTCCGTAATTCCATGGTAGCCTATACCTCCAAATTCGAACCAGAAGCCGCGACCGGGGCCGGATGGCGCAACACCGGTTATAACTACGACGATGCTTGGGCGCGGAGGCCCAGTGAGAGCCGGGAGAGTGATGATTGGCACTCCGCCTACGACTACGACCTCTTCAGTACTGCCGTCAGATTCCAGGGAGAAAACAGCACCTTAATCCCGCTCCACCTCGGCACGACGTACCAGGACAATCGGTCCGGGATGCTCAAGTACATGTACGACGCCGAAGGTATAGGTAGCTTTGTCCATTGCGATGACAATGGCAATGTGATTGCCCTGACTAATGGCGACGGGAACGGTGAGCTTTCGGCCACCTACGACTACGATCCATTCGGTAATTTTATTCGGGGAACCGGAACCGCAGCCGCTTTGAATCCATATCGTTTCTCCGCAAAGTACCACGATGACGTTCTGGACCTCTATTATTACGGCTTCAGGTTTTACAGCCCATCACAAGGACGGTTCCTGAACAGGGATCCGATCGAGGAAGCGGGGGGATTGAACCTGTATGCGTTCGTCGGGAATGATCCGGTGAGTCGTATCGACTATTTAGGAAGATATGCGCTTTCGTTTGTAAGACGCCGTACCGGATCGCGCACCCATCGGTTAGCAAGTTGGCGTTGGGACGAGGATCGTGAACGTATAGTGAGGTTTTCCCAGGTAAACGCGAATATTTTTTCACCACGCCTCCACGATTGGATATCGACGTACATGGAAGAAATCGCTGATATTTATTGTCCCAGCGAAGGGCGCGATATTCTTGAATCAGAAGTTTCGTACGCTGAAGCGACTGTCTCTGATGCTTATCAAGCGATGCAATCGAATCAGATTCTGGAGGTTAGTCCGGGGGAATATACAGGTGATGATTCAAGGGGCGTGGGCGCGTTTGTGTTCGATCGTGATGACCGAATCTGGATTACAGATCTGTTTTTCGAAGAATTCACATCGATGGAACAAGCAGCGGTGTTTTTTCACGAGGTAACCCATTTGGTTGGCCGAACCCCGGGTGACGATGCAGATGAAGTTGGAGGGTGGCATAGAACAGGACATTTATATGAGGAACTATTCCTTGAGCGCTCGTATAACGGAGTGATTTTCCGATTTGAGACGCGGAATGCAAATTTTATAAATGGGGAGCTGCTTTTCAGTGGAAATCTAGACCAAAGGATCCGACGAAGAGATGGATTACCACTTGGCGCGACACGAAGGTAGATTGAATTTCCGAGGCGGATGATAGATGAAAACGCGTGACCAGAAGCGTCGGACACGACAAACATTATTGATTGCGGTTCTTCTCGTTGGTCTTGGGGGTACCGTGTGCTTGCTGACGGACCCGCCTCAGGTTCACCACCCGAGATCGATCGAGGAGATTGATACGAGGCAGGATCTTAAAATGATTATTGGGAGTATAGTGAAATTGAAAAAAGAAGAAATGATTGACCTAGGCGACAAGACGGGAAGAAACCTTAATGAGGATAGGTTTGGTCAGAATATGTTAAAATTGGTATCCGACGTTTTTAGGTTCGACTGGCTACCTGTCCATCTGAGTATCAACGGGGAAGGAAATTGGATCGACTCGCGAGGTAATCTGATTTTCATTGTTTATTTCGGGGATGAAGAGGAAGCGCATGCGCGAGAGGAGATGCGGAGCTTGGCGCAACGCTATCGGTTTGCCGTATGGGCTATTGGGAGAAATGAAATTAACGAGTATGGAAGTGGCGATGACGTTTTTGTGGGGCTTTCACGTGATGGTGATTACGAATTTGAAGTGAAGAGATTTGAACGCCCATGGTGGCGATTCTGGTAAGAAACCCGTATGGGGTCAGGCTTAATATTGGAACATTGCATGCTTTTTGATGGAAGGGTGGGGACGCGGGCGATAGGGTCCGACTACAATTATTGCATGGGTGTTGTTGTGACTTTTCGAAAAACAGCCGGTTACACCCTCGCCACCGGCTCCTCCGTCGGTCTGAACCAGTACACCGAGCATAGCTAGAGCCTGGGGGGGTGCTGAAGATGACATGGGAGTTGCCAGGCTCGGACCGAGGTCTAAACCTGACAACTGATGGATATTATGAATACACCCATGTCATCCGAAAACAACACTACAACGCACGCCGAGGTTATCAAGCTCGGTGTTGACATCCACGCCGGCAAGTATGTCGTGGCCCGACAGATCGACGGGGCCTCTCCACAGGCACCGCAACGTTTCACTCCCGAACAGTTCCTCACTTGGGCAAAGAAGCAGACCCGGCTGGCCGGGCAGGTTTACTGTTGCTACGAGGCCGGCTGTTTCGGCTACGTGTTGCACCGAAGGCTGGAGGCGATCGGGGTCGTCAATTATGTGGTTCGTCCGCGCAACTGGGACGAATACGGAGAGAAGGTAAAGACCGACAATCGCGACGCCGGCGAGCTTCTTCACCACTTGGACCGCTACTTGGCCGGCAACAAGCGCGCCCTTCAAATCGTTCGTGTTCCGACCGAGAAAGAGGAGCAACAACGCAGCGAAAGCCGGCAGCGTGATTCCCTAGCCAAGGAACGCAAACGCCTGCAAAACCAGGGCAACAGCGCGGCGCGCTATTATGGGTTTTCGGTGCCGGCGGAGTGGTGGCGGCCGAAGAAGTTCGCGGTGGTGCGCAACGAACTGCCGGAGCACCTCGTTGCCCTGTTGGAAGTGTGGCACAGGTTGCTGGTGGTAATCGACAAGGAACTGACCGCGGCCACCGCTCGGCTTGAGCGCTCCAATCCCCGCATGCTGCCGGTGGGCCTCGGCGCTTTGACCGCGACGATCCTCGACCGCGAGGTCTGCGACTGGAACCGGTTCAAGAATCGGCGACAAATCGGCGGTTACACCGGACTGTGCCCGCGGGAAGATTCCAGCGGCGGGCGGCGCCAACAGGGCAGCATCACCAAACACGGCAATCCGAGGATACGGCATGTTACCCTCGAGGCCATCTGGCGGTTGTTTCAATTTCAACCCAACTACAAGCCGATTGTCTATTGGTCCGAGCGAATCCGATCCGGAGGGGCGAGCCGAAATACGTCACGTTTTGACATGTGACAAATCCACTCCCTGAATACACCTCTCTCCCACTCGATCCAACGGCAACCGGCACGCCCTTGTTCCAACCCGGGGAGCCCTTCCCGCCAGCGCCTCGCCCGCTTGAGCCCTTTGTTTTCGGAAGCCGTCTCGCCCAGCACAACCGACATTATGATCTAATATCGCCCGGGAACCTGCCCGCGCCATCGGAGATGGCTAGTCAGGAAGAATAGAAATACGTCACGTTTTGACATTTGACACATCCACTCCCCAAATACACTGAGTTTCCTCGAGGCAAACGCTAACGGGCACGCCCTTGTTCCAATCGGCCGCCCCTCCCGCCATCGCCTCGCCCGCTCGAGCCCTTTTGTTTTCGGAAGCCTTCCTCCTCGCACAACATTTAGCGGAGTATGTCTGATGCCGCCGTGCGAGAAGGCTTGATTTGGCTCGTGAGACGTTCGCGGCGGCATGGGACATACTCCGCCGTTGAACGAAACCGCTTCGGCCCGCCCGGTTCCGCCTCTTAAGGGGAAAGTAGGCGTTTCATCCTTTCCCAGGGCGCTCGCAATCGGCCGTCGATCGCTCCATGGAAGCGACAGCCGGGGCGCCTGATCCTTTTGAAGGCGGGGAAAGCAAAAGACGTCAGGTCTCTACATTTGACAAATCCACACTCTGAATACGCACCTCTCAGTTCTTCGCCAACCGGCACGCCCTTGTTCCAATCGGCCGCCCCTCCCGCCCCCCTGTCCGCGGCTGGTCCGACCCTTTTGGTTTTTGGCGGGCCGCTCCGGCCGCACAATCCGCATTCATGTCCAATATCGCCCGGGGACCCGTCGGCGCTCGCGGGGCTCGCTTGGCAGGGGCGATACTGGACATAATGCGGGGTGGATTGTGCGCCGGAAGCGGCAAGTCAGCGGACCGGGTCGGACCAGCCGCGGACAGGGGGGCGGGAAGGGC
>SLTG01000111.1 GCA_007130045.1 Opitutales bacterium
GGTAGAACACGGACCCTTCAGGGTTGGCCCGGTTCGGGGCGCTGAGCTGCATCTTCTCGACGGCGAAGGGGTTGCGGATGATGTACTGGGCCAGCCGCTCCAGATCATCGCGCTGGTCGGGCGGCACGCGCCGGCTGCGATACACGTTGCGGCGGCGGATGGGGTCAGTCCACGAATTCATGCAAAATAGGATTGAGGGCGAACTACCGTTCCTGTGAAATGGGAACCATATGGCGAGGAAGATACGCATAGAGTACGCAGGGGCGTATTACCACGTGATCAACCGTGGCAATTACCGTTCGTGGATCTTCGAGAGTGAGGGGGCGCGTAAAAGTTTTTCGGGTTGTTTGCGGGAGTGTTGTGAGGCCAAGGGCTGGCGGCTGCATGCGTGGGTGTTGATGGGGAATCATTACCATTTGTGCGTGGAGGCGCCGGAGCCGAACCTGGTGGAGGGGATGAAGTGGCTGCAATCGACCTTCTCGAACCGTTTCAATCGTTATCGCAAGATGAACGGTCATGTTTTCCAGGGGCGCTACAAGGCGATTCTGCCGGAAGGGGATGCGGTGGGTCCTGTTTGCCACTATATCCATTTGAATCCGGTGCGTGCGGGCTTGGTGGAGGCCGGTTCGCTGCAAACGTATGCGTACGGGAGCTTCCAGGGTTTGTGGCATCCGCACAAACGCTGGTCGTTCGAGTATTTCGGTGCCGCGTTGGAATCAGCTGGGGGGCTGGCGGACGGTCCGAAAGGGAGGCGCTTGTACCGGGATTATCTGGAGTGGTTGTCGGAGGAAGAGCCTGAACGCAAGCGACTGGGTTTCGAGACGATGAGCCACGGATGGGCGAAGGGGACGAAGGCGTTTAAAAAGGCGGTTTCGGAAGACTTGAAGGACGAAGAGCTGAGGAAAATCGTCGAGGCGGAGGCTTCGGAGTTGCGGGAGCCCCGATGGGAGAGATCGCTGGCCCATGGATTGGAGCAATTGGGGCGCGGCGAACCGGAACTGCGCGAAAGCCGAAAGGGGGAGCGATGGAAGGTCGCCCTCGCCCGCTGGCTTCGTGAAACCCATCTGGTCCCGAACGGGTGGATCGCCGAGCGGTTGTGCATGGGAACCGGTGATGGAGTGAGCAGTCTGATCAGCCGCCACCGGAGACTCCGGGGCGAGAAATTCTACGCGACCCTTAAAAAACCATGAAAGGCCGGACTCCATTCGAAGTATGTTTTGCAAGAATTCGTGGACTGACCCCATCATTCCCTGGGGTTAGGAATGCCGGAGGCGCCGCCACTGTTTGATGATTCCAAACACTGGCCCGACTGTTTGCTTGCGCAAGCGGTTTGCCGTCAAAAGAATCACCCAGTCCAGTCGGCGAGGCAACCGGCACGGTTCGCCGTCACACGGTTGGATTCCCCCTTCAATCGGCCGAAACCATTTCGGCGACCATCTCCGCCAATTTCCGGTGACCGTTGTCGGTCAGGTGAATCCCGTCGGAGGTCGCGTCCCCGGTGCTCAGGATTCGCGACAGGACACTTGCGGGAATAAGCGGAATGTCATAGTCGCGCGCCAGCCGTCGCTGAATGCGGCCGTAGGGGCGAAAGCCGGCGATCACGGGGAGTTCGAACAGCATTGCCGGACTGCCGGTTGCAGCCAGTTGATCGAGGAGGGCGCGGAGGTCTTGCTCGAAGTCGGCGCGGGTGGCGCGCATCAGAATGTCGTTTCCTCCGAGAAGGACGAGAACGAGGGTGTCTTCATCGTCGATTGCCCGAATTTGCCGGATGCCGTCGGAGAGACGGGCGCCCGGCGAGGCCGGATTGCTGACGGCGATACCGCTTTCGTCTTCGAGGATTGCCGGCCAGGGACGCGACTCGCGGCCGATTCCCGCAGAGAGAGAGTCGCCGACTACGTGGATCGCCGTCACCGGAAAATGCGGGACGGAAGGCGAACGAAGGAAGGGGATTTCCAAAAGGACCAGTCCGCAGGTCGCCGCCGCCAGCAGCCCGGCCGCGTAGCCGCCCGGCCGGAAGCCCCTCCGGGAGCGCCACCCGCTCTCGATCAGGCAGCCGATTACGATCAGGGCCCACATCGGAAGAAGACCTCGCGGCAACGGCGGCGCGCTCAAAAACACGCCCGCGGCAACCAGGACCAGGAGTCCCTGGAAGAGCCTGGCCGCGGCGTCACCCCGGGTCAGGTACCCGGCGGCGATCGGGACCAGAATGCACATGGCAAGAACCAGAAACACCGTGCCGCCGGCAAGTTGAAACAAGAGTTCGGTCATTCGGTAAATTGAGTCCCGTCCCCATCCCGATCAGCACCGGAACCAGGACTGATGGGCGGGAGTTAAGAGTGCCGAAATCAAAAAGACAACCATCCACCAATCACAACATTTAGGAAGAAGTCCTTGCGATCCACGACCAGGCCTGGAAAAGCGCGCCCGGTGAGCCGATCCTCGCCGGCGAGATTCCCGAACCGGCGGCGTATGCGGTGGTGTTGGGCATGGGGTGCCGGGGTTTGTTTTCTGGTGCCGGGCTCGGAAGAATGGAATATACGAAGGCCGGACGATTTCATCACCTTGGATGAAGGGATTCCGGGGCGGTTACCAAAGTTTCCATAGCCTCGAAGAAGCTCGAAATATGAGGTCTTTTATAAGGCATTCGTGATGCTCGTTGCTGCTTCTGTCAAGCCACGAGCCTCTGCACGAATCGTGATCGTTCCAGGCTTGCTGTCGGTTTGCAGGATGGCCAGGAGCATGCCATTAAAGGCCCGGCGATGGTTAAGCTTGTAGTTTGTGGAATCAATGGGGTCGCCATTCTCCATGCCGATCAGGCGTGCAGGTCCATCGACAGAGATCGTGACATCATGATTGGCATTCGGGACTATCCGTTCCTGATCGTCAACAACTGCGATGCGGACATGAGCGATGCCGGTTCCATCCGCATGCGTACCGTCTTCCTCGGGAGTGACGCGAAGGCCTACGGCTTTCGAGGCCGTTTCGTGCCGCATCGTGGCGACAATGGCGTCCCCTTGATAAGCAACCGCCTTGAGCGTGCCGGGGCGATAGGGCACATCCCAGCGGGCGTACATCCTGGCGTCGTCCAGTTCGCGAATACCCAGTGATTCATTATCCAGAAAAAGTTCCACCAGATCGCAATTACTGTATGCGATGACGGGGATGGTCTTACCTTTCAATCCGGGCCAGGTCCAATGTGGGAGAATGTGGACCATGGGGCTTAGGGTCCATTGGCTTTGGTAAAAATAGTAGGCATCCTTGGGAAAACCGCAGAGATCGATAATCCCAAAGTTCCAGCTTTTGGCGGGCCAGCCATAACATTCGCCCAGATAATCGAACCCGCTCCAGCGGAACTCCCCGCAGAAGTAGGCCAGGGTACGGGAACGGTACCAGGAATCGAAGATCGACATGCGGACAACCGCATTGCCATAGGACGATTGATAATGCGGGTCGATACCTTCGAAAACTTCTTCCGTCGTCAGGTCGGGAATGTGCATCAAATCCAATAAGGGACGATCTTTTTCCTCATTCGAGATTAGTTCGTGGGAGGGGGCTTCGCCGCGCGGGGAAAGGTGCCAGCGGACGTTGTCTTGATTGCGGGCGAGATCGCGGTACCACGTTTTGGTTCGATAGATACCGCGGGTCTGGAGCGTATGCGGGTGTTCGCTGGCGAATATGGGGAGGTCGGGGAAGGTGGCATGATCCTTCTCGTAGTCGAAGCAGCCACCACCGCCGCCATTGTAGCCGAATACGTCCATATATTGCGCGTAACCGGCCGCCAGCGTTTCGCGGGTGTTACAACAGCCGCAGGTCATCGGGCGTGTCGGGTCCTCCCGGTGGCAGACGGCCTGCATGTCGCGCATGATGGGTATTCCCTCGGGGCGTCCCTGCCGGACCTCTATGATTTCGTTGCCGACCGACCACATGACGATGCAGGGGTGGTTACGATCGCGACGGATCATGTCCGTTAGGTCTCGTTCCCACCATTGATCCCAGTATAGCTGATATCCGAATGGCGTCTTGCCGGACTTCCACTCGTCGAATGCATCCTCCACGACCATGAAACCGTATTGATCACATAGGTCCAGCAGGGTGGGAGATGCGGGGTTATGGGCAATGCGGATCGCATTGCAGCCCATCTCCTTTAGAATACGAAGGCGGCGATGCAGCACATCATCCGGGATGGCGGCACCGAGACATCCGGCATCATGGTGCTCATTGACCCCCTTGAAGTTCAGTGATTGCCCATTCAGGAAAAAGCCATTCTGTGAATCGAACCGAAGGGTGCGGATGCCAAAACAGGTATCATAGACATCAACAGGTCGATTATCCTGGCGTACTTCGAGCTGGAGGTTGTACAGCTCCGGAGAATCCGGCGACCAAAGACGAGGATGCTCTACAGTTAAATTTAGTGTAACGGTTCTGCGGGAAGCCGGGGGGAGCTTGCAGGTCGTAGAGGCCGCCGCAGCATCCACGGTGGCTTTCAGCTCAACCGCGACATGTTCCGTGGTGTCATTAACAAGGGTTGCATCGGCGCGGACGGCAGCCTTGCTCGTGTCCACCGCGGGGGTTGTTACGAATGTGCCCCAGTGATCGACGCGGACAGGGGCGGCGATTGTCAGCCAGACGTGGCGATAGATGCCGGACCCACTATACCAGCGCGAATTCTTTTGGCGCGAATTATCCACGCGGACTGCAAGCGATGCGGTTTCTCCGACCGTGACAAAAGAAGTGAGATCATAGAAAAAGCTGCTGTAGCCATAGGGACGGAGTCCACAGAAATGGCCATTGCACCAGACTTCACTGTTCATGTAAACGCCATCGAACTCGATCAGGACGCGGCGATCGCCGAGGTCGGCAGGAATATCCAGTTCCTTCCGATACCAGCCGATGCCACCGGGAAAGAAGCCGCCATCGGATTCGGCCGGGTTGTCCGGGTGGGGTGTGCCTTCCACGGACCAATCATGTGGCAGATCGAGGATCTGCCAATCGGCATCATCAAAGGTTTTGCAAATTGCTTTAAGAAAATCGCCAAGAGAAAACCGCCAATTTTTATCAATACATGAATTTGTTCGCATGGGTTGATAGCATAGCAGGTTTTTGGTCGAGACAAAGTATTTCCGGTGTTTCCTGGAATTTTGAACCGACCGGTGACAGACGGGTGTCGGGGTCGCTCCTGCTGCAGCCCGTTTTCGCCGAAAGCGGGCCTTGAAGTGGGCGGATTGGATTGACTTAGTCTTCCCCGGCCTGCGGGAACGAGCCCTCTTTCGGCAAAAGAGGGCTCGCTCCCCCGAAGCCAATGAACGGAGCGCGCAAATTATTGTGCGATTTGAATGTCACGTACTTCAATCGGTGTTGCATCGCCGCGTTCGGCAGGCACATTGTGGCTGAAGATCGATATAACGCCGTCCCCGATCCGAGTCATATCATAATAATTTAGACTATCCGATAAGCTGACTGGCATGTTTATTTCCTTCCAATCCGTAAACGAACGTTCTCGAGTGGAAACATATATACTGCCATCATACAGAAGGGCGTAAAGCAGGTCCCCCGCAAAATAGATCTCCGGCCTGTTGGAATCAAAAGCATCTATTACCCGCACTGACCATTCTCCTTCAGTGGATCGGATATAATGGTGTAAATAAAAATCGGTTGTGTCTTTTTTGTGATGTCTTAGAATTGCATGAAATTCATCTGTTTCAAGATCGACAGCAGAGGTCTGTGAGGGATTACTTGGCTCCATACGCATAGGGATATCAACCACTCTATCCAGAGTTTCGATCGATATCTTCTTCATTGCGGCCTCCTCGTTGTCCTGCGCGCGAATGTCGACTTCCCGAAGATCGACGACTTTTTCACCACTATTGTTAAACCATGTGAATCCGCCATCATTACTGTAGGTATAATACAGGCCATGATTGCCATATCTAATCCCCTTTTCGGCTCTTATGTGGCCGGGGAATTCCCGCCAAAGCAACTGGACATGAATGTTTCCTTTCGAGTCCGGTTCAAGGCCACCGTGGTAGGGACCCCTGGTTTTCATCTCACCATCATATACGCCGTATCTGGAGCTGGCTTTTCCGATAAAAAACCACTCTTGTGTGTTACTGTCATAATGAGCCATGTTCATTACTCCACTGGCCGCGCTTCCGCTTCTCCAGTAGAGAATAAGATCTCCCGTGCCCCCGATGGAGTGGAAAGATGGATAGGTGACTCGCTGTATGGGATCTTCCAGACCCAGATTGGGGGCCAAAGAAAAGACTTCATTATCCCAGGTCACGTTTTCCGGGTTGTCACCGACACCTTTCTCGGTCCTTGCATAATTCATCGTTGGGGAATTGTGATGATCGAAGGCCAAATGAATCACACCGTCTCCCGCGGATACTCCCATCGAGATTCTGTTATGGCGATCATTGGAGGTTATCCGGTAACCTTGTAGAATGGACTTTTCCCAGACATCCGGGTTGTCCAGGTTGCGTCTCTCGATAACGATGTTGCCGTTTGCTTCATAATAGCTGGCGTATTGGTAATTGTTGTAAGTGAAACCTCTCGCTTCCATTGGACCGTAAAAACGCGGAGCGCCAAAATAATTAATAGCGTCCGTCCCATCGGAAACGCGACCGGTTTCGGTGAACTGGTACTGGTATAAAAGTACGGCATCTTCAAGAACTTCCGAATGCGCGTTTCCCCTGTTCTCATCTGCAGAGCAGCCCGAAAGCTGAAACGTAATACAAAATGCAATGGCAAGGCTTGAATATCTTCTAGTTGAATTTATCATTATCAGTCTTCGTGTTATTTTGGTTCTGGTTAAATCTTATGATCAGGTTTATAGGATAACGTATTTAAATAATCTTTCTTTGAGGGGATGTCCTAAATCCTGTTAAAATCCTTGGGTGGACTTCCAGTGGATGCTTAGTGTTCCAAAGTGTTTCATCGGGTGGGTGTTTGGTCAAGACGATTGGATCCTTCTGGCAGTCTCGGAGGAAGCGAGAGATCGAAGAAAATTTTTGAAGCCTGATTGCAGTCGGTCGATAGCGGGCCGACTGTTGAAATAGTACAAGGCGGGCGCCGGGAAAATCAGAAGCTCACTGGGCTGTGCGAACGCGAAGGCGCAGGAATTTACTTGGATCGCCGGACAGGGGGATGGAGACGCGGATTCGATCCACTGCGGAAACCGCCTCGTCTCCGTCCCCGGAGGCGGCTCGGAATCCCTCCTCCTCAACTTCGCGGATTACCCCGTCTTCGCCCGGAACGACGACTTCCCATTTTCCGAGGTCCGTACTTTGCTCGACCTGGACGATGATAATGTCCTCGACCGCGCGATCGAAAGGGTGGATCAGAGTTAGGGTACCGTCTTTTTTTTCCGTCGCCGAACGAAAGATCGACCCGTCGGCCGCCGCCGGATCGTTCCCGAAGGCGAATTCAGCCAGCGTCGGCAAACCGCTTCCGTTGTGATCGTCAGTTACGTCAAAAGTTTCCAGGTCGGCGTCGGGGAAGTATTTTTCAATGAGATCGGCAAGGGACGTCGCATCGGAGTCCGCTTCATCCTCGATAACAAGGGTGGCTTCGGCGTCCCCGATGTATCCGGGTTCGATTACCTCGGCTCTTGCCAAATAGGCTCCCGGCGCGGACGGCGCCTCATCCGAGCCGTCGTAGGTAACCTCGAATGCCAGGTCGGGAGGGTCTGTGGTGACGGAAACGATCTTGGGCTCGCCGTCGAAGGTCTGGACGAGGTCTCCGAGGATCATCTCGGCGGAAAGAGGGGTCACAGTGACTGCGGCAAAACCCGACAGCTCGCTCTGTGAGGCTTGCACGGTGAAAAAGTCGCCGACTTCGTTCGCGGTGAACAATCCGCCGGTGTCGATCGTGCCTCCGCCGCTGACGGACCAGACGAACGAGGACGGCTGCTCGGCCAATGGAGCGGAAAACTGGTCGAGAACGGTGGCGGAAAAGAGCCGCGTTTCCTGGAAGGGAACCGTGGCGGTGGAGGGCTCGACGGAAATCCTGTCGGCGATTGCCCGCACTTCGACCTCGATGCTGCCCGTCGTGCCGAGCCCCTCCGGATCGGTCACGGTAACGGTGAAGGTGTAGCTTCCGATGGAAGAAAAATCGGCCGTGGCATTGCGGGCTTCGGGGGTGCCGTTGATTGAAAAAGCCACGGGTGCTTCCGCCGAATCATTGACGCTCCAGGTATAGACCAGAGCGTCATCGTCCCCGTCCGGGGATTCCGCACTCACGCTCAACTCCGTGGAAGCCCCCTCGATTACGAGCGTTTCCGTTTCATCCTCCGTTTCGCTGAAGGTGTATGTCGCCTCCGGTCCGGAGGTGATGACGGGAGGGGAGCCGAACGACTCGCCGTCGCCGAGGAGGACGATGCTGTCGATCCACCATCCTTCGGCGCTGTCCCGGGTGTTGGTGCCGAGGCGCCAGCGGAAGCGCACCGCGGTCCCGGCAAACTTTTCGGTGTCGTGCAGGTTGACGAGAGTCTCGACGAACCCGGATGTGTTTCCGGTCCATGCCGGGTCGCCGTCGAAGAAATTCCGATTGGGAGGCGGTCCGATATCCGCGACCGTGCCGTTGTATCCGTTGCTTAAGAAGGATGCGCCGGAGTCCGGGTCCGCGATATCCGTCCAGCCGCCACCGTTTACGCTCAGTTCCAGCTTCCCGCCGTGCCGGCTCGAAGGGAAGGCGCGCCGCTGCCAGAAGCGCAACTGCAGGTCGGAAGCGTCCTCCGGAATGGCAATCTCCGGTGAAACCAGATTGGCGATCGATCGCTCCGGAACGCCCGGGGCGTGATATGAGCTGGGCGGAGTATGGCTTCGTTCGGTCGTGAGCGCCCACTGGTTGGTTCCGTTTTCCGGCTCGCTTTGCCAACCCGTGACCTCGCCGTCGAAGTTCTCGCTCCAAATCGCGGCAATGACCGAAAACGCTTCGGGCAGGGTGGCCGTTTCCGAGTCCTGCCGCGTGGCGACAATATCCCAGGCGCCGCCGACCGCCCCGGTCAGGTCGAAGGTCGCCCGGGCGCCCGCGCCGAGCGGCTCGTAGTCGCCGCCCTCGATGTCGGCCTGTCCCGTGCGGCTGAGGCGGAGAGAGGTGTCCTCCGTGAAGCCCGAGCCCTGGACTTCAAGGGTTACGCTTTCGCCCGAGAGCCCTGAGGAGGGCGAAACCGATGTGATGCCGAGCGCGGGCGGCGGCGGTTCCTCGGCGGCGGAACCCGTGAGAAGCAGGGAGTAGATTTGCCGGTTGTTCGCGAGGTCGCCGTCGAAGGAGATGATCGCTCGGTACACGCCGGGTTCGGACGGCTCGGCGATGAACACCTGGTTGATGTTGTCGGTGTTGTTGACGCCGGTGACGGCCGCTTCGGACATGGAGGCCTGAGTCCATGTCCCGACAAAGGGCATGACGTAGGGATAAGCGTCTTCTCCGTCCGGCGCTTGGATGCGCAGGTTCAGGTTGTTCCTGAGACGGGAAGATCGGGAGTCGTGCCGGGTGGTGGCCGATCCGGCGGGATCGGTCCAGGAAAGCGTGGCGCGGATGGGCGACTCCCCGTCCCATACGAACTCGTGCACATGCACGGGGTCACCCGAGGTGATGGTGTCCTCGGTCATCCGTCGGGTCTCCGGGCTTTCAGCGAACTCACGGATCACCGCTGCGGCCGCCTCGGCGTTCATCAGACCCCAGCCGAAACGGTAGTCGGGGCCGGGGTTGCCGAGGTCGTCGGCGGTGTGGATCAGGAGACCCTTCAAGGTGCTCGCCCGCATCGCTTCGTCGGGAAAGAGTTGACTGTAAAGGTCAATGAGGAGGGCGGCGGATCCGGTCGCGTTGGGGGCGGACATACTTGTGCCGCTGAGCGTGGCGTAGGAGGAATTGGAACCGGCCGACGCGGAAACCAGGGAGACGCCATTGGCGACAATGTCGGGTTTGATGCGACCGTCGTCGGTCGGCCCCCACGCGGAGAAGCTGGACATCGTCGCGCCGGAAAGATCACGCAGGCCGCCGCTGACCGCGTCGTTGACCGCTCCGACAGTCAGCACGTTTTTCGCCACGGCGTCGAAACTGATGGTGTCGTAGCCCTCTCGATACACGCCGTCGCCGGGCGGATGGGAGGAACTGTCGTAGGAGACGATTGTGCCGCCGGGGGACAGGGCGACGTTTTGGTCCTTCGCGGGATTGTCCGTCCGTTCGTTTCCGGCGCTGCGCACCATGAGATAATAGGGTGCGCTGTGCGCGATGGCGTCGGATTCCCGGGCCGGGGTCGAATAGGCTCCGAAGCGGGTCTCGACAGCGTCTGTGCCGGACCCGGATCCGTACCAGGTATAGGCGGGGGAGTTGCCGCTCTGTCGGAGCCAGCCGGCCACGAATCCGTAGCTGTGATTGGAAATATAAATTTTGCCGGGCTCGTTCGGCGCGGCCGCCCCGCGCGCCACCATGTCCTCCTTGTCGTTGTTCCAGTCATACGAATCCACCTGTGCGAGTGGGGCCATGCCCAGGGCGCGCGAATCCACACCCGCGGCGATCAGCGTTCCGCCCACATGGGTTGCGTGGGTGATCGCGGAGGTGCCGTCGATGAGGTTCATGCGCGAGCCGAATTCCTGGTGGCTCGCACGGGCGGTACCCCCGTCCCACATTCCGATGGTCACTCCCTCTCCGTCGAGCGTCTCGTCCGGATTGTCGCGGATGACGTCGGTGGCGGTGGAAATGGCGGCGTTGATGTTGTGGGTGATGCGGTAGAGGGGCACGTCATTTTCAAAGTCATGGATTTCCTTCACGGTTCCGTCGGGTCGTTCGACGCGCAGGGGAAGTCCCCGTTCGCGGGCCCGCTCACGCGCGGATTCGAGGCGCCCCGTCTCCAGCCGGCGAATCGCTTCAACCGCTTCGGCCCGAGCTTCCGGATCGCTCAAATCGCCAATCTCCTCAAGAATGTCGGCGATATTGTCGTGCTGGCGCGGCGGGTCGCCGGGGTCCTCGTCTCCAGGTGAATCCCGTGTTTCCACTTCGGCACGGGTTGGTTCCTTCGCTTCCCTGTGGGTTTGGGGAATGTTTGCCGGATAAAACTCGGTGTATTCGCGATTCGGGACGCTCTCCCGCATCTCGGCGGCTTCCGGTCCGGGGCGGACCGATGCCGGCCGGTCTCTTTCGGGTACGGATTGGAATACAAGGACGGAGAGAACCGTCGCGAAAGCCAACGCGATGCTGACGAGTACTTTTCCGGAATGATTCATGGATCGGACCGGATGCCGCGCGTAAGTGTATCGTCACTGGTGGCAATGGGCATTTTAATGAAGATTCGGTTGCGATTCAAAGAATGTGCTCGGCCCGCGGCGTGATTGGTCGAAGCGCGGAGCTGGTGCGGTCCGAGGTTAGAGTTGAAGAATTCGGTCGAATTGTCCACTCGGCGTATGAGATTTTTCCGCGTTGCCGGCGAACACCTCTGGAAACCGCCATGAACCTATCCCAGCCCGGCCGAGCCGGTTCCATGATCGCTTGGCGTCCGCCATTACATCATGGCACCCCGGTTTCGACAAGGAACGCCTGGGGCCAGGTGAAGCGGTAACTTCCGGCGCCCAGCTCAATGCGGAGGCGCCCGTTCTCCCGGCCGACGATCCGGACTCCCTCGGCGTCGACCGCGGAGGCGCCGTTCTCCCTAAGGGCGTTCGCGACGTTTACCGGAAGATGGAGGTCCGCCGTCGTGTTCGCGGGAAGATCCACTTCATAGGTCACCTTGCCGTCTTTGACTTCCCAGCGGGCCGAGATCCGGCCGCGCACGGTGGGGCAACCGCCCCGGGCGTAGGTCAGGCCGTAGCCGATCTCGGGCCGCAGGCGGACGCGGGAGAATCCGGGCTCGGCCCAGTCGATGCCGAGCATGGACCGGAAGAACCATTCATCCACGGCGCCGAAGACGTAGTGGTTGAAAGAGTTCATTTCCCACGTGGCGAAATTATCGGGCGGCGTGAATCCGTTCCACCGCTCCCAAATCGTGGTCGCTCCGTTGGCGATCATGAAGGACCAGGAGGGATAACCTTCCTGCTGGAGCATTTTGTAGGCGAGGTCCGGCCGCCCCATGAGGCTCATCGCGGGCAGGAGGTGGCGTATGCCCAGGAATCCGACTCGCGGACGCCAATCGTCTTCTTCGAGACGTTCGGCGAAACGTTTCGCCACGAGTTCGAACTTGTCCTCAGGCACGAGCCCGAAGCGGAAGGCGAGGGAATAAACGGTCTGTGCGTGATTCGCGATGGTTCCGTCCTCTTTAACCCACCGCTCGATGAATTGCCCGCGCAGCCGGGCGTACATATCGGCGTACTTCCCGGCGGCTTCGGTCTTCCCCAGGGTTTCCGAGACCCGCCGCATGATGCGGGCCGCGTCGGAGGCAAGAGCCCAGGCGAGCACGGGACGCTCGATCGGGGGGCCGGAGGTGACCCAGTCGCCGAACATGCCCATGCCCGGACCCGGGATGGGCTCGTCCAGGTCGAAGTTCTCGAGCACCCGTTCGACGTAGGCCATGTAGCGTTCGAGTTGGGGGAAGGCGTTTTCCAGCGTGTTGATGTCCGCGTAGATTTCGTTGAGATCGCCGGCGGCCACCGGCATGGCGTAGGACCAGTCCATGTTGCCGGGGGCGTCGATAGCGTCGGGAATGGGCGGCACGACATTGGGGATGCCGCCGTCGGCGCGGTCGTCGCGTTCGTATTGGGCGTCGAGGACGTCGTGGAACCACTTCCGGTAGAGGGCGCCGCAGTCCTGGTTGAACGAGCCCGAGCGGCTGAAGATGTGGTAATCGCCGGTCCAGCCCATGCGTTCGTCCCGCTGGGGACAATCGGTGATGATGTCGAAGTAGTTCGAGCGCTGTCCCCAGGTGATGTTCCGGTGAACCCGCGTGATGAGTTCCGAGGAGCATTCGAATTCGCTCCGGATGGGCCCGGCGGAATGGGCCACAACACCGGTCAGGGTGTCCTTTCCGGGTTCGCCCGGCAGGCCGACGACCTGCACGTAACGAAAGCCGTGAAAAGTGAAACGGGGTTCCCATATCTCCTCGCCATCGCCTTTGAGCACATAGGTATCGGCGACGTTCAACGTGCGCAGGTTTTCGGTGTAGACCCGTCCGGTGTCCGGCCACAATCGCTCCGCGAACCGCATCAGCACACGATCACCGGCCTTGCCTCGAACCTTCAGGCGGACCCAGCCGGCGAAATTCTGGCCCATATCGAAGACATACACGCCCGGCGTCACTTCGTTGACCGAGACCGGGATGATTTCGTCGTGCGGCTTGACGGCTTTGCAGAGGTGAGCGCGGATGATGGTGTCCGGATGCTCGCGGCCGGTGGCGGGCTCGCGCCAATCGCCGTCGTCGAAGCCGGGCGCCGTCCAGCCCTCGGGCTCCAGACGGGCGTCGTGAATCTCGCCGTAGAGGTTGTCCGCCTCGAGCGTCGCCCCGTACGCCGCCTTCCACTCGGGCGAAGTGCGGAGGAGGCTTGTGGAACCGTCCTCGTATTCGATGTGCAGGAGGCCGCTGAAACGGGTCTTGGAACCGTACCGCTCCCGGCCGAAGATCGCCAGGTTCCCGCGGTACCAGCCGTCGGCGAGTTCCACGCCAATGGCGTTCGCGCCCTGTTTGAGGAGGTGCGTCACTTCGTAGCTCGTGGAGGAGACGCGCTTGCGGTATTCGGTCCATCCGGGTTTGAATCGGTCCTCGGTCACGCGGGTCCCGTTGATGTGGGGATCGAAGAGTCCGAAGGACGAGCCGTGAAGGACCGCCTTGCGGACGGGCCGGGGCAACTCGAACTCGTGGCGCAGGTACACGACGGGCGGCCGGCGGACAACCTCGTACCACACGGGGGGGAGACCGTTCGCGCCGGGAACCCCGAGTTCGCGCGCGGGCGTCCAGGCGTCCTCCGGAGTGGCTTCGGGGTCAAAGAGGTCCACCGCTTCCCGTGTGGCCTCCCAGCCCTCTCCCGTGCGGATGAATTGGGTTTCGCCGTTGGCGTGATCGATACGGATCGAGGCGATGACCTTTCCGCCTTGCTCTCGGGCGGGGTTGTAATCGTTGGCGTAGCTCCGGCCCATCATGACGAGGAGATTTTCGCCGTCATGCAACCACGGGGTAAGATCGAGGTAATCGCCGAAGTGCTGCCCGCCGTGTGCGCTGTGAGCGGCGCTGTAGATTTCTGTTCCGTTAATCGAGAAGGCGCCGAGGTGATGCCCGCTCAGGCCCGCCATCACACGCTTGACCTGGCCCAAATCCACGCTGAGGCGCAAACGGTAGCAGGAGGTCACGTCGCCCTCGGCGGCATCGGCATGCGTAATCCACCGGGCGGCGTCCGTGCCGAAGGGGTCGTCTCCTTCGGGATAGGTTCCGGGGGCTTCGTCCAGGCCGATCCAGTCGGCGTCCCATTCGGTGTCGGGGTCGAGAAAGCCGGTTATCCATTCGGCCGGCTCGCTCCAATCCGAGGCCTGGTCCCGCCCGTCCCAGACGCGTACCTTCCAGTAACAGCGTTGGTTGGACTCGAGGGTTTCGCCATTGTAGGGGATGAGGTGGTGTCCGGAGGAGTCCACCTTGCCGGAATCCCAGAGGCTTCCCTCGTCGTTGTCCAACTCCTCCCGGGTTTTCGCCACGAGAATCCGGTAAGCGGATTGTTTCGCGCCGCGGCCGCCTCCCTCGAGGAGCCAGGACAGCCGGGGAGTGCCCGTGTCGAATCCCACGCTCGACGCGCCCAGCTCGATGTTCGATCCGCCCGGAACCATGGGGTTTTCCGCGCCCTGGATCGGACTTGTGGCGTATAAACGCACGGGCTTGAGAACCGCGACCGAGGCCGCCCCCAGGACGGTTCCGCAGAATGTTCGCCGACTCATTTTTTGTTGCTGACTCATAAACGCTGTGCTCCTGTTGTTATTCAAGCTCTCCACCGTAGCGGGCCAATTCCGGATATTCCACGATTCGATGCCGCCGATGCAAAAATTCCGGGAAGAAGGTTTTCGGATAACTTTCCCGCGGAAGTCGCATAAGAGAAGAAAAAGGGGAAATCTGTGGATTGGCGTGCTGGTTCCCCTGCTTTTTTATAAGCATTAACTGAATTAAAGGAATAACTAAAATGAGTCGAAACATCTTTGGATTGCTAACCTGTACCGTTTCTTTGTTTGCTGGATGCGGTATGCACGCAGAGGAAACTTCTCCCTCCGCCGCGGAGCCCGGAACACTTGCGCCGTCGTTTTTGCGGTGTGAGTATTTGGTGGACCCGCTGGGAATTGATAATCCGGAGCCCCGGTTGAGCTGGCTCGTTGAATCCGAGGAAAGAGGCCAGCGCCAAACGGCGTATCGCATCCTCGTTGCGACGGATCCGGAAAAACTCGAGCAGGGAATCGGCGATCTGTGGGATACGGGAAAGGTATCTGGCGATCAAACCAGCCAGATCGTTTATGCGGGGCTGCCGCTGGAGTCACGAACAGCGAGTTATTGGCAGGTCCGTGTGTGGGATAAGGACGGCGCGCCTTCGGATTGGAGCGCGGTGTCTCGCTGGTCGATGGGATTGCTCGACGAGGACGACTGGAACGCGCGGTGGATCAGCTATGAGGACGATGGCTCGATGGATGCTACGCGGCAAAATATCGTACTTCAGCCGGCGCGCTATTACCGCGCGCAGTTTGAATCTCCCAGGGCCGTTCGTCGCGCCACGGTGTACGCCACCTCTCTGGGCATTTATGAATTGTCACTGAATGGCGAAAAGGTGTCCGACTGGTTGTTCACGCCCGGATGGAGTGATTATAAAGAGCGCGTTTACTACAACACCTTTGATGTGACCGGCCTGATCCGGAGCGGCGACAACGCCATCGGGGCGGTCGTTGCCGACGGCTGGTACAGCGGCTACGTGGGTTATGGCCTGCTGGTCGGGTATGGGCCGAATCGGTCCGGACGTTATTTTTACGGCAAAACGCCGGCCCTTCTGGTGCAGCTTGAGATTGAATATGAGGACGGCAGCACGGAAGTTATTACGACCGACAACCATTGGAAGGTCGGTACCGGCCCGCTGCTGGAAGCGGACATGCTGATGGGTGAAACCTATGACGCCCGCCTGGAATTGCCCGGATGGAACAAGGTCGGGTTTGATGACTCACAATGGGAGAACGCTGTTTTCGCCGAGGATAATCCGGAGATCACGGCGAATTTTTTCGATCGGGCCGGCGAGCGGGAGATCACTCTGTCGTTTGAGCGTCCACCGGTGAAGCAGGCGTATTCATCCGTGCCCGTCCGTGAAACGGAGACGCTGAAACCGGTCGAAATCACGGAGCCTGAGCCGGGGAAGTATATTTATGATCTTGGGCAGAATTTTTCCGGGGTGGTGCGCCTTAAAACTCACGGTCCGGAAGGGACACGCGTTCGGTTGCGTTTCGGGGAAATGTTGCACCAGGACGGAACACTGATGACCGAGAATCTCCGCCGGGCCCGTGCGACCAACTATTATATTTTAAGCGGCGATCCCGAGGGCGAGGTCTATCAGCCGAAGTTTACCTACCATGGGTTTCAGTATGTGGAGGTCACCGGCCTCGCTCATGAGCCGGACCTGGACACGATCACCGGGATAGCGATTCATTCCGACACCCCGTTGGCGAGTTCGTTCGAGTCTTCGGACGACATGGTCAATCAGCTGTTCTCCAACGTGGTCTGGACCCAGCGGGCCAATTTCTTTGAAGTTCCGACGGACTGCCCGCAGAGGGACGAGCGTCTTGGCTGGACGGGGGATGCGCAAGTTTACATTGAAGCCTCGGCTTACAATGCGGACGTGGCGGCGTTCTTTACGAAGTGGTTTGATGATCTGGAGGAATCGCAGCTTCCAAACGGAGCCTTTCCGGATTACGCCCCGTATCCCATGGCACACGGCAGAACGCCGGAGATGTACGCGACGGCATGGACTGACGCGGGGATTATCTGCCCCCATACGATCTATGAGATGTACGGTGATACGCGTGTGATTACGCGCCATTATGAGGCAATGCGGCGCTTTATGGAGTTCCGGAGCGAGCGCGATCCGGATCTTGCCGGCGTGAATATATGCAATTCCTGGGGCGACTGGTTGTCACTTGGCCCGGAAACGCCGATCGAGTTCATTGACGCGGTGTATCATGCCATCTCCGCGAAAAAGATGAGTGAAATGGCCCGGGCGATCAACAAGGATCAGGACGCCGTCATGTACGACACGGTCTTCCGGAATATCAAGCAGGCTTTCGTCGAGCACTACATGAATGAGGATGGAACGCTGACGGTGGATAACCAAACGGCCTGCGTCCTTGCGTTGGAGGCCGGCGTTGTGCCCGAAGAGCATAAGGCCGTTGTTCAGCGACGCCTGCGTGAACTGCTCGAGGAAAACGATTTCCGTATGACGACCGGGTTTCTGGGCACCAAAAATCTGTTGGCGGTATTGTCGGATGCCGGTTATGTCGATACGGCGGCCAGGCTGCTCCAAAGCCGGGAGTATCCTTCATGGGGATACAGTGTGGCCAATGGGGCCACCTCGGTGTGGGAACGCTGGAACAGCTACACCAAAGAGGATGGCTTCGCCAATCCGAGTATGAATTCGTTCAGCCACTATGCCTTTGGGGCGGTCTGCCAGTGGATGTTTCAGGAACTCGCGGGCATCGACAGGCTTAGTCCCGGATTTAAGGAGATCAAGATCAAGCCGCGCATCCCGTCTCCGGACAGCAACCCCGATAATAAGCCGATCCATTGGGTCGATGCGCATTACGATTCCATCCACGGCCGGATAGAGGTTTCCTGGAAAAGGGTGGAGGCCGGTCTGGATTTGGCCGCGACGATACCGGCCAACACGACGGCGGTGATTTATGTTCCCGCCGAATCCGAATCGCAGGTGACCGAGGGCGGCACGCCGATTTCCGAGCATCCCGATCTTATCCTGCAGGGCCGCGAGGATTCGTTTGTCAAAGTGGAAGCGGGGTCGGGTGTCTATCGGTTCACGGTGCGTGCGGAATAGACGCCAACAAGGTAACGGAAACACAAAGGCAGGAAGGACCGGCGTTCGCTCAAAAGACCGTCCGGAGTCACATTGCGGGCATGTCCGCCGTGACTCCTTGGCATGGAGTCCGCCCCGGGGTCGAAGAGCAGGGTAGAGCGACATTGAGGTGCCCGGGGGAACCGGGATCACGAATCACGAGTCACTTCCTGCTTAACCGAGTGTACAGCATGACCGTGATCGCCTCGGCGAGAAAGCCGAGGAAAAGCAGGAAGGCGCCGGTGCGTCCGTCGAGCCACCCGAGCGTCTGGAGAAGCCAGCAGGCCAGAACGATGCTGGAGATCCGCACCAGGCTCCCGATTCCCATCCGTCCGGTGGTCCGATTGACCAGCGAGAGGCCGTGAAAGTAGTTGCGCAGCCCCATGGCCAGCGGAACGAGGCAAAGGACCAGAAACGCCTGGCCGGCGGTCTCCAGCACCTCACCTTCAACCCCGAGAAGATCGGAAAAGATCACGCGGTGCAGGGGAGTGAGCGCTACGATTAGCATTAGGGCGAAGATCACACTCAAGATCCGGATCAGGAAGCGCCGCAATCCTTTCAAATCCGCCATGCCGAAGGTGACGAACAGGTGCCGGAACTGGTTCACCGGGTTGCAGAAGATAAGCGAGAAATCGAAGGCTATTCGGAGCGCGGCGATCAGGACCACCGCGTCGGGTGTGCGGCTGGCGAAGAAAAAAATGACCGGACGGCTGAGGGCGAACATCACGCTGGTCAGAGCGACCGGCCAGAAAAACCGGAACAGCTCCGCGTGCGTCAACGGCTTACTCGGTCCGCCGATGGGAAGGCGGTAATGACGCCGGAACATCCACGCGAGCAGGACCAGCGAAACCAGGGCCGGAAGCAGTTGCGACAGGCCGACCGTCACCATTGCCGGCGCCCCCATGGCGAATCCGGTCAGGAGCACGAGTAGGACCATGGCGAGGTAGAGGATGTTGAGCAGTGTCACGGTCCCGGTTCGCTCCGCCTGGATCAGGAGGCCGGTCAGGCAGTGACGCATGCCGTCCACCACCAACAGGGGCAAAAGGATGCGCAGGTAGGCTGTCACGGTACCCAGCGCGTCTCCCTCGATGTTGAAAACAGCCGACACAAACGCCGCGCCGCCGGCCGTCCAACCGAGCCAGACCAGAGGAACCGTCAGCACGAGCCCGACCCGTAGCACGAACCGGAAGCACAGGCGGAGGGTGGATCGCGACTGACTGTACACGTTGACCAGCTGGGGCGTAAACGCCAGCGTCGCATGAAGGAACCCGAAAAAACTCGCCGCCATCGCAAAAAGCGCGAGTTCCTCCGTTCCCTCCGGATACCGGGCAAGAATAGCGTTGCGAAACTGCTGCGCCAGCAACATCGCCAGCCCCGTCAAAGTCAGCGGCCAATAAAAACGCCAGTAGCGGGCCTGCGAATATGTGGGTTCGGACACGCATCCTATTAAGACGATGCCCCCCGGGCATCGGCAACCTTTTTGGTGCCACGAGCATTCCAGGGATCGCACCGGCCGACACGGAATCCCTGTTGACCGTTGCGATGGCCGACGGCGCCTCGAACACGTCGTTGGCGTTTGAAATCCCGACGCAAATCACCGACGCATCGGTCCGTGGCGCCTTCCATTCGGTGGTGCGGCACGTGGACGCCGGGGGGAACGGAATTCACCTATGACGGCCTCAAGGACGACGCGCTTCGAATTGCCCGCGTCTCAACCGAGCCCCGTTCCGGTTACTCCCGAATAGTCATGACCGGGCGAAAGCCCATGTTGTTGTAGCGCGCCGCGGGGATGACTCCCGCGCGTGTGGCGGAGCGGCAGAATCCTGCCAGGCTGGACCAGCAGCCGCCCCGGAAAACGCGGAACGAACCCGCCGCGGGCCCCCGGGGATCGGAGCCCGATGCCTGGTCGCGGTTGTACCAGTCGGAGTCCCAGACATCCCAGCACCATTCCCAAACGTTTCCGTGCATGTCGTAGAGCCCCCAGGCGTTCGGCTGTTTTTGGCCGACCGGATGTGTGCGCTCCCCGCTGTTTCCCCAGAACCAACCCGCTTCGTCCAGATTGGGATCCACCGGCGACCACCCGGTTCGAGTGATCGCTCCGGTGTAGAACGCGGTTTCCGTTCCGGCTCGCGCGGCGTATTCCCATTCGGCTTCGGTCGGCAGCCTGTAACCGTTGGCGTTCCAATCGACGTAAAGTTCCGGTTCGCCCGTTCTCAAAACGTTGGCCGCGCCGAAGCCCGAGGACGTGTAATACACGGGCCTTCTTCCCTCCATCTGGCTTCGTGCGTTCGACCATTTTACCGCGTCCCACCACGAAACCATCGTCACCGGGTCGTTCGGCGTATTGCGATCGTTCCCGTGACTTCCGCGGCGGCCTTCCACCAGGTCGGTATAGCCGTTGGCCAGTGCCCAGTCCCTTACCTCGTTCCATTCCGCCCATGTCACGGGAGTTGCGGCAAGATAGAAGTCCCGGCTGACGGTGACCGAGTGTTGCGGACCCTCGTCGGAAAAACGTCCCGGTTCGTCCTCCGGACTCCCCCGTACATAGGTTCCGGCCGGGATCCGGACAAATCCTTCTACCGCGGATTCGCTTGCTTCTTCAAGGACGACATCGACTTCAGTCATCAGGTCCGGCCTCACCGCGAATCGCACCTCGGCCGTACGCCAGCCTGCTTTGGAAACGCGGAGGCGGTACGTGGCGGCGGGAAGAAACTCGACGCTCATGCGGCCTTCATCGTCCGTGAAGCCCGCTTCGTACCGGAAACCGTCGGGACCAAACAATTCCCAGTACGCCTCGGCCAGCCGGGACCCGTTCGGTCCGCCGGCGATCGTCGTCTCAAGAGCGCCTTCACCGGTTTCGTCGGTGACGAGCTTGATCGTGCCGAGATCCAACGTTTCGGAGAGCGCCTCCTCATCGAGGCGGTCGATCAGAGCGGACGGATCGTAATCCTCGTGTGCCGTATCGACTTCGCCCGGGTTCTGGGCGGACAAGCGAAAAACGATTCCGTGGATCAGCGCCAGTACCAGACCTGTCAGAAGAACGACTTTCATTGAATGAACAGGAAAAACCGGCAGGCCTTTGAGGGCAACCTTTTCAGAGCGGGGTTATGTGGCGTTTCGACCGACGCGGCACCGGAGGTGACCAAACTTTTCCGGATCGAGTGCGGGAAATCATTGGCGGAAAAGGCTGGAACCGGGTCTGCACGCGGATGACTTCCGGAAGGTCCGGCGGGAAGCCATAGGAGAAGAGCCGCGCATCGCGCGGCCGGCCGATGAAAAATTATCAATAAAATAGTGACAAAAGCACATTTCCCCTTCAATTATACGATTCCATGAAGAGTGGGCGTCGTTCTTTCGTGACATTCCCGCGCAGGGGCACGCCTTTTTCGCCTCAGTAGCTCCCTGTCCCGAATGAATAGAAATCTTGAGTTCCTGAAATAACATCATGACAGAAGAGACACCTGCACCGGTGCCCGCCTCGGCAAGCGGCGGCGAATATGAACGCGAAGCGATTCCGAAGCGCTCCCGGCTCGGCTTCAAGAACTTCATCGGTATGTACGCGGGTGAACACACCGCGGGTACCGAACTGATGATCGGTCCCCTTTTCATCCTTGCGGGCGTCTCGGCGTTCGACGTGGTGGTTGGGTTGATCGTGGGGAACCTGCTCGCGGTGTTAAGCTGGGTATTTATGACGGCTCCCATTGCCACAAGGGCTCGTTTAACACTGTATTACCAAGTTGAAAAGATCGCCGGTCGAAAAATGGTGGTCCTTTACAACCTGGCGAACGGAATCGCGTTTTGCTTCCTCGCGGGGGCGATGATTACCGTATCCGCCACGGCGGTCGGCGTTTGGGTCGGATTTCCCTTGCCGACAATCGAAACCTGGTACCCGCATCATATCGGATGGGTGCTCGGGGTCGCGGGGGTTGGAATTGTGATTGCTTTTGTGGCCGCCTACGGGTATCGCTTCGTTGCTTGGTTCTCCAACGTGGCGGCTCCGTGGATGATATTGATCTTTCTTGGCTTCGGGCTGGTGGCATTGCGATGGTTCCTCGATGAGTCGGGTGCCGAAATCCACGGAGCGGCGGACTTATGGGAATTGGCGGACACCGCTATTTGGACGGGTCTGCATGTGCCGGGATCGCCCGACTTCTCGATTTGGCACATTATTTTCTTCACATGGTTCGCCAACATGGCCATGCACGTGGGCATGTCCGATTTGTCGATTCTTCGGTTCGCACGGAAAACCTGGTACGGAGTGGCTTCAGCCGCCGGGATGTATATAGGCCACTTCATGGCATGGCTCTCGGCATCGATGCTGTTCGCTTATCAGATGTACGCGGCCGGGCTTCGCTCGGAGGGAGATATTCTGGCCGCCGCGGAACTGGGAACCATCCCCGACCCACTCCCAGGACCCCTCGCATGGCAGTCCATGGGGATCGCCGGCCTGATTTGCGTCATCATTGCAGGATGGACAACGGCCAATCCGACGATCTATCGGGCGGGGCTGGCTTTCCAGGCTATTGTTCCGAAGATCTCACGATACCGGGTCACCTTGTTCACGGGATTCCTCACGACAATAATCGCCATGTTCCCGGGCGTGACGCTCCGCCTCCTGGAGTTTGTCGCCCTTTACGGATTGATCCTCATGCCTGTCGGCGCGATTGTTTTTATTGATTTCTGGATCCTCCCGAAGCTCGGCCTGAAGAGCTTTATCGCTGAAAAATTGAACACGGACTTCAACTGGGCCGCCTTTGGCGCCTGGATATTGACCCTGGTCGTATGCCTGGCTCTTGTATTGGGTGGGAATATCGAGATCTTTTTCGTCTCCCTTCCCGGCTGGTTCCTGGCAGCGATCCTGTTTATCGGCGGCAGTTATATCTATCAGAGAAAATCGGGCAAGCTGAATGCCGCCGATTGATCAGAACGCGGGAACCCGAAAGTATTCGCTTATGAAAACTCGACGTGTATTGCAGACGATTTCAGTGCTGGCCCTTCTTTGTGTGGCCATTGCTCCGGCTATCTATATGTCTAACAGGATATCCCTCGACGCTATGAAGTGGTGGCTCCTGGGCGCCACCATCGTCTGGTTTCTGGTGACACCTTTCTGGATGCAACAGAAACGGGAGGAGTAACCCGACGCCGCAATGACTTTTGATGCCCGGGCTGTTTTTATAACAATAAACAGATCTGTATGCCCGGACCATGAACGCCTTCAATTAAAATACCCTCGACGTCCGCGGTCTTCGACGGACCGGTGATCCAGACCACGTTCGGGTCGTCTCCCAGGTCCGCAACGGCGGCTACGGTGTCGCGTATAATCTCGTCGCGGGTTATACAGGCGATATGCACCCATGGCGCAAGTGCGGCCAGGCGGCTCGATGTCAGGCGGTCGGTCACCACAACCGATCCGGTTTCCGCGATGGCGGCGTGCGCGCGTGTGATTCCAAACTGGTAACGATCGATATCCTGCCGATCGAAACTCTCTTCGAGCGTAAATCCGGAGTCGAAAAACGGCGCCAGCGATTCTCGAAGGGCCGGGTCGCAATAGCCGTGGGTGTACCCGAAAGTTTTCAGATATTCGACCATTGCATCCGGCGTTTCGACCGGCATGCCGTTGACCGCGACAAAACGTTCGCAAAAGATTTCCCAGAGGTCGCCATCAAGGCTGCGGGCGGTCGAAACGCCAAGATCGTTCCGAAAGCTCGGATAGGGCGTCCGATCCGCCAGGCCACCCACAGCTTCCCCGACTCGCTTCAGAATCGCTTCCCGGTCGTTATTCATGAATCTTTTCCTCCAATTTTTCGAGTCTTCATCCACTTGCGAAAAGCTCCGCCCCGCCATTCAGGAAGTTGCCGCGATTTCGTCCAGGCGCGCAGAGCGGGCACGGGAATCAGGTTCAGAGGCATGAGATTCATGAGCCTTCCCGCCGAGAGCGATGCCCGCCAGACAGTCGGCTGACTGGCCAGGTAGGCCCATCCGCCCATGGGCGGTGTCCCGGGCGACTTGATTCCCTCGTGCTTTGCCTTGTCCCTCAGACGCAGCAACAGATCCGGGATCGGTATATTGACCGGACACACTTCCTTGCAGGCGCCGCAGAGGCTCGACGCTTTCGGGAGGTCGGCCAATTCCGAAAATTTCTCCCCTGCCAGCAGAGGAGAAAGCACCGCGCCCACCGGGCCGGGATAAACGCTGCGGTAGGCGTGTCCGGACGCCTGGCGATAAATGGGACAAACATTCAGGCAGGCGCCGCATCGGATACATCGCAGAATATCGCGACAGTTGCTCGCCAGCACCTCCGTGCGCCGGTTGTCCAGCAGGATAACGTGCATCTGGCGGGGCCCATCCGGCTGTCCCTCCGCTCTTGGTCCCGAGATGAACTCGGTGTAAACGGTCAACTGCTGACCGGTGGCGGAACGCCCGAGAAGAGACAGAAACAGCGACAGATCCCGGTCGCGAGGAATCACTTTCTCAATCCCCACAACCGCGATATGAATGTCGGTTCCCGCCAAACAGAACCGGGAGTTCCCCTCGTTGGTGACAAGAACAAGGCGCCCGCTCTCGGCCACGATGAAATTGGCGCCCGTCAACCCGACCGATGCTTCCAGGTACTTCTTCCGCAGGAATTTTCGCGCGCGTGCCGTAATCACTTCGGGCCGGTCGTCATACGCCCCCAGCCCCTCCCGTTCGTAACTGCGGGCAATTCCTTGACGATTCTTGTGAATGATCGGCTTCACGATATGACTCGGATGGTCATGGTCGATCTGAACGATGAATTCACCCAGATCCGTCTCCAGACTCTCAATACCCTCGCGTTCCAGAAAATCGTTCAGGTGAATCTCTTCAGTGGCCATGCTCTTGGACTTTACAACCTTGGTGGCTCCATTATCCCGCATGATCTTCAACACGGCCCTGCAAGCCGCCTCGGCGTCCCCGGCCCAGTGTACCTCGACCCCGTTCTCTTTCAGTCTATCCTCCGTCTGCGCGAGGTAGGTGTCCAGATTCTCCAGCGTATGCTGCTTCACATCTCCTGCGGTCCTGCGCAGAAAATCCGGATCCTCGAAGTCCGAAAAAAGGGACGCGGCCCGACGGTCGTAACCGCTGGCCGATCCGTCGGCGACGGCCCGGCGAACGTCCTCCGCCAATTCGGAGGCGTATGTGTCGATCGGCTGTGATTTCATGGGATCAGCCCTCCGTTGCGCAGCGAGTCGCGCAGGATCTGGACTACATGCCGCGTTTTTATCGTTTTGCCTTCACGGGTCGCGATACCACCGAGGTGCAGGAGGCATCCCATATCACCGGAAACCAGGTATTCGGGATTCTCCTTCAATGCATTCCCCAGCTTCAGCTTCCCCATGGCGGCGGAAATATTAGGAAACGTGACCGAAAACGTGCCGCCGAAACCGCAGCACTGCTCACCTTCCCCGAAAGGAACGAGTTCCAGACCATCGATCGACTCCAACAACGTCCGAGTTGCCGCTCCGCTGTTGGTTTCCCGCGTGTGACAGGAACGGTGAAAGGCCGCCTTGGCGGGAAACTTTCCCGGCCATTCGGCAACCCGCAACCCGTTCACAATGAAATCGGCAATCTCCCAAGTCCGGCCCGCGAGCTGCCTGACCTCCGGCAGATCCGATTCCTCCTCGAACTCAAGAAGCGCGCCGTGAAAGACCATCGCCGCACACGATCCGGAAGGAACCACCACCGGCTCATCCCCGGCAAAGGTTTTCACGCAATGACGAACGACCTTGCGGGACGATTTCCAATCGCCCGCATTGAAAGCGGGTTGGCCGCAGCAGGTCTGCTCCTCCGGAAACGTAACCTCGCACTTAAGATACTCCAGCACCTCAACGGTGGCGACGGCGACATCGTCAAAAAAACTGTCGCAAAGACAGGTGGCCATCAGTTGAACTTTTTTCCCCGGGGACGGATCCCGATCGACAGCAATCATGGGACCATACTATTTTCCGGAGAAATGCCGTGCAATGTTTTTCCCGCTTTTTCGGGACAAATTCCCTGGATTTTTCGATACAGGAAGGCATTTTGATATAGTCCCGGTCGTCAGGCTTTGGGAATTTGTGGCGGATCGTTCCCTCCGAGCACACCCGAGGGTTGCCGGAGTGTGTGTTGCATTGCGGAGCGGATCGTCAGCGTTCGTGCTGATTCCGCTCGCGTCAGACGGCAAGGGGAGCGGTTCGAAAGGTGATGCCTCGTACGCGATTGCCCGAATGTCCGCAAAAATTGTGTATTCATCCCGAGGCGGGAACAAAGCCCTGCGACAAGGAGTTCACTATACGGAACCCGGATCGCTCGGAAATCGCTCCAACCGTCGCGGCGGACGCGAAAGGCAAGGAACTCCACATCATGCTCGAAGTTTAAGGCGATAGCCCGATCGTTCTCCCGGACGACTATTGCCGCGTCGTAGTCATTGTCGATATAGCCTCTCCGGTTTGCTGTCCCGAACGAATAGTCTTGCGCAAGAACCTGAATATTTGGAATATGGTCAAACAAGTTGGCTCGATGATTCGCTGGAGAAATCGGGAGCCATTTTTTGTTACAACAAGGTACATAAAAGCGGGAGTAAAAGATGTTACAACGAACGGGATTCTATGCCTTAATCATGCTGTTTTCAATACGTCTCGACGTCTCAGCGGAACATGTGGAACGGCCGCTGATTTTGGTAAAGGCGGAGGATAGAATCGCTATTCTCGAAAAAATCGAAAGAGAGCCGTGGGCCCGAAGTACGTATACCGGTTTTATTGAAAATCTGGACAAGGTTGTCGCATCACATCAGGAGAATCCCGAAGAATTCCTGAAAGGAATGCCTTTTGATTGGGAAAAGGCGAAGCCCAATGAAATTCCACCGTTTTTGCTCACTCGTCACATGAGAGACGGCGAGTACCGGAATCTCGACAATGCCACCAGAGAGGAAATGGCGCCGGCAAACGCATTAACGCGTTACCTTCAAACAGGAGTCGATTCCGGAATCGCCTATTATCTGACAGGCGAAGAAAAATACGCGCAATGTGCCGTCGATATTCTTTACTCATTTGTCAAAGGAGTCCTCCAGGCGGAGCTATCGGAATCGAGGTTTCGGGGCGGCTGGCTTTTCCCCGACGACGGTTTCAGAGAGGCCAGATTGATCGGGCACAGGGTCCCGTTGATTTATGATTATATTGCTCCCTACATTCGGAGCGGCGGGAACCCTTTTGATTTTAGGAAGAATGCCAAATTGCCATTCCCGATGGATGAGGCGCAGGAGGTCTTTCGCACCTATGCCGTTGTTTCCGCTTATTATGGCCACACCGGGTCGAATCACTCGATTTTGTATGCGCCCAGTCTGGTGTATAATGCGTTGGCAATGGAAGAAGAAGAGGAACGAAGCAGATGGCTTTCTTATTTTCTGACGAAAAGTACGGACAATCAGGACGCGCTGGATGTGATGGCGGCCGTGTACGAAAACAAGGGAGACATATGGCCGGAATCGTCCCAGTACGTCAATAGCGCGGCTTCAATCTTAACAAGGTTGATGCTGGTTGTCAACAGATACGATCCTTCCCTTCGCCTGGGTGAGAAGTACCAGAACGTTCTGTATGCGTTGCCGGTCCTGCAATACCTGGTTTATCCGAACAATCAGATTATTCGCTGGGGCGACGGAAGACGTAGTGGCGGCAGGCCTCCATACCGCAGCTATGAAAACGCCTATCTTCTTGGAAAGATGGATGGGGTTGAGGAAATCACAACAACGTTCGGATCGTTGCTTAATAAAGCAATCCAGGAAGGAGAATATAATATAGCCAGAGGAATGCTGGATGTTCCGTATTCATTGGATGAATATGAAGTTGATGCGGGGCCGATCAAGCTTCCGCGGACGGATACGGTTCCCCATGCCGGAATATTTCTTCAGCGTAACCTGAGCGAAACAGGTGATCCTGATGACGGATTGATGTGTTTCGTGGGAGGAGCCCACATGGTCCATGGTCACGCCGAGGGGATGAACATTGAGCTTTACGGATGCGGACATGTTCTTGGAGTTGACAATGGAAGAGGACGCTACCAGCAGGATATTCACGAGAATTATTCACGATTGTTCGCCGCCCACAACACGGTCATAGTCAACGGAAATTCACGCGGCGAAGGAGGGTGGGTGAACCTTGGGATCAACACCGTTCAACTGATTGCGATGGAACCCATGCCGAGGGAAAAAGCGGTTTCGCCGAATTATTCCTTTTCAGTCACCAGTTTCGTGGATGACAAAGGGGATCTGGCCGAGGCATACCAGGAACGCACACTGGCGCTGATACGAACCTCGGAAACCACCGGTTACTACGTCGATGTTTTTCGCTCGAAATCGGAACTGCCAAATGAATTTCACGATTACCTCTACCATAACATTGGCGACACGCTGGATTTTCTGAATGATGATTTAAGTCTGAATCCAACGCCCGACAGGTACATGGCAAACGCGAATCTGCCTTGGGTGCAAAACCGGCAATACCGTCACCCGGGATGGCACTTTTTTGAAGAAGTCCAAACGTCGGAGAATTATGAAAATGATGTGTTAGCAAGATTTGCCGCCGCAAGATTCGAAGAACCCATCTACATGGATTTGCGTATTCCGGGCTTTGGAGACCGGGAGTACACGAAAGTGATGGCCCCTCATACTTTTGAGGCGCCACAGCCATATCAGAATAGACAGACTCCCACTTTGGTTATTCGAAAAAACGGCGAAGCATGGCTTGATCCATTCGTGGTTGTGTTCGAGCCCTATAAGGGAAGTGACAACAACTCGGTGGTTTCCGTGGAAAAAATGGTTCAAGATGGGATTTATAAAGGAGTTAAGGTAGTTAGCATCGTCGATGATGAAGAGCTGGTTCAATATGTCATAACCCAGGTTCAGAATGACAGGTTTATTGATGAAAGCCGTGGTATTTTCTTTTCTGGGACATTCGCGGTGATATCCGTTGATTCGGACGGCAAGCTTCAAAACATGTATATAGGAGAAGGTGATGAATTGCGGTATGGCGAAATAAGTCTCAAGCCGACGAAACCCCAAGGATCGCTATACAGGGAATTTCAGAATTGATTTTTTGAGCCTCGTTCGGCACTCTTCCCCTCCTTTTTTCGCCATGGACCCTCTCGTCGTCCGTCAAATTGGAGCAACCGATATCGCCATCACCCGCCTGGGATTCGGCGGCGGGGCGCTCGGCGACGCCTTCGAGGTGACCTCGGACGATCAGGCGGCCGCCACCCTCTCCACCGCATGGGAATACGGTATCAACTACTACGATACGGCCCCATGGTACGGAAACACGAAGAGCGAACGGCGCGTCGGGGCGTTTCTGCAATGTCGCCCGCGCGACGCCTACTTCCTCAACACCAAGGTGGGGCGCATTTATTTCGAGCCGTCCGATCTGGCTGACTTCAAGGCAAACAGCCCTTGGATGAAACGCTGGAAAGGCGGCTTGCCGCTCGACCTGCGTTTCGACTACACCCGCGAGGGTGTGATGCGTTCCTTTGAAGACAGCTTGCAGCGTCTGGGCCTGGATCGGGTCGATGCGCTCACCATCCACGATCTCGACTTGAAGCATCAGAAGTCGGAGGACGGGGTTGCGGCTCGCTTCAGAGAGTTGGAACAAGGCGGCGGATGGGCTGCCCTGACTGAGCTTAAGGCCCGCGGAGAAATCCGAGCGATTGGCGTGGGGATAAATCACGTGGGCATGATCCCCCGGTTTCTGGAGCGGTTCCCGATCGATTTTTTCCTCGTTGCGATGCCCTACACTCTCCTCGACCAGGATTGCCTCGACGAGGAGTTTCCGCTGTGCCGGGAGCGCGGCGCCAGCGTTATCGTCGGCGCCGTATTTTGCTCGGGCATTTTGGCGACCGGGGTTCAACCCGGAGCGAAATACGGCTATCAGGACGCCGACTCCGAGGTGGTCGGGCGAGTGAAGCGAATGGCAGCTGTCGGTGAACGCCACGGGGTTCCGCTGGGGGCTGCGGCGACGCAGTTTCCCTTGGGGCACCCGGTGGTCGCCTCAGTGATCCCGGGTCCCAATTCGCCCGCTCAAATGGAGCAGATCCGGGCCTGGTTCAAACACGAAATTCCCGCAGACTACTGGGCCGAGCTAAAAGCGGAGGGGCCGCTTCGGGCGGACGCCCCGGTCCCCGTCGCGTAATGAAACCCACCCTGCAGACGCTTCCCCTCGTCGATCCGCATCACCACCTCTGGGACTTGCGGGCGAATTACTATCCCTGGTTGACGGATCGGGTGACCGAACGCGTCTGCGGCGAGTATTCCGCGATCCGCCGGGATTATCTGGCGGAAGATTTCGCTCGCGACACCGCGGAGGTGAATCTGGTCGAAACCGTGCATGTGCAAGCGGAGTGCGCCGATCCAGTGGCGGAAACCGCATGGCTGCATGAAACGGCTGAGGCGCGCGGTCCGGACAGCTTCCCGCACGGAGTGGTGGCGTTTGTCGATCTGACCGGCGCCAACGCGGAGCGGGACTTGCGGACGCAGCGCGAATTCCCCCGGGTGGTCGGTATTCGGCAGATGCTGCACGAGGGCCGGATCAACCCGGCGCAGCCCGCAGCCTCTCCTATGGATAACCCGCGCTGGCGGGAAAACATCGGCCTGCTGGCCAAGTTCAACCTCAGCTTCGACATGCAGGTATATCCCTGGCAGTCAGCCGCGGCCTGTCGAGTAATCGCACAAAATCCGGAGTTGAGGTTTGTCATCTGCCACAACGGCCAACCTGCGCGTCGCGACGAAGCCGGACTGAAGGCATGGCGAGAGGCAATCGCCGCCTACGCCCGCTACGAAAACGTCGTCATCAAGATCTCGGGCGTGGGAATGTTCGACAGGGAGTGGACCGTGGACTCGATTCGACCGTTCGTGCGGCACACGGTCGAGACTTTCGGCGCCGATCGCTGCATGTTCGCCAGCAACTTCCCGGTGGACGGCATGATGTCGTCCTATCCCCGCTTGTGGCGGGCGTATCTGGACTGCGTCGCCGACCTTTCGACCGACGAGATTTTCGATCTTTTCTCCAACAACGCCAAAACGTATTATCTAGCCAAACTCGAATCAACTTCCGACTGAAATGTTCACCTACGACATAGCCCTTCTGCCCGGTGACGGGATTGGTCCCGAGATCATGGACGCCACGCTGCTGGTCCTCGACGGACTTGCCGCGGGAATTCCCGAGCTGTCCTTCAATTACGAGACCTATCTCATCGGAGCTGACCATTACCTCAAGACCAAGGAGCTCCTGCCGGAGTACGCGGTGGCGGGCTGCAAGGCGGCCCACGCCATACTGCTATCCGCTGTCGGGATTCCCGAGGTGCGCTTCGAAGACGGCACTGAAATCCAGCCGCAGATCATGATCGGTCTGCGCAAGGAGCTCGACCTGTACGCGGCGGTGCGTCCGGTAAAGCTCTACCCGGGCGTGAAGTCTCCGCTGGGAAACACCGGACCGGGCATCGATATGGTGGTCGTTCGCGAAAACACCGAAGGCTTGTTTGCCTCCTTCAACGGCGGGGCGGTGGTCAACAACCAGGCGATCGCCGACACCATGATCATCACTCGCCGCGGCAGCGAACGGGTCATCGACTTCGCCTTTCGCCTCGCCCGGCGCCGCTCGGGCAGGCCCTCCGACGGCAAGCGGCGCGTCACCTGCGTGGACAAGGCGAACATTTTCCGCTCGCTGGCCTTTTTCCGCAAAATATTCGACGAGGTCGCCGTGAAGTATCCGGAAATTGGAACCGAACGCGGCTATGTCGATGCCATGACGGTGCACATGTTGCAGCGCCCTTGGGACTATGACGTCATGGTCATGGAAAACATGTTTGGCGATATCCTGAGCGACCTTGGAGCCGGGCTGGTCGGCGGTCTCGGCCTCGGTCCTTCGGCGGAGATTGGCGACGACTACATGCTGTTCCAGCCCTCGCACGGCAGCGCTCCGGACATCGCCGGCCAGGGCATTGCCAATCCCATGGCCCTGATTTTGTCCGCCGCCATGATGCTCGACTCGCTCGGCGACAAGTATGACGACGCGCTTGCCGCGCGGAGCGGGAAGCTCCTCGATGATTCGGTCGCGGAAGTGCTGGCTAAGGGCGAAGGACTCACACCCGACCTGGGCGGCGCAGCCTCCACCGACGAACTCGCGAACACGGTGTTGGCCGCCGTCCGCCAAAGGATAAACCAGGGGGTATGATGCCATTGCTGGGCGCCATTGCCGACGACTTCACCGGCGCGACCGACCTGGCCGGCGTTTTGCGGGCGGGCGGATTGCGGGTGGCTCAGTTGCTCGGCGTGCCGGAGAGCGATCCGGCCGCGCCGGAGGTCGATGTCGTCGTCGTGGCGCTCAAGAGCCGTTCTGTGCCGGCGGCGGATGCGGTAGCGGATTCCTTGGCGGCTCTGGCCTGGCTGCGGCGCGCAGGGTGCCGGCAATTCTTTTTCAAATACTGCTCCACCTTCGATTCCACGCCGGATGGGAACATCGGTCCGGTTGCCTCGGCGCTGCTCGCGGCGCTGGACGAACCCTTCACGATCGCTTGCCCCGCCTACCCGGAAAACGGTCGCACGGTGCGGGAGGGCTGCCTCTACGTCGGCAACCAGCGGCTCAACGAATCCGGCATGGAACACCATCCGCTCACTCCCATGACCGACGCTAACCTCGTGCGTTGGCTGCAACGCCAGACGCCGGATCTCGTGGGCTTGATCGATAATCGCGTGGTCGATGCGGGCCCGTCGGCCATCAAATCAAGGGTCGGCCGGCTAAAAGGGGAGGGGGTGCGGATCGCGATCGCCGATGCGGTGAAGAACGAGGATTTGTACACCCTTGGCGAGGCTCTGGGCGATTTGAAACTTATCACCGGCGGGTCGGGCATCGCGTTGGGTTTGCCGCGAAAATATCGCGAAAAAGGCTGGGTCGGGGCTCCCGTCGCGGAACCGGATCTCGAATGGCTGCCGGGATCGGCAGCCATCATCTGCGGTAGTTGTTCCGTCATGACGCGAAAGCAGATCGCCTTTGCCCGCGAACATTGTACGCTCATCGCGGTTGCCGGCGAGCGCTTGCGCGACTCCGGATACCAGGAGGAACTGGCGGAGCAATCCGTGGCGGCGCTCGGAGATAAGCCGGCCCTGATCTATTCTTCCGCGGATCCGGACGGCGTGGCCGACCTGCAGCGCCAGTGGGGCGCGGCGGAAGCCGGAGCCCGCATCGAACGGCTATTCGCATGCGTCGCCACTGCGATCGTGGCGGCAGGCGCGCACAACCTGGTGGTCGCCGGCGGCGAAACTTCCGGTGCCGTGGCGGCTGCCCTGGGGGTGAACGGTCTGCGGATCGGTCAGCCGATCGCTCCGGGCGTCCCCTGGACGCGCAGCCTGGGTGAACGTCCCCTCAATCTTGCTCTTAAATCCGGCAACTTCGGCGCGGAGGACTTCTTCGTCCGCGCCTTCGAAAAACTCGTGACGCCATGAGCACGGAATCAAAGCTTCGTGAAAAAATGGCCCTGCACGGCCACTCGCTGTTCGAGCGCGGTTACGGCTGCGGGTCCTCCGGCAACATCAGCGCCCGCATCGACGACGGTTTCCTGATTACCCCAACCAATTCCTGCATGGGGAGACTGGATCCCGCGCGTATCGCCAAGCTCGACCATAACGGCAACCACCTGTCGGGCGACCCGCCGTCCAAGGAAGCCTTCCTGCATCTGGCGATGTATGGAGAACGCACGCGCGAAACCTCCATCGTTCACCTGCACTCGACCTATTCCGTCGCCGTCTCGTGTTTGGCCGGTTTGAATACCGACGACGTGTTGCCGCCGATAACGGCCTATTACGTCATGCGGGTCGGACGCCTTCCGCTGGTGCCCTACTACGCACCGGGGGACGGTCAACTCGCCGAGGCGGTGCGCAAGCTCGCGAGCAAGTCCCGGGCAATGCTGCTCGCCAACCACGGCCCGGTCATCGCCGGCAAGAACCTCGACGGAGCCGTTTACGCCGCGGAGGAACTGGAGGAGACGGCCAAACTCTATCTTCTCCTGAACGGTCGCGACACCTCGTTCCTTACCGCGGAACACGTGCGGGACCTGCACGCGCGCTTCCCATCCTGATCGTATGATCAAGCACATCGATTTCAATAATCCGCACATTCGGAAGTCTGCCGCGACGGTCCGGCGGGAACACGAATTCCGTGCCGGGCCTCGAACCGGAAATCAGTCAAAGCTCCACCTATGAAAAAAGCGATTCCCCCTGCCGCCTTGTCCCGCAACCCGACCTTCCCGGCAGGCGGCAACACGGCGGTGTCCGTTTCCGGCTTGGAAGGCGATCCCCTCGTATCCTTCGGCGCCGCGGAGATCCGCCAGGCCCTTGACCGGATCGGGTGCCGCGCGTCGGCGGCCGCCGACGCCGATCTGAAAATCGTGTTCGATCTCCACAAGTCCGGCCTCGGGCCGCAGGGATTTCGCATTCGCAAGGAAGGCGTGCGGGTTGTCCGGGTTATCGGAGGCGATAATCTCGGAGCGATGTACGGCGGCCTCGAACTGGCGGAAACGATCGAGCGCGGCGGCCTCGGCGCGATCGCCGACAAGGCCCGAAAACCCTATATCTTCAAGCGGGGAATCAAACTGAACATACCCCTGGATGCGCGCACTCCGAGCTACGACGACACCGGGACGGCCGCCGAAGAAAACATCCCCGTGATGTGGGAATGGGATTTCTGGGAGAGCTATCTCAACGATCTGGCGCGCAACCGGTACAATGTCCTCACCCTCTGGGTCACCCACCCCTATCCCGGCTGGGTCGAGCTGCCGGAGTATCCCGATATCGGTTACGACGACGTTATGGTTAACGCCGAGCGCAGGGTCCCCGGCGACAACCGTCACTTCGACGGACTGGATCAACGCGGCCCGGAAGCCTTCAGAACCGTCAAATCCATCACGATAAAGGAGAAGGTCGCCTTTTGGCGGCGCGTTTTCCAGCTCGCCAAGGACCGGGGCCTCGACCTCTACGTCTTCCACTGGAATATCTACGCGTTCGGAGCGAACGGGCGCCACGGTATCGACGACCTGCCCGACAACCCTAAAACGGTCGAATACTTCCGCTACGCCATCGGGCGGTTCCTCAAGACCTATCCCCAGATCGACGGCATCGGCCTGACCGCGGGCGAGCACGTTGACCCTGAAGGGATCAAGCGCTACGGTGGCATCCAGAAATGGCTTTGGGACACCTACGGCCAGGCCGTGATGGACGTAAAACGGGCCGATCCCGGCCGGGAGCTGACCATCGTCTTCCGCCAGCACATGTCCCGCATCAGCGATATGAAGGAAGCCTTCGCCGGATTCGACGGGCCCTTCCACACCGACCATAAGTACGCGCGGGCCCGCCTGTACATGACCACAACCCCGCCGTACCTTGACATCGAATACCGGGACCAGCTCGAAGAACAGGACAATCCCTGCTGGCTCAACCTGCGCAACGACGATGTCTATGTGCTGCGCTGGGGCGACGCCGAATATGTCCGCGAGTTTCTTCAGAACACGCCTCGCGACCTGATGCGCCACGAAGCCGGTTTTTACATGGGTCCCGACGGGTATGTTTTCGGACGCGATTTCGTCAGCCTGGATCCGAGTCTCGCCGGCGGGCTCGAGGTGAGCAAGCATTGGTATCGATTCATGCTGTGGGGGCGCCTTGGATACGATATCGCCCTGCCGGAGGACTACTTCGAAGACCGCATCGCCCGTCGGCTCGGGTCCTCCCGGACCGCCGCCCTGATTGAGGCCTGGACCGCCGCCTCGCGAATCATTCCGGCGATGAACCACTTCTTCTTCCGCAAGGCCGACTACATGTTCTCGCCCGAGGCCTGTGTTTACAGCCTCGGCTTCGTCTCCCTCGACCAATTCTTCGAGTTTCCGCCGATGGACGGCTCGGGCATGCTCGACGTGAACGCTCACGCCGCCGCGGTTCTCAGCGGCTCCAAGCCCAAGGGCATCACTCCTCTCGAGGTGGCCGACAAACTCGACGGTCTGGCCGACAAGGCTCTAAACAGCGTCAGCCAGGTCCGCTCCGCCGACCAATCGCCCGGGAAGGAACTCGGAGCCACGATCGAGGACATTGAAGCCTTCGCCCACCTCGGCCGCTACTACGCCGACAAAATCCGTGCCGCCGCCCACCTTGCCGTTTACCGCGCCGATCCCACGAAGAGCGACTACCACCAACTCGCGATCGGCCGGGCCGTCGATGCGATCGCCGATTGGGAAGCTTACGCCCTGAACCTCTCCGCCCGCTGCCATCCCCAGCTCCTGGCCCGCACTCACTACTTCGACCCTATGCGCACGCTCGAAGACGTCAAAGCCGAGGCCGACCGCATTCGCGCCCACCCGCTCGAAACCTCCTACAAGTTCGGCAAGCGAGAGCTCAAGCACTAGTAAAGCGGCCACAGTTACATCCCGGGCTGGAAGTTCCACGTAAGCGGTCCGGAAAGGTCTCCAGAGAACGGACCGGATGCCTGCGATTCGCCTCCAGTCGGCAGGAAAGCGACGGGCGACCGGCCCCTTGAACAACCGCGCGTCGTCGAGGCTCGTTGCCCCGGCGGAGTAAAAAAATTTTTTTTCGGTTGCGTTCGGAGGGGAGACGACTACCTTCAACGAAGATAGGATTGGACGGTGCCAATTCGCTCAGGAAGCCGCTTTTTGCGGGCGGGTTGCTGAAGTCGTTGCAAATCAAAGAACAGCCGATATGAAACGATTCATTCTCATTCCTTTTCTCCCCGTGATCGCGTTTAGCGTAATGGCGAATATCCTGTTTGCCGAAAGTCACCGATTCCTGGACGAGATCAAAATGGTTGACGAGGGCCAAGTCGCTGACAATGCCCTCCGATTTACTAACTATCAATTCGGACCTCGAATCACACCTCATGGCGACTGCATAAAAGTGTACGGCGGATACATATTCGTTACCTGGTATCGAGGCGGGATGGATGACCGAACCGTGATGTTGTCAAGGAAAGAAATCGGCGGCGATACCTGGAAGCACATTGAATTCCCCCATCAGCATGTAATGTTCCGCCGCGATAGAACCAAAGGTGATTCTCATAATACCATCGCAATAGGCATCAGCCCTAAAGACGACACCATTCATCTGCTTTTTGATATGCATGCATATACTCCCTCAGATTTCCCGGATGATTATTTTAATTATATTCATTCCGAAAAAGGAGCCGCTCTGGTCCCCGATAGTGAATGGAGTATTGATCTGTTTCATCCGAAACAGAACTATCTTGAGCGGGAGTATGTTGAGGAGAATCCGAGAAAATACTGGAGAGTGACCTATCCGGTGTTTTTTACGGCGGATGACGGGGAACTGATCGTCAGGTGGCGCATCGGCGGCCATACAAATGCCACAATGTACCTTACGATGTACGACGGAGATTCGTGGTCGCCGAGCCACAAGTGGAACGATTTTGACCGAACATCCGGAGTTTATCCCCGTTTTGGAATATACAATGGAAAGATGGCCGCGGCTTGGCATCGCAGAATGTCATCCGACCATCGATTGGGTTATATTCACAACAGGGGACTCTATTTTGGTTATAGCGAATCCGGAGATGGTTTGTCCGACTGGTTTACGTATGATGGAACCAATATGGGATTCCCGATTACCGACCAGGAGCCGTTCCGAATCGCGGATCCTTCAGAACCCGGCCAACGAGCGCGTCAACGTGAATTTGTTATCACTGAAAATGGCGCATTTCACGCTCATCTCCAGGTCAATGGAAGCGTAAAGCATTTTTACAGCGCGAGTATCGGCGATGAGCTTCAGTCATCAGATGGGGGGCCTGACGGGCCTATGTATGCTATCGGGGACCGCGTGTATAGCATAGGTCTCGAAGGTGGGCGTCCCGTGATCGTAAGCACGGAAGAGGGGGCTCATAATTGGCGAGAGGAATTTCGAGTCACCTCTGGCAGAACTTATCGCTATGGAAACGCTGTGAATGTGGATGGATCGATGTATTTCTACCTCATGGAACAGGGTTCGGGAGATAAACAGCCCATTCATGTGCTCAGGTTTGATATCGCCGAATAAAAGAGGTTAAGGAACGGGGCGGCGACTCGGGTGGCCTTCACTACGCATGCACTGGTGAAGGAGAGCCGATCGGTCAACGGTTGTTCGGAGTAAGGATTGCTCGTTCGACGAAGGTATGGCCCCAGTCATTTGGTGTCCGTTCGACTGGGGTCATGTTTGGACGATGGCCTTCCCGCTTGACGCAAGGAAATTACTCCTCCAATACGCTGATACGAAAGTTCTTGTAACGCGCCGAGCGGGTGAACATCTGTCGCAGACCGACGCGTCCTTCGGTGACCGCCGGCAGCTCGGGGTTGCTCATGTGGCAATAGTAAGTCAAATTCGGCCTTTCCACCCGCATAAGCAGGTTCTTGCCTCGTTTGATGACTGTCATCTGATGGGGGATTCCCGGAGCAAAAAGTTCTGCCGGAGGGAAATACTCGGGCGAAAGAGTCGTTCCCGCGAGCCGCCCGTTTTCCGGCATATAGCGCCTCCCGCGGATGTAGCCGTCCCTTTCGTCGGGCTGGTTCGGGAAAGCGGCGTAGCTGATGTGGAAAGTATGCATATTCCCGAAATACTCGCGCATGGACGGCACCCGGCGCAGTTCACTCCATTCCGCGATATCCTTGAGATACGGCTCCTCCCCAACCCCGGTCGCCTGTATGTATATTATGTTCACGGCGTCGGATTCAAAGTCCAACCGGGTGAATTCAAACTCGATCTTGAGATCTCCCTCAAAAGAGTCCTTGGTCCACAAAACCATGTGATGGGCGTCGTTTCCGAACTGTGGTCCGGCGGTCAACTGCATGCCATCCCTGGTGTTCCTGACACTCGCGATTTCCCCGTCGAGAAACCACTTCTCCTGCCAATTTTCGGTCCCAGGATCAAAGAAAACCTCTCGCCATTCCCCCTGTTTCGCCCGCTCAAATGCGGTTCTATCCGCTTCCTGATCAGGTTTGTCCATTCGCTGTTCCTCATCCGCCTGGCTGATGCAAGCATTCAAACAAAGACCTGCGGTTAACATTCTTACCACAAGATGACGCATATACGTATTTCCTTTTGTTTTGAATAGTTCGGGATCCAAATCAGTTGCTCCGCCGATCAAGCTACGCGCCGGCGGCTGGTACCCCCCCCGGGACTCGAACCCGGAACCAATTGATTAAGAGTCAACTGCTCTGCCAATTGAGCTAGGGAGGCAAACTTTTGAATTTCCGCAACTTAGGGAATTACTTTTGACGGCTTCCTACACCTGTCTTCTACGCTATAGGCGAAACGATAAGTCCCCATGAGTAAAAACCGAAAACAAAACCTAGTGTGGGAAGGAACGTCCGTGCAATGCCTTTATCGTCACGGAGAAAGTGGAAGGTATTACCTTCGCACGATAGTCGGCAAGAAGAAAATATGGCGGTCACTCAGGACGACGACCTGGACTGTCGCCAATCTCCGGCTGGCCGATCAGTTGAAGGAGATCCATCGAGTCGGGGAAGGTCGGAAATCGATCGGTCGGGCGTGCGAAGTCCTCGGAATCGAGCGGATCACTCATCACGACCTTCGGCACCTTTTCGCGACCGTCTGCATTGAGTCGGGTGTGGATATTCCAACTCTTTCCCGGTGGCTCGGGCACAAAGATGGCGGAGCGCTCGCCATGCGTGTCTACGGCCACCTGCGCGACGAGCATCCGCGAGAGACTGCCGGCAAGTTGAAATTCCAACAGGAGGCGAGGTTTTTTCTCGACAACTCGCCGCGGCCAAGAGGAGAGGGAATGACTGCCGCCGACTGCCCTTTTAAACAATAGCGCCGCCGGCGTTGCCTGTACCGGACGGGATCGTCGAAGCTACGGGCTAAAGTCAACAACCCAACCGGCATTGACTCTCGCTCGCCAAATGCGTCTAATTCAGCCTGTGAAGGGGGGCTGATGACAAAATCACGGTGGGCAGCTGGATATGAAGGCGCTGGACATACCGGCCGGGCTCCGGCGGAAACAAGAAGCAGTTCACGTGGCTTGCTCACTTGCGAGCGCTTCGGGGGCAGGGTGGCGTGCGCCGTTTCCGGGCATTCTCGCCCAAGCGCGGACGTCACGGGAGGGACTCCGGATGAGGTGGGGGTCCGAGGAGCTCCGGACAGCTCAAATTGACTTGGTTGATGGCGAAGTTCCACGTTCGACCGCTTTGATTCCCTCAAAAATCAAGAATTCGTGTACCGACCCCCTGCGGCGCCGTCCGAACCGAGGCCGCGCCTCGCCGGGAGAATTGTCATGCGAAACCTGACCCCAAAACCCGTGGTTGGCGTCGCGGGGCTGTTGATCAGCATTCTGAGCTTGTTTCCGTTCATTCTGCTTGTAAGCGCGGCCAATATCATGCTTTTACAGATCCCCCAGATGCAAGGGCCGGGAACAGGGCAGGTTATAAAAATACTCTTGGCCGGTCCCACCTTGCTACTTCTCCTCATTGCCTGGTTGGGTCTGGTCCTCTTCGCATTCGATTCCTTTTCAAAAGGAATAAAGGAAGGCACGTTCCTGCGGCGTTTTGCCCTGCTGACTTCGTTCGTCCTGTACCTTTTCCCTTTGGTGATTTTGCTCTACCATTTCCTCTTTCCGGACCCAATGACAGGTATTGGGATTGTTTTTCCTGTTCCTTGGATGCGAGTGGATTGGATTATGGCGGGGGCGGGACTGCTTTTGGGAAGTGTCTTTCTGTATGTCCACCGATCTCTTTCTCGACGGTGAAATCTCCGGATGTTTTCTCGTTGTTCGAGGCAACCACGGTGAGTTCCCATCCTCACCCTGCGGGGGGATCCGAAAGCGGACGGGCCGCGACTAGTATCGTGTAACACATAAACTTTCGCATTGAAAACGCTCTGATGAGTGCCATGCTCCTTGCATGGCCAGATATCGAGTCACCCTGACGAAAGAGGAGCGCGAGGCATTGGAGACGA
>SLTG01000096.1 GCA_007130045.1 Opitutales bacterium
GATTCAGGTCATCGAATATTCCCTGAACCAGCCGGGCATTCATCAGAAGCCCCTCGATTTTATGGCCTTGCCATGTCTGTCCGGCGTAGGTGAGTTCACCGTTGATAAAGAACTGTTCGCCCTCGATCGTCACCTCGGTCTTAGGCGATCTTTTTTGCGGGGCTACAGCCCCCAATGGCGCCGGCAGCGTACCGGACTTCAGCCGCGGCGACGGTCCGGCATCGTCCGGCCGTGCGAAATCCCGGTCCTGCGTCATGATAAACTTGTCGAACTCAAACCCGTCTTCACGCATCGAGAATTGAATGTCGTGAACGCCTGGCTCCAGGATGTCCAAATAAATAAGGTGCGGCACGCCGCAGTGCACCTCTTGAGTGCGCTGTTTGCTCTCCCACCGCCAGGAGTGCTTACCCTGGCACCATTGCAGCCGCTGACCGCTTTCGGGCCACTCACCGTTTAAGCCAACATGAATGCCGTTGTCCTCCGTCCCGGTTGAGTAGCACCGCACCCAGACATAGTAGCGCCCCGGCGTATTGAAATGCACCTTGTAATGCACTACGGCCAGCTTCCCCGGGACATTGGAAAAATTCTCGCCGTGAATCAGCCTGTCGGAATGTGTGACCCGTGTATCCGGGAGACACTTGATGTAGGCGCCGGCGCTGGCCCCCTCAACATGCGAGGGACTGGGGTTCGGCTGAACATCCGGTACCGTCTCGTCAAAGATGATGTACCATTGGCGCACGTCGTTCAGCGTCTGTTTGTAAAAATGTTCCGCCTCAACCGCAACCAGTCCGTTGACTTCTTCGAAAACAACGTCCGGCCCGACAATCGGCTGCGCCAACTCGTTGCCCGCATGTGCCAGTACCCCAAAACACAAAACTAAGGATGTCACACTCATAACGCATGTCTTACACACGTGGCAGGGTGTCGCTATTAATCGGTGCATTCTGGTAATCCTTTCAATAAGATATAATTGATCCGAATCATGCGTGGTTCGAACGAGAACGACTGACTTCGTTTGTCGAATTTGGCTTCCAGAAGGAAGTGCCGCATCACGGTGATATCCGCTCGTTGTATGCGGCGATAGAATAGCAGTCAAGCAAAACTTTTACGAAAGAGGTACCCGGCGAGCCGTAGGCGATCAGGTCAATTGCTGTTCATATTGTGCAAACGATGCACAGCTCCTCGGCCTGTTTCAGTACTTGCCGGGGGAGATCTCCATTTGTCCACCAGTTGATTTGCGTTCGAATGTATTGACTCGTCCCGTTCGTCCCGTAATTCCAATTTCGGACAACACCCCGGGGCCGGGCCACGAATGGATGAATTCATCGGTGGATTCCAAAGTTAATTCGCGGGTTTGCCCGAAAGCGGCGATCGCCAGCGCCAAGGAGGCGAGAATTCATAGTGAACGACATAACGTCCCGGCGTCCTTGCGTCTCCGTACGAGTTCTTCCGGTTTGAGGTTCTTGGGGTTGCGTCACCCGCTGAGGCGCGGAGGCGGGTTGTGTGTCGAACTGCGCCTCGCTGCCGGAAATTCTCAGATAGCCACTCGTAAACCTTGATTCGAAATCTCCCGGGCTCATTGTTGAGCCGAACGATGATCTACTCGCCGCGGATTGCATTGGAGGGGGTGGGGGAGACGGGACGGTATCCGGTTTTGACGCGGAAGAGCGCTTGGGCGCGCAGGCCGTTTTGTCGTTCGATCGCACCCTCTGGAACGTTCGCTACGGTTCGGGAAAGTTCTTCCGCAACCTGGCGGACACCTTGTGAACGATGCGACCCAGGTGCGCCTGGTGACGCGGTGATTTTTAATTGGATCGGGATTCCGATCCGGGCTTCGGCAGGGTGCGAAGGAAATCGGCGGGGGAAGAGATTCTCGTTGCCGGAAAGCGGGGCGATCCGTAGGCTCTGGACCGGAATTGGAACGGACGGAAAAAGTATCCTCATGAAATGCCCGGTTTGCAACGCGGAGACCCGGAGACAGTCCCGGAGTGACGGAACGGAGGGACCGGTGTGTTCCGAATGCGGCTGGGGAAGCGAGGTGCCCGCGGCGACGGAGAGTCCGGAATCAATCCGGGGGGCGGCGTTTTATTCGCGGTACGGGCTGATGTGGGTATTGACCGTGGTCGTCGTGGCGGGACCGTACTTCGGGATCCGGTATTTCCTGGTTGAGATGGGTGAGTTCGTGGAAACCGGGAACGCGCTGGCGAAGCTGAACCTCCATTACGGTTGGGTGCTGTTGGCTTACCTCGGTGTTTGCTGGGCGGTCACTCCGGAATACGACCGGAACAACCTCGGGATCTTCGGCGGCAATCCGCGCGGCAAATACAATCCCGCCTGGACGCCCGAGCAACACTACAACCGTTTCATGCGAACGCTATCCGGGTTGCTCATGCCAGGCAAAATCGTAGTGGCCACCGTGACAAAGACCTGGAGTTTGTTGCGAAGGCGGAATCCTGAGAGTTGACGGCACCTGGCCTTTGCATGCATTGGTGACTTGATGAACGCAAAGGAGCTCAAGCGGCTGGGGATTCCGGACGGACCGGCCATGGGGTTGGCTTTCGAATGGATCCATTCGGCCGCGGAGGCCGGGAAGAATCCGGAGGATTTGCGCGAGGAGTTGACGGCTGTTGTAGCCGCTCCGGAATTGTTTCGAGAGGACCCGGAAAAAGGGCCGCTGGCGCGTGAACTCGGCAGGATTCGTTTTTCACCGCGTTCCCAATCCGCGCCATGGCGGATGTGGGGTTCGGGATTGGAAGACGAAGCCGTGCGGCAAATGGCCAATGCCTGCGACCTGCCCGTGGCTGTCGCCGGCGCGCTGATGCCGGACGCGCACGTCGGCTACGGTCTGCCGATCGGCGGTGTGCTGGCGACCGAGGGAGCGGTTATTCCCTATGCCGTGGGTGTGGACATCGCCTGCCGTATGAAGATGACCGTTTTCGACCGGCCGGTCAACCGGTTGCCGGGGGAGAAGGATCATCTTGCCGGCATGCTGGAAAAGGAAACGCGGTTTGGTATGGGCGCGGCTTTCCATCGGCGGCGGGAGCATGCGGTGATGGACGACGACTGGAGCGTTTCGCCGGTCACCCGCCGATTCAAGGACAAGGCGTGGGCGCAGTTGGGGACCAGCGGCTCGGGCAATCATTTCGTCGAATTCGGGGAATTGACCGTGAGCTGGCCCGGTCTCGGGTTGGAGCCGGGGAGCTACCTGGCACTGCTCAGTCACAGCGGTTCGCGGGGGCTCGGGGCGCAGGTCTGCTCGTACTACAGCCGGATCGCTCTGGACCGGCATCGCGAATTGCCGAAGCCCCTGAAACACCTGGCCTGGTTGGATTTGGAGAGCGACGCGGGGCGGGAGTACTGGGAGTCGATGAACCTGATGGGCCGGTACGCGGCGGCCAATCACGCGGTCATCCACCGGCACATCGCGAAAGCATTCGGAGTTCCTTCGCTGCTGGAATTGGAAAACCATCACAACTTCGCATGGAAGGAAACGCATCGCATTGGCGGTGAGGAACGGGAAGTCATCGTTCACCGCAAAGGCGCGACTCCGGCGGGCGAAGGGGTGCTGGGCATCATTCCCGGATCGATGGCCACGCCGGGATTCGTCGTTCGGGGCAAGGGGAACCCGGAATCCCTCAACAGCGCCGCTCACGGCGCGGGCCGGGTGATGAGTCGCAAGAAGGCCAAGGACACGTTCGCCTGGGGCAATGTGCGCAAAGAAATCGAAGCGGCCGGCGTGTGGGTTCTTTCCGCCGGAACCGATGAAGTCCCCGGGGTGTATAAGGACATCCACCAGGTCATGGCCGCGCAGGAGGATCTCGTCGAAATCCTCGCCCGCTTCGATCCTAGAATCGTGAAAATGGCGCCGCCCGGCGAAAAACCGGGGTGATCTCGCCAACGACCGCGGTGAATGCAATATGAAAACCAATGAATTTCCTTGCCCCCCCGGGGGGATGCGTTTTGGTTTGTTTCCATGAAACACATCGGACTTCTACGCTCGCTTTTCAGCCGTATTCGCTGCTTCGCCTTATTGCCTTTCATCGCCGCGGCGGCCGGCCCGTTGCTTACGCCGGCGGACCTTCTGGCCGAACGCCACACCGTCGTCTCCATCGAAGGCGAACAGTTCTTTATCAACGGTGAACTCACCTACGCCGGACAGACATGGCAAGGCCATAAAATCGAGGGGCTTCTGATGAATGCCCGGCTGGTTCAGGGAATATTCGATGACCTGAATC
>SLTG01000025.1 GCA_007130045.1 Opitutales bacterium
AACCAGCTTGAACGAAATCCTCGATAGTGTTCCGCAGAAAATTTATGAACAATGCCCAGCTCTCAAGAGGGGAATGATCGAGTATTTGAAGGGGAGTAGAATCCGAAAAGCTGATGACGGGGAGTATATCAATCCCGGTCGATCCAGACGAGGGCGCCGGGTTCGACGGTGTTGTAGAGTTCGATGACGTCGGTGTTGCTCATGTTGATGCAACCGCCGCTCTGGGGCTGGCCGAGGCGGTCTTCGTGATTGGTGCCGTGAATGTAGATGTAGCGGTCCCTGCTGTCGCGGTCGCCTCCCCGGTTGTGTTCCGGCTGAAGCCCTTCGAGCCAGAGGATGCGGGTGGTAACGAGATTTTCACGGTCGAGGTCCCAGTAAAAATCGCCGGTGGGCACGCGGCTTTTGAAGACGGCGCCAAGGGGCGCGTCGTCGCCGATCTTATCGGCGATCCGGTGCAGGCCGTCCGGGGTCCCGTTTGAGTCCGCAAGGCACGAAGGCGGATTTTTCGAAGTCGATACGGTGTAGGCGGCGATTCGATTCCCGCCCTGAAAAACCTCCATGCGCTGTCCGGCGATGGACACGTGAATGAGGTGATTTGTAGGCTTGAATCCGTGCCTCCGCGCCTCCACGATGATCTTTTCGAGCAAAGGAGAATTGTCCATTGAAGAAAGAAATTAAGATAGGGATTGTTGGCGCGACCGGGGCGGTCGGTCAAGAATTGATCCGGTTGCTGCTGGAGCGGAAATTTCCGTGTGCGGAACTGCGTTTGCTGGCGTCCGCGCGTTCGGCGGGAAAGACGGTGACGGAAGGCGGGCGCACCTGGACGATCGAGGAAGCGACGCCCGAGGTTTTCGGCGATCTCGACATGGCGATATTCAGCGCGGGCGCGTCGATTTCGCGAGATCTCGCCCCGGCCGCGGCCGAGCGCGGGTGCGTGGTAATCGACAACAGTTCCGCGTTCCGGATGGATGAAGGCGTTCCCCTGGTGGTGCCGGAGATCAATCCCGGGAATGCGTACGCGCACAAAGGGATAATAGCGAACCCGAATTGTTCGACTGTGATCGCACTGATGGGGTTGTATCCGCTTCATCGCGAATTCGGATTGAAGCGGGTGATCGCCGCGACTTACCAGGCGGTTTCCGGATCGGGCGCCGAGGCGATCGCGGAACTGGATTCCCAGGTGCGCGCGTACGTCGGGGGCACCGAGTCGAAACCGAAGGTTTATCCGCATCCGATCGCCTTCAATCTGTTTCCGCACGTGGATGTGTTTATGGACGGCGGATACACGAAGGAGGAGTTGAAGCTGCTTAACGAAAGCCGGAAAATAATGGATCAGCCTTCTCTGAAAGTTTCGGCGACCTGTGTGCGCGTGCCGGTATTCCGCGCGCATTCGATAGCGATCACCGCGCAGTTCGAGCGGGTGGTGGACCTCGACGAAGCCCGCAGGGCGGTGAATGAATTTCCGGGGTGCGACCTGGTGGATGATCCGGCCAACCTCATTTATCCGACTCCGCTGGATCGCGCCGGGAAGGTGAACTGCGCGATGGGACGGTTGCGCCTGGACTCGGCGCTCGACAACGCCCTGAGTTTCTGGGTGGTGGGCGATCAGCTCTGGAAAGGCGCGGCGTTGAACGCCATTCAAATCGCCGAACTACTGATTGAACGGGAGGAGGAAGGGGAAAGGTAGAAGCGGTGTTCCGAAGCCTTGCCGCTTTTTTCTTGCCTAACCGGCCTGCGCATCCTTTAAGCTCCTTTCTTTCCGGACGGCTAGCTCAGTTGGTTAGAGCATCTCGTTTACACCGAGGGGGTCGGGGGTTCGAATCCCTCGCCGTCCACCCAAACCACTATTTATGAGGCATACCATCTCAGTTCTGGTCGAAAACAAATTCGGCGTTCTCGCGCGTGTCGCCGGCATGTTCAGCGGGCGCGGCTTCAATATCGACACCCTGAACGTGGCGCCGACGCAGGATCCGACGCTGTCGCGCATCACGGCCGTGGTGAAGGGCGACGACACCACCCTGGATCAGATCATGAAGCAGTTGCGCAAGCTGATCAATGTGATCGAGGTGAAGGACTTTGTCGCGGGCCAGTCGGTGGACCGGGAAATGGTGCTGATCAAGCTCGGATCGGATTCGACGAACCGTTCCGAGGTGATGCAGATCTGCGATATTTTCCGCGCGAAGATCATCAATGTGGCCGCGGAATCCGTGGTCATCGAGATCACCGGAGACGAAGGCAAGATCAACGCGTTCCTCGAACTGCTCGCGCCATTCAAGATCGAGGAACTTGCGCGGACGGGCAAACTCGCCATGGCCCGCTGAGAACTTTTCCCAACCAAAACCCAATAGAAAGACATGCCAGCAAAAGTATATACTGATAAAGATGCCGATCTGAGATCGATCAGCTCGAAGACCGTCGCGGTCATCGGGTTCGGATCCCAGGGGCACGCGCACGCGCTCAACCTGAAGGAGAGCGGTTGCAACGTCATCATCGGCCTTTACCCGAAAAGCAAGTCCCGGCCGGTCGCGACCAAGCTCGGCTTCAAGGTTTTCGACACGGCTGAAGCCGTCCGCAAAGCGGATGTCATCATGCTGGCGGTGCCGGATATGAAGCAGCCGGGCGTTTACGAAAAGGACGTCGAGCCGAACCTGACCGACGGCAAGTGCATCCTCTTCAGTCACGGTTTTTGCATCCACTACGGATTGATCAAGGCCCCGAAAAACGTGGATGTGATTATGGTCGCGCCGAAGGGCCCGGGTCACGTCGTGCGCAGTCAGTACAAGGAAGGCCGGGGCGTGCCGAGCCTGATCGCGATTCACAACGACGCGACCGGAAAGGCGAAAAAGATCGCACTTGCATGGGCCAAAGGAATCGGGGGGACGCGGGCGGGCGTCCTCCAGACCACGTTCAAGGAAGAGACGGAAACCGACCTTTTCGGGGAGCAGGCCGTCCTTTGCGGCGGAACGACCGCCCTCATTCAGGCCGGTTTCGAGACGCTCGTCCAAGCGGGCTACCAGCCGGAAATGGCGTACTTCGAATGCCTCCACGAGTTGAAACTGATCGTCGATCTGATCAACGAATCCGGTATCTCGGGCATGCGGTTTTCGATTTCGGAGACCGCGAAGTACGGCGACGTTTCCCGCGGTCCCCGCATCATCGACGGACAGGTCCGCAAGAAGATGAAAACGATCCTGAAGGAAATCCAGAGCGGCAAGTTCGCGAAGGAGTGGGTGAATGAATACGAGGGCGGTCTGAAGAACTACAAGGCGTTGATGAAGGCCGGCGAACAACATCCGATCGAGAAGACGGGCAAACGTCTTCGCGGCCTGATGCCCTGGGTGTCCAAGAAGAACATAAAGGGAGTCCAGGCCTCGTACGGAAGCTGAGTCATGATTCTGATTTTGCCATCCTGAGTTCAGGAGGTAATCCACGGATTTCAGGATGAAGGCAACCTTCACGCTCGCTACCCGGCGAAGCGCCTTGGCTCTCAAACAGACCGGGCTCGTCGCCGCGTACCTGGGACGGCGGTGGCCGGACGCCCGGTTCGAACGTCTCGAACTGGTGACCACCGGCGACCGTCAGCAGGCGTGGTCTCTGGAAGCCCGTGGAGGGAAGGGGCTGTTTACCGGCGAGCTGGAGGAAGCGCTGCTCCGCGGCGAGGCCGACGCGGCGGTCCACAGTTGCAAGGATCTGCCGACGACTCTGCCGGACGGCCTCGCGATCGCGGGGTTTCTTCCGCGCGAGCGTCCGAACGACGTTCTCGTGTTGCGGGAGGGGTGTTCGCATCCAAAAAGCCTCGCCACAGGCAGCCCGCGCCGGCGCGCCCAGGCGGCCCGTCTTTTTCCCGAAGTCGAATGGAAGGAGATTCGCGGAAACGTGGGGACCCGGCTGCGGAAAATAGCCGGAGGGGAGGCCGATGGCACGATTCTGGCCGCCGCGGGACTGCGCCGGCTCGGCATCGAAGATTCGCCGGGACTGGAATTCCGGGAACTCGAAATCGAGGAGATGGTTCCCGCGCCGGGCCAGGGCGCGATCGCCCTGGAGTGCCGGGCCGATCTTGCGGGCGAGCTGCGTTCGGTGCTCGATACCGGGACAGCGGTGGCGGTCACCGCGGAGCGCGCGTTTTTGGCCGCTCTCGGAGGCGGGTGTCACACGGCGTTCGGCGCGCATTATCGCGACGGGCGCCTGGAGATTTTTCACGAGACGACCGGGTATCGCAAGGTCGATTTGCCTGCGGCAGGCGCGGAGGAAATCGAGGGGGCGGTTCGGGAGGCGATCGCGGACCTGGGGTTGATGTGAGGGCATTGCCGTGGAATCACACGGGCGCGATGGGAACGCCGCTTGACTTGATCCGCTTGAAGCGGCATTTCTCAAGGTTTGCTTCGTGCTCGAATGACTGAAAAACAAGGCAAAGTTTATCTGGTGGGCGCGGGACCGGGGGATCCGGGCCTGATCACGGTACGCGCGCAGGCGCTCCTGTCGCAGGCCGACGTGGTGGTTTACGACTACCTGGTCCATCCCGGGCTGCTCGCCGCGTGCCGGCGGAATTGCGAGACGATCTACGTGGGGAAGCAGGCGGGGTTTCACAGCATCGAACAGGAAAGGATCGAAGAGATCCTCATCGAGAAAGTGAAAGCGGGAAACGAGGTCGTTCGGCTCAAGGGCGGCGATCCGTTCGTGTACGGGCGCGGGGGAGAAGAGGCGCGACGGCTTGTCGAGCAGGGGATTTCATTCGAGATTGTTCCCGGGGTGACCGCGGCCGTTGCAGCGGCGGGGTATGCGGGCATCCCCTTGACGCAGCGGAACACGAGTTCCTCGGTGGTTTTCCTGACCGGTCACGAAGATCCCCTGAAAAAGGCGACGATAATCGATTGGCGTGCGTTTGGGGCCCTGGATTCAACCCTTTGCATTTACATGGGTATGGGCCGTCTCCGCGAAATCGTTGCCGCGTTGATCGAGGGCGGGCGGGATCCGGGCACCCCCGCGGCGGTCGTGCAATGGGCTTCGGTCGCCCGTCAGCGAACGTGCCGGGCCACTCTGGGCGAGTTGCCCGACCGTGTTGCAGCGGCCGGCATGGGAGCGCCCGCCGTGGTGATTGTCGGCGACGTGGTTGCCTGGGGCGACAAGCTGAACTGGTTCGAGTCGCGGCCGCTTTTCGGCCGGCGGGTGGCGGTGACCCGGAATCGCGCCCAGGCGGGCGAACTGCGGGACAGGCTGGAAATCCTCGGGGCCGAGGTGCTGGAGATTCCGTTGGTGCGGGTGAGTGCCGATCACGACCCGAAGCGATGGGACGAGATTTTCGCCGAATTGGGAGCTTACGATTGGCTGGTGTTTTCCAGTGCGAACGGGGTGAAGTTTTTCTTCGAGTACTTCCTGGAGAAGTATCCGGACATTCGTTCCCTTGGGGCGATGCGGATTGCGGCGGTCGGTAAAGCGACGGCGCGCGCGATCGAGGCTTACCGGATCATCCCGGAAATCGTGCCCGCGAAGGCGACCGGCGAAGCGTTGGCCGACGCGCTGATCGAGACGGGGAGCCTGGACAACGCCAAGGTGTTGGTCGTGACCGGCAGCCTGGGAGGCGACAAGCTGATCTCGCGCCTTCAGTCCGAAGGGTTTGCCATTGTTGACCGGCTGCCCGTTTACCGCACTGAACTGGAACGCCTGGAGGACGTGCCGGCGGTAAAGGATTTTCGCGAGCGGGGCGCGGACTACATCATCTTTACGAGTTCCTCGGCGGTGCAGTCTTTCGCGGAGCAGGCTGCGCGGCTCAAGCCCGGCGCGGAGGCGACCGTTCCAAAGGCGTGCAGCATTGGTCCGGTGACTTCGGAAAAACTCAAGTCAAGCGGCGTTACGGTTCAAGTCGAGCCTGAGCGGCAGAGTCTGGGCGCGCTGGTTGAGGCGATTCGCGAACACGCCGCGCGCGCAACGGAATGAGCGGCGGGGCGAACCGGTGGAACGAACCGGGCTCCGGCTCCCGAACGGCACGAGTGCCGCGTTCGGGAAAGACTCGCCGGTTATGGTGCTTTACAAGAAATCGGCACAGGGTTACAAGGTTTGGTTTTTATTCAAGTGACAAGGATTTATGAAGCAACGCTCGATTCAGCGTGAGGCCACCGTCAAGGGCAAAGCCCTTCACACCGGGGATGATGTGATATTGACCCTGAAGCCGGCCCCGGCGGGGCATGGGGTGGTATTCCGGAGGGTGGACCTTTACAACAAGCCGGAGATCCGGCCGCATATTTCTCTGGTGACCGACTTGGTGCGCAGCACGACGCTCTCGTCGGGGCACACGAAAATCCACACCGTCGAACACGTGCTGAGCGCCCTTCACGGTTGCCGAATCGACAATGTTTTGATCGAAATGAACGCGAGCGAACCGCCCATCCTCGACGGTTCGGCGCTTCCGTTCGTCGAGGCGATCAAGGCTGCCGGGCCCGTCGAACAGGATGCGAACCGAACGTATTACGCGGTTGACGCCCCGGTCTCGGTCACCCGGAACAACTCGTCGATCGTCGCTCTCCCGTACGACGGATTGAAGATTTCCTGTACTTCCACCGATGATCGCGGCGTGCATACCCAGCATCTCTCGATCGAGATCGATCCCGACGTTTACATGGAGCAGCTTGCCGCCGCGCGTACTTTTACGATCTACGAGGAGATCGAGGGGCTCCTGAAAATGGGAAAGATACGCGGGGGCAGCCTGGAGAACGCGGTGGTTCTGAAAGGCGACAAGATTCTCTCGAAGGAGCCGCTCCGTTTTTCGGACGAGTTCGTTCGGCACAAGATCATAGATATTATCGGAGACGTGTTTCTCCTCGGCCTTCCCTTGAAGGCGCACATTATCGCGATGCGGCCCGGTCACGCGGTGAATTCCGAGCTTACGCAGGCTCTTTACGAGCGAATGGAGGCGGCGAAAAAAGGAAAGAAAGCTGTCGTGAAGAAACCTCGGATCATGGATCCGGACGCGACCTCGTTCAATATTGGACAGATTCTCGAAACACTTCCGCACCGGTATCCTTTTGTCATGATCGATCGGATCCTCAACGTTTCGGACGACTCCCGGCTGGTCGCGGTCAAGAACGTCAGTTTCAACGAACCGTATTTCCAGGGGCATTTCCCGGGGGAGCCGGTCATGCCCGGCGTGCTCCAGATCGAAGCGATGGCCCAGGCGGCAGGCATGTTGATGCTTCGGAAGATCAGGAACCGGGCGAAGCTTGCCTTCTTTATGAGTTGCGACAAGGTGAAGTTCCGTCGGGCGGTCACTCCGGGGGACCAGTTGGTGATCGAAGTGAAACTGACGAAGTCCCGCGGAACGAAGATCGGTGTCGCGGAGGCGGTCTGCAAAGTGGACGACAAAGTGGTTTCGTCGGCGGAGCTGATGTTTGTGATCGAAGAGCCGGGTGACAGCACCTGAAGCGGGAAAGGTTGTCCGGAATCCGTTTAAAGCGTCCGGGGTGAAAGGGCGCCGGATCCTCGGCCCTCGGGAAGGCATTTTCAAACGTGCCGGATCTTCGGTGCCTTTCCTCTCGACAGCGGACACCCGACGCGGTTCTTTATTCCGCGTGAGTTCATCTCCCATACACCCGCTGGCAATTGTGGAGGAAGGCGCCGAACTTGGAGAGGGCGTCAGTGTCGGGGCTTTCGCCTGGGTCGGCGCTCAGGTGAAGCTCGGGGACAGGACCCGCGTCCGGCACCATGCCGTCGTTGAGGGATTCACAACGATCGGCGCGGATTGCGATATTTTTCCCTATGCGTGCATCGGCTTGAAGACGCAGGATCTCAAGTATCGCGGTGGGAGTCCCGGTCTTCGGATTGGCGATCGGAATGTGTTTCGGGAGTTCTGCACGGTTCATACGGCGACCTGCGACGGGGAGTTCACCGAGATCGGCAGTGACAATCATTTTCTCGCCTACGCACACGTGGCGCACGATTGCCGGATCGGAAACCATGTGATCCTGAGCAATGGTACGACGCTGGCGGGCCACGTCGTGATTGAAGACCACGTTGTCTTTGGAGGTCTCTCGGGAGCGCACCAGTTTTGCAGGATCGGACGCTGGGCGATGATCGGCGGGTGCTCGAAGATCGTCCAGGACGTGCCTCCGTACCTCATCGCGGACGGCAATCCCGGCCTGGTCCGCTCCTACAACAAAATCGGCCTCGAACGAGGGGGCTTTACCCGGGAACAGATGGCCCGGATCAAGAAAGCCTACCGGATCCTGTACCGCGGCGACCTGAACCGGTCGCAGGCATTGGATTCATTGCGCGAAGCGGGGCTGGACGGATGCCCGGAAACGGCGGTCTATTTCGAATTCAGCAAGAAGAGCGAGCGCGGGTTTCTGCCGGGAGCGAAATAGGCCGGCCGGTTTCGGGAAAGCGGCGCTGTGTGCGGGGCCCCTGGTTCAGAAATTGCTGGATTTGTTCTTCTTGTAGCGATAGCCGATTCTCGGAAAGGGATTAACCACGCTCGTGACGATGTTTCGGGAATGGCCGCCGATTCGCTTGAGGTAGCGGACATAGAGCGCGATCGCCGCTCCGGTCCCTCCACTGAGGTCGGGAGCCTTGCCCCCGACGATCCGTTCGACGATCTTCTCGCAGTCGGTCGAGAGAGCGCCCTTGTAGCTCGTCATGATCTCACGGGCTTTCTCCTGATCGTTCTCCCGGAAGGCTCGTACCATCTCCCGGAAAAGGCTGGTGGTGCGGGCCTCGACGTCCGCGACGGCCTCCTCCATGCTCCCCCCGTGCAGCCGTTCCGGGTGGTAACAGGCGAGATCGTAGATATTCTTGGCGTAGTCGCCGATGCGTTCGATGTCGATGACGATACTCACAAGCACGAGACCCGAAGCGATATCGCTCGGTCCGCTGACGGCGAGGTGCGTGAGTACTTTTTCACGCACATCCCGTTCGAAGCGGTTGATCTCCTTGTCCATTCCCTTGAGATCGACCTGAATCGAGCCGTCGTTGCTTCTGCGCAGCGATTCGACGGACGCTTCGAACATTTGCAGATCGATGTCGAGCATCTGGTGAGATTCACTCATGGCCTGCGTGAACAGGGTGTCCTTGCGGAACAGATTAAATAGATTTCGCCACATGGTCGTCCTCCTAACGTACTATAAACACAATCAGCGCCGGGATAAGAAAATAAATCAACAAGAGAGCCGCAACCGGAACCAGCCGGTTGCGGAAAGCCAACTCACCCATGCGCTCGGCCACGCGCAAAGGGACATTGCGGATCGCCGGGACCGGCCAGATAATAAGGATCCCGACGACGTTGAACAACAGGTGGGCGAACGCCGCGATCACCGCGATCTCGCTGCCCGTCGCCAGGGCGGCCAGCATGGCGGTCATCGTCGTGCCCATGTTCGAGCCTAGGCAGTACGGATACACCTGGATCAACTTCAAAACGCCGGCGCCTGCCAGCGGGACGACGAGCGCGGTGGGGACGGAACTTGTCTGAACGGCGAAGGTGAGCACCATGCCGAAGAGCATCGCACGTTGCCAGGTGCTGAAGAGGTGAGTATCGAAGAAATATTCGAGCTTCTTCAGGACGAGGCTGCGGAGAAGCTTGACGATCAGAATAAGCATTCCGTACGTGAGCGCGACGGTGACGACCAGCATCACGATCGGATGGCCCTGGACCAGCCAGGCGATCGCCTCGATCGTCGGTTCCGTCATTGCTTTGAGCGGATTGCTCAGGCGCATGCCTCCGGCGCCCTCGAATATACCCGCCGATATGGTTGCCGTACGCCTGAGAAATCCGGTGGCCAACTCCAAAGGGAAAAGTATCGCGACGCAGGCCAGGTTGAAAAAACAATGAACGGAAGCGGCGGAAAACGCCCGCCGCAACTCCTGCGGACGATGGATGTGGCCGAGAGAGACGAGGATGCTGGTGATCGAAGTCCCGATGTTCGCGCCCATAATCATGAAAATCGCCCCTTCGGGAGAAAGCGCTCCCCCGGCGACCATTCCGACGATGATCGAGGTCGATGTGGATGAACTCTGCACCAGCGAGGTGGCCAGGATGCCGATAAAGAGACCGGTGAACGGATTCGCAGTCGCCGCAAGCACGCGCTCGGCAAACTCCGCGCCGAACAGCTTGAAAGCGTGGCCCATCCCTCCCACTCCGACGATGAAGAAGTACAGGGCCGCGATTATCCCGGCGACCTTCAGCCAGAACAGCAAACGGGGTGGGAGCGACGGCGTCTTTGATTCGGTGATGGATCCCGCGAACGGACTTTCTTCGGAGGACGGATTGGAATACGGTTCTGGTTGTTGCGAAGCCATGCCGGAATCGGAGTCCGTAATTATTTCGAAGACAATTCTGAGAAAACGTTCTTCGGACCCGGGATCTACGTTCTTCCGGTATTATCGGGATCGATCAAGCTTTTAGTTTCCCGTGATCGCGTCCGGTTTCTCAATGCCGTCCGCACTGTCGGCGGTTTGCGAAGAACGAGGTCCTCAAGTCCGGCGACGGGGAGCGAGGGCGGGGCCGGTGGAATCCTGTTCCCCCGGACCCGTCCCGCGAGCCGTTCGGCCCGGATTCTTAAGCCTTCGAAGGTTCCCAGTAGTCCAGGAGCGTTGCAAACGTCTCGAATGCCGGTCGGGTGAACCCGTAAGGCGCTTCAAGATGGATGCTGATGGGAAAACCCAAATCCCGGACTCCGTCGATCGTGCGCTTGTACAGATCCAGCAACTCGCGTTTCTTTTCTTTCAGGCTCATTTCCGAGAGCCGGGTGACGAATTCCTGTTCTTTTTCGACGAGCGGATTCCCCGGGTCCTGGATCAGCCATCGAATCAGTTTCAAACGTTGTTCGAGTTTGGGCACGAAACCGAACGAGAGCAGGATTTCCGGGCGGTGCGGGTGCTGCTCGGCGAACTCCCTGAGGAAGCGGACGATGGAGTCGGAGTAAAGGAGTTGCGTCATTCCGAAAGTGGCGCCGCGTTCGCATTTGAAGTTGAACCGCCCATCTTCGGCTTCGCGGGTCGGAATGAGGATGGCTCCCCGGTTGGGTACCTGTTCCTTGAAGTTCGCAAGCGCATCGGTCGGCGCGACGCCGGTTCCTTCGCCGTCCGCCATGGTGCGGGGCACCCCGACAAAAATAATTCCGTCGATTCCCGCGGTGCGGAGGTCTTCGAAGCGTTGCCGCAGTGCGGTTTCGTCGAGAAACGCCGTGACCTGCGTGCAGAGTCCGCGCATGCCCGGAAGCTCCGGCGACGCCGCTTTCCAGGTGTCCAGCGGATCCATCTTCGGCTTCATCTCAACCGGCCGGTCGGGGTCTTCCACGATCATTCCGGGAATCATCAGATGATCGATTTTGCCTTCAATTCCGCATTCGCGCGAGCGATCACGTATTTTGTGCGCTTCTTCCACGGCGCGTTCCTTGCCCGCGTCCAGATTGGGCGGTACGAATTCCAGTGCTGTTCGTGTCATGTTTTCGTTTTGTATTTCTCAAGTGAAAACGACTCGTCCAGAGGCGGACGAGCAGCTGTCGATCTTCAGGGTTGAGCAGGACAGGGCGGGAGTAAACAGTAAATCCGCGTCCGCCGGCAATTGATCGGGCACAGATAAGAAATCCCTGCCTTTGAATCCGTGCATTCAGTGTAATCTGTGGTCAAAAATCCCGTGATAGACCGGAGCCCGCGGCATCGGGCCTTCGCCTGTATACTTTGGGCTTAACGGAGCGCCATTCGGACCAGGTTACAGTTTTTCCACCCGCAGAAACATCCAGATACCGGTGATCTGAAAGATGATGTTCGGTATCCAGACCAGGAGATCCGGCCGGACCGCGGGACGGTTCTCGAACCAACCGACGGCGATGATCAGAAAATAAAACGCCATGGCCAGGCAAAGGGCGATGACGAGATTCGACGAGGTTTCCTTGCGTTGGATTCTGATTCCAAGAGGCACTGCGACGAGGGCGAGGGAAAGCACCGAAAACGCCATCGCGAAACGCTCCTGGATGCTCAACTGGATGCGCACCAACCGCGAAAGGTGCTGCTCTTCGCTTTGAGTCAGGTGTTCCCGGCGTTCCTGGAGGATTTCATTGAATGTCATGTCGCTGTAGCGTTTCGTGCCGGAACGCCGGTCCAGGATGTTGCTTAGGGGGAGGCGAACGGCGACGCGCTCGATCGAAGGGGAAGCGCGGGCGTCGCGCAGGTTTTCGGGATCGCTCGGGCTGCGGGTTTCCACATATACCCGGTAAAGGCTCATGAGGATGGACTCGGTATCCTCTTCGTAGCCGAGTATGCCTTCCTCGGCGTGCAGGAAACGCGACACCATGCGTTCGTCACCGAGCTCCCAGAGCCAGAGGTCGCGTAGTTCGTTCTCCCTTTTTTCTCCGACGTAGATCACGTAGCCCGGAAAACTGCGCACAAAGCGGTTCTCCACGATGTAGTTGAGGGGATTGTCCCGGATGGAGGCCGTCAGGTCTTCCCGGTATTGGCTGCGGGCGTTGGGCGCGTAGTAAAAATTGACCATTACCGAGAACGCGACGCCGAGAATCGCGAGAAAAAACACCGGGGCGGAAATCTGAAAGAGGCTTATTCCGGCCGAGCGCATGGCGGTGAGCTCGCGCTGGGCGGAGAGTCGGCCCAATACAAGGAGGACCGCGGTGAGAATTCCCAGCGGCAAGGCGTAGGCGATCACGTAGGGGACCAGCAGGGAGAGCAAGCGGAAAAAAAGGGGAAAGCTCAATTGGCCGTCGGTGAGAAGGCCGAGGACATCCTTGAGCACGTTGCCGACGATAAGTACGAAGGCGAATACGCCGACTGCCAGCAGACTGGCGAGCAGGAGACTTCTGAATATGTAGCGATGAAGAAGGTTCAATGGCGTTTGTGGAATTGACGGAACGGATCGGAAAATTTTCGGCGAAGTGCGTCGACGTGCAAAACACTCGAACGGGGAAAGCCTCCTCCTCCTTTATCAAGAAATCAACCGCCCGAGGGCAAGTCATTCGGCACTCCGCCGGAAACGGGGGGCCGGTGCGTCGGTGCGTCGGTGCGTCAGTGGGACGGTGCGGCGGTGTTTCGGTAGGCCTGTCCGTGAGGACAGGGGGACGGTGTGGCGGTGTTTCGGTGTAGGCCTGTCCGTGAGGACAGGGGGACGGTGCTTTCGGAAGAAGAGAGATTAGCCGCCAAGGGACGCAGAGAGCGCAAAGAGGATCAGGATTCGCCGCCCTGGATTCCCTTGAACAAAAAAACAGCGCGCAGCGTCCCGAGCCAAAGTAATGATTCTGGCGCATTGCGAAGAGAAAATCGTTCGGAAATTTTTGGCAGAATGATTTACGGCAGAATGATTAGGGGGAAGGAAGATTTGGGCGCCTCGCTGTTTGCTGCGGGTTCGATGCGACGGCTGAAGCACATCGCTCCGTAGCGAATTCAGTGGCCTGAAAGGAGGTCCGTGCTTTACCCGGACCTTTCGGGGTACGCTGCCTTTCCTTGCGTCATAAGATTTCACAACATTATGAAAAAAAACACCTTAAAAACTCATTGCCAGAACGCGTTTGAAATATTAGGGTAAGAGAGCGTATTCAGATTTTATTTTATGCTCCAGGACTTTTCGGTTTGTTCGGCGATTGCGGCAACGAGTTTCATCCGGGAGGAATTCCGGATGACTCACCTTGCACGATCGCGAGGCGGGCCAGACAATTAATCATCGGGGAAATGAGCGAAAGGAATAAACAAAGACAATGAGAAGAAAATTCAGGATTTGGAATGTTTTGTTCGGTGTTTTGCTGGGCGCGGTTGTTGTGTTCGCATCGGGCGCAAGGTTGCCCGAACCGAGTCAATCGTGGGAATATACCCATCAAATACATTCCGGCCGCGTTTTGGATGTCGATCGGTTCAATGAACTGGGAAATGAGGGGTGGGAGTTCGTAGGGCATTACACGGCTCCCGACGGTGGAACGAGGGGATTCGTCTTCAAACGGGAAGTTCGTTAAGACCCTCGCCCAGGCCAATCTTCCCGGGGAGGTCGAGCGTATGCTTCACGTCGTGTCCGCGTTCGGCAAGAACCGCGCACAGGTTGCGCGGCGAATGTGCGTCCACCAGGAAATTCAGGCTAGTGTCGCACTTCGTGCTCGGTACTGCGATTTTTGCAACATCAGGGTAGAATCGTCATACACGGAACGTTGCTGCAAATGACTCGGATTTCAGAGATTCTTCTTACAAATCAAACCCACCCCTGTCCTCACGGACAGGCCTACCGAAACACCGCCGCACCGTCCCACTGACGCACCGACGAACCGGCGCACCGACGCACTGACGCACCGAAACCCCGGCCTGTAAGAATCAATCTCTTCAATTCCGTGTATTCCGAGTAATCCGTGGTTAAATAAATTCTGTCTGTCGAACCGGACCAGCGAGCATTTCACCAACCCTCCTTCCCCCCAATCATTCTGCCGTAAATCATTCTGCCAAAAATCCCCGAACGATTCTACCGAGTCTTCTTTCTTCGCAATGAGGCAGAATCATTGACGGCAGAATCATTACTTTGGCTCGGGAAGCCGCGAGCTGTTTTTTTGTTCAAAGGAATCCATGACAGGGGATCCGGATCCTTTTTGCGGCAACCTGTAAGGAATGGGGCAGGCGCCCCCAGGTCACGGCTGCGAGAGGCGAAGGACCGCCTGGCGTGGGGACAGGATCGTGACACCGTGCTTTTTCATGAGCGGGGAAGGGAAGTGCCGGGGATTTCCGGTAACAATGGTCTTGTCCTGGGTGGCCAGGGCGACCACGAGAAAACGTCCGTCATCGCTGTCGGGCAGGGTTGGAGCATTTTCGGTGGTGTAAATAAATCCGGATCGCGGCAGGGATTCCAGCAGCCGGTTTTGGGATTCCGGGGAAAGACAAAATCGGGGGCGCGCGAGTACGTCGCGGTATTCGGTAAGGATAAGATTATTCCATGCCGGGGTAAAATCTCCGGCGACGGCGTGTTGAAGTACCTGATCACAGACGCCGCCTGGGGTTAGGGCGGCGGAAACCAGGACGTTTGTGTCGATGAACCAAAGGGGACGAGGATACATCTTAAAGTTTCATCAGATTGGCGACCCCGCCGATCTTCGCTGATTTCTGTTGATAAAACATTTTTGCGAGACATATTGAGGACTTGTGTCATTCACCGATTCGATGAGCACATATCTCTCACAAGTCCTTATTTACCCTAACCCGACTTGACCAACTCGACAGCAAAAACCGGTTTTTTCGTCCTTTGACGGGACTGTAGGCCGCATGGTTAAGGGACCGCGTTTTTCAGAATGGCTTGTAGTGTAGACCTGCCCTCTTCACAGGCACGATTTTTAGTATAAAATCGGGCGCCATCATGTTCTTGAAGCGCA